>JAPOTO010000191.1 GCA_026709135.1 Gammaproteobacteria bacterium | reverse complement strand
GCAGAATCTCCCGCGGTTGATGCCATTTTGACGCAAGTTCCGCGAGTGGGGCGGAATGGCGGTGGTCTCAGGGTGTGAGTGGTGCGGGGTCGTCGAAGGTGGTGGGTTGGCTGCGGGTGATTTCGGCGTCTTCGCGGAGGGTTTGCAGGTAGCGCTGGAAGTCGTTGTTGCCGAGGTCGGCGGTGAGGGAATCCATCAGGCCGCGGCGCTGGTCTTCGGGAATTTCATCGACCGCGCCGGGGTTGACCGCGGTCAGCTCCACTGCGACGTAGGTGCCGTTGGCGAGGACGGTGCCGCCGTATCGCGGCGCGCCTTCGGGCCGGGGCATGGCGAAGACATGCTCGATCAGCTCGGGGTTGACGGTGAAACTGTTGCGCGCGGTGGCCTCGGCCCCGGTCCATTCGAGTCCGTTGAGGTCGAGCAAGGCATCGACGTCGTCTCCCGCCTCGAGGGCGGCGAGAACGGTGCCGCCAAGGTTCGCGGCGGCTTCGCGCTCCCTTTCGGTCCGCAGCAGCACGGTGATTTCGGCCTCGACTTCCTCAAGCGGGCGGATGCGGGATTCGTTGAACTGCTCGACCCGCACCACCGCGGCGCGGGTGTTGTCGAGTTCGATTACCTCGCTGTTGTTGCCATCGAGCAGCACTTCGTCGGAGAACAGCGCTTCGACCACCGCCGGGTCGGCGAAGATATCGGCGCCGCCGATGCGGCCGATCGGCTCGCTGGTCATCACCGGCAGGCCGAGTTGCGTTGAAATGCCGCTCAAGTCGCCGCTCTCAAAAGCGAGGTTGGACAGTTCTTCGAGCCGGCCGGCGTAGATCAGTTCGACTTCCGCGCGCTTCAATTCGCGCTCGATGCGGGCGGAGACTTCCTCGAAAGGCGGATATTCGTTTTCGGCGTCTTCGGTCAGTTGCACGATATGCACGCCGAATTCGCTCGTCACCGGGCCGGAAATTTCGCCAAGGGAAAGTTCATTCAGCGCTTGCTCGACTTCCGGGGGAAACGCCGTGCCGTCGGTGTAGCCGATATCGCCGCCGGCTCTAGCGGAAATCGTGTCGCTGGATAGTTCAAGCGCGAGGGCGGCGAAATCCTCGCCGTCGTCGAGCCGCTGTTTCGCCGCCTCGGCCGCGGCCGTGGCTTCGGCTTGGGTCATGCCGAAGGTTTCGAACAGGATGTGCGAGGCGCGTTTTTCGACCGCACCCTGGTACTCGCCGCGTTCGCGTTCGTACTGGGCGAGCAGCTCTTCCGGCGCCACCTCGATTTCCCCGCTGATCGCGTCCTGGTCGAGCGCGACATACCGCGCCACGATGCTTTCCGGCTCGCGGAATTGTTCCTGGTTCGCCGCGTAATAGTCCGCGATGCTGCCTGGGGATATGGCCTCGTCGAGGGTGCGGGCGCCCATGGGAACGGCGATATAGCGGAAGTCGCGGGTTTGCCGCTGCAACGCGATCAGTTGTTCAAGCTCGCCTTCGGTGAGGAAGTTCGAGGCCGCGTAGGCGTTGGCGATTTGGGACAGGGCCATGCGGCGGGCGAGATCCTCCCGGTACAGCGGCGCGGAAAAACCCATGCTGGCCATGGTGCGCACGGCGAGATCCTGATCGAACACGCCATCGATCTGGAACTGCGGCGAATTGAGAATGAAACGGTCGATACGCTCGCTCGATACCGCGAGCGCCGAACGGTCGGCGCTCTGCCGCAGCAGGACTTCGTCGATCAACTGATTTAGGGCGATGTCTTCAACAAAGCCCGGGTCGAGCGAGGCGGCGGCATCGGCGCCGACCGAGGCGAGCACCTGCTGCATGCTGTTTTGCAGTTGCAATTCGTTGATTTCCTCGCCGTTGACTTCGGCGATGGGCGGCGTGGTGATGAGGCCGCCGATGATTCCCTCCACCCCCCACAGCGCGAACACCGCGACGATGAGGCCGATGATGACCTTGGCGATCAGCCCCTGGGAATTGTCCCGGATGTTTTGCAGCATGGTTTTGTCCGCCCGCGGCCTGTGAACCGGTTGGCCACTCCCCGCCAAACCGCCGCTCGCGCCGGGTTAACTCGCGCTGGCTTACGCAATCAAAAATGGGCGCGTCGGGACGCGCCCATTCAAACTCCGTACTTCTTTCCGCGCTGATTTTTTTGTTGGTTTTGCCGGTTTGCCGATCCGCTCAGGACACCGCGTCCTTCAATGCCTTGCCGGCCTTGAAAGCGGGGATCTTCGACGCTTTGATGGAGATGGTTTCGCCAGTGCGAGGGTTGCGTCCCGTGCGCGCGCCGCGCTCCCGCACGGAAAAAGTGCCGAAACCCACGAGCGCAACGGTGTCGCCGCTGGCGAGGGCCGCGCTTATCGCCGCCAAGGTTGCCTCAACCGCGTCACCCGCGCTCGATTTGGTGACGCCGGCATTCTGGGCGACGACGTCGATCAATTCAGATTTGTTCATACTTATCCCCTGTCGGAGTTGGTTGGATATTCGTTGTTGCAGACGTGTTTTCCTTGATTGCGTCCAATCCGAAAGCACCGCCTCTGCTAGGGCGATTTTATATCAGCAGCGCAAAAGAAGTGTCAAGCCATAGCCGGTGAATTCCGCCCGATATCGGCCACTGCCGGGTCTCGCCGCTTCAGTGCGTGCTGATGGACTTGCCGTCGCCGCCGTCCACATCCTTGCTTTCGCCGTCCCGCTTCTTGATGGCGAGATCGGTCTCGCGCAGCGGAACCGGCATGCGCTGGAGCGAGACTTCGAGCACTTGATCGATCCATTCGACCGGCACGATTTCGAGTTCTGACTTGATGTTGTCGGGGATCTCGATCAGGTCGCGCTCGTTTTCCGCGGGAATGACCACGGTCTTGATGTTCGCCCGGTGCGCGGCGAGCAGTTTTTCCTTCAGGCCGCCGATCCGCAGCACCTGGCCGCGCAGGGTGATTTCCCCGGTCATGGCGACGTCGGCCCGCACCGGAATCGCGGTCAGCACCGAAACCAGCGCCACGCACATCCCCACCCCGGCGCTGGGGCCGTCCTTCGGCGTCGCGCCTTCGGGGACGTGGATATGAATATCGCTCTTTTCGTGAAAATCCGGATTCACCCCAAGGGTGGCGGCCCGGGAGCGAACCACGGTCAGCGCCGCCTGGATCGACTCCTGCATGACATCGCCGAGCGAGCCGGTCTTGATCGTCTTGCCCTTGCCTTCCACCGCGCTCGCCTCGATGGTCAGCAATTCGCCGCCGACCCGGGTCCAGGCGAGGCCGTTGACCTGGCCGATCTTGTTCTCGCCCACGGCCTTGCTGTGGTCGTATTTGCGCACGCCGCAATACTTCTCGAGCATTTCCGAGCTGATGGCGGTGGGCGCCGCGTTGCCCGCGAGGGTGTTGTCCTTGACCACTTTGCGGCAGATTTTGGCGATTTCGCGCTCGAACCCGCGCACCCCGGCCTCCCGGGTGTAGCAGCGGATCAGCTCGCGCAGCGATTCTTCGCCGATTTCGAGTTCGCCATCGGCGATGCCATTGCTTTTCTTCTGCTTGGGCAGCAGATAGCGCTGGGCGATGCCGATCTTTTCCTCCTCGGTGTAGCCTGGGATGCGGATCACTTCCATCCGGTCGAGCAAGGGGTCGGGAATGTCCATGGTGTTCGAGGTGCAGATGAACAGCACATCGGACAGGTCGTAATCGACCTCGAGGTAGTGGTCGCTGAAGCTGTGGTTCTGCTCCGGGTCGAGGACTTCGAGCAGGGCCGATGCCGGGTCGCCGCGGATGTCCATCCCCATCTTGTCGACTTCATCGAGCAGGAACAGCGGGTTGCGCACGCCAACCTTGGACAGCTTCTGCAGCAGCTTGCCGGGCAGCGAGCCGATGTAGGTGCGGCGGTGGCCGCGGATTTCGGCCTCGTCGCGGACGCCGCCAAGCGCCATGCGGGCGAACTTGCGGTTGGTGGCCCGGGCGATCGACTCGCCGAGCGAGGTCTTGCCAACTCCCGGCGGCCCGGTGAGGCAGAGGATCGGCCCCTTGAGCTTCTTCACCCGCTTCTGCACCGCAAGATATTCGAGCACCCGCTCTTTGACTTCATCGAGCCCGTAATGGTCGGCCTCGAGGATCTCCTCGGCCTTGGCGAGATCGAGGCGCACCTTGCTGCGCTTCTTCCAGGGCATCGAAGTCATCCAGTCGAGGTAGGTGCGCACCACCGAGGCCTCGGAGGACATCGGCGACATCAGCTTCAGCTTTTTCCATTCCGCCAGGGCCTTGCCCATCGCCTCCTTCGGCATGCCCGACTGCTCGATCTTCTGCTTCAGCTCGTCGGCCTCGTTGGGGGCGTTTTCGAGCTCGCCCATTTCCTTCTGGATGGCCTTCATCTGCTCGTTGAGGTAATACTCGCGCTGGCTTTTCTCCATCTGCTTCTTGACCCGGCCGCGGATGCGCTTTTCGACCTGGAGCAGATCGATCTCGTGCTCGATCAGCCCCATCATCAGTTCGATGCGGGCCTGGACATCAACCTGTTCGAGCAGTTGCTGCTTCTGCGGTAGCTTGAGGGAAAGATGCGAGATGATCGTGTCGACGAGCCGCCCCGGCTCGTCGATGCCGGAGATCGAAGTCATCACTTCCGGCGGGATTTTCTTGCTCAGTTGCAGGTACTGGTCGAACTGGGTGAGCAGCGAGCGCACGAGCAGCCGGGCCTCGTCCTCGGGAGCCTCCACCGAGGGCAGCGCTTCGCATTCGGCGCGGTAAAAATCGCCTTCGAGCCGCAACCCGCTCAGCCGCGCCCGCTGCAGGCCCTCGACAAGCAGCTTGACGGTGCCATCGGGCAGGCGGACGAGCTGGAGGATCGCCGCCACGGTGCCCACCTCGAACAATTCCGCCGCGCCGGGATCGTCCTCGGCCGGGTCGCGCTGGGCCACGAGCAGAATCTGCTTGTCGTGGGCCATCGCGACCTCGAGCCCCCGCTGGGAGCGGGGGCGGCCCACGAACAGCGGCTGCACAATCTGTGGATAAACCACCACATCGCGCAAAGGCAGCAGCGGCAGGCTGGCGGTTTCGTTCGCGGCACTGGTTTCGGTCATGTTTCTCGCCTGGTTCCGGCTGGGGCCGAGTTGCTAGGTGGCTAAGTATGCTCTGAAAAACTCCATCCATGGAGTTTTTCATTGTCGCAAAACAAAAGCGTGGTTTTGTTTTGCTCGCGGATTCAATGACTTGCGTCATCGAATCCGGCGGCACATCCTTGTGCCGCGGGGAAGCTCTGACTTAATCAGAGCTTCCCTAAGTGGCCCGGGAGAGGCTCGGCTGCTTGATGTTCTCGTACATCAGCAAAGGCTCCGACTCACCGCGGATCACCGCGGCGTCGATGATGACTTTGCTGACATTCTCCAGCGACGGGATGTCGTACATGGTGTCGAGCAGCACGGTTTCCATGATCGAGCGCAGGCCCCGCGCGCCGGTCTTGCGTTGCTGGGCCTTCTCGGCGATGGCGACGAGGGCGTCGTCGCGGAACTGTATCTCGACCGCGTCCATTTCAAGCAGCCGCTCGTACTGCCGCGTGAGCGAATTGCGCGGCTCGCGGATGATTCGCACGAGGGCTTCGAGGTCGAGCTCGTCGAGGGTGGCGATCATCGGCAGGCGGCCGACGAACTCGGGAATCAGGCCGTACTTGATCAAATCCTCCGGCTCGACCTCGCGCAGGGTATCGCCGAGCTGGCTCTTCTCCGCGGCGGAGCGCACCTCGGCGGTGAAGCCGATGCCGGACTTGTCCGACCGGGCGCGGATGATCTTGTCGAGGCCGGCGAAAGCGCCGCCGCAGATGAACAGGATGTTGGAAGTGTCGACTTGGAGGAACTCCTGCTGGGGATGCTTGCGCCCGCCCTGGGGCGGCACCGAGGCGACGGTGCCCTCAATCAGCTTGAGCAGCGCCTGCTGCACGCCTTCGCCGGACACGTCCCGGGTGATCGAGGGGTTGTCGGACTTGCGCGAGAGCTTGTCGATCTCGTCGATGTAGACGATGCCGATCTGGGCCCGGTCCACATCGTAATCGCATTTCTGCAGCAGTTTCTGGATGATGTTCTCGACATCCTCGCCGACATAACCCGCCTCGGTGAGCGTGGTGGCGTCGGCGATGGTGAAGGGCACCTCGAGCAGCCGGGCGAGGGTTTCGGCGAGCAGGGTCTTGCCCGTGCCAGTCGGCCCGATCATCAGGATGTTGCTCTTGCCGAGCTCGACATCGGAGCCGGGGCGCTCCGAGCGCAGCCGCTTGTAGTGGTTGTAGACCGCGACCGCCAGCACTTTCTTGGCGTTTTCCTGGCCGATGACGTATTCGTCGAGGGTGCGCTTGATTTCCTCGGGCACCGGCAGCCGGCGGCCGCTGGAGCCGGCTTCCTTGACGTCGTTCTCCTCGCGGATGATGTCGTTGCAGAGGTCGACGCATTCGTTGCAGATATAGACCGAGGGGCCGGCGATGAGCTTGCGCACCTCATGCTGGGATTTGCCGCAAAACGAGCAGTTGAGCAGTTCGCCGCCGCCCTTGTTGTAACGATTGTCCGCCATTGTTGGTTGTCCAGGCTGAGTGGGCTTCCCTGCGCCGCTTGGATGCTCCGACTCGCGGAGCCTCCCTAGTTGCCCTCGCTAGCCTTATTATCTACCCGCTTGTCGATAACTTTATCCACCAGGCCGTAGGCGAGCGCCTGCTCGGCATTCATGAAATGGTCGCGCTCGGTGTCCCGGGCGATGGCTTTGACATCTTTGCCGGTGTGGCGGGCGAGCAGATCGTTGAGGATTTTGCGGATCCTGACGATCTCGTTGGCCTGGATTTCGATATCGCTGGCCTGGCCTTGGGCGCCGCCGCTGGGCTGATGGATCATCACCCGGGAATGCGGCAGGACGAAGCGCTTGCCCGGCGCGCCGCCGGCGAGCAGCACCGCCCCCATGCTCGCCGCGTGGCCCACGCACATCGTGCTGACTTCGGGGCGGATGAACTGCATGGTGTCGTAGATCGAAAGCCCCGCGCTCACCGAACCGCCGGGGGAATTGATGTAGAGGTGGATGTCCTTGTCGGGGTTGTCGGATTCGAGGAACAGCATCTGCGCCACGATCAGGTTCGCCATGTGGTCCTCGACCGGGCCGGTGAGGAAAATCACCCGGTCTTTGAGCATCCGCGAAAAAATGTCATAGGAGCGCTCGCCAAGCGAGGTCTGCTCGACCACGATGGGAACGAGCGCGGCCCGCGGCGCCGGCCGGCCGCGGGAATCGATCCGCGGCTGGTCTGGGGACTGGATTGGATGCATGGCAAAGCGTTCCTCGTCGGCCCACTCCGGCCGGGATGGTCGGCGGGCTTCAAGCCCGGATGGCTTCCTCGTAGGAAACCGCTTTTTCGGTCAATTTCACCCGCTCGGCGATGAAGTCGAAAGCCTGATCTTCGAGCACCGAGGATTCGATGCCCGACAATTGCTCTTGCTGGCCATAATACCACTGGATGACTTCCTCCGGGGATTCGTAGGTCGAGGCGAGCTCTTCGATGGCTTGCCGCACCCGCGCCGGGTCGGCCTTGAGCGCGTTGGCGCTGACGATTTCCGTCATGATCAGCGTCATCGCCAGCCGGCCCCTGGCCTGATCGCGCAACCAATCCTGGGGCAGTTCGGGCGATTGCCCGCCGCCGAGTCTTTCGCCCATCTCCTTGCGCAGCCGCTGAACTTCCTCCGCGAGCAGCGATTCGGGCAATGGGATGTTGGCCCGCTTTACGACGGCTTCGGAGATCTGGTTTTTCATCCGTCGGCGCTGGGCGGTTTTCAATTCGCGCTCCATGTTGCGGGCGATTTCCTGGTGGAAGGCCTCCTCGCCGCCTTCCTCGACGCCGAAGCTGCGGTAGAAGTCCTCATCGACCTCCGGCAGGCGCGGCTCGCGAACGCCATTGAGTTTGATGTCGAAGGCAACGTCCTTGCCGGCGAGTTCCGCCTGGTGGTACTCGGCGGGGAATTGCAGCTCGCAGTTGAATTCCTCGCCGGGGGCGCGGCCTTTGATGGCGTCTTCAAAACCTGGAATCATGCGCTCCGAGCCGAGCAGCAGGCCGCTGTTCTCACCCTTGCCGCCGTCGAATTCCTCGCCGTCGACACGGCCGTTGAAATCGATGTTCACGAGGTCGCCATCGGCGGCGGCGCGCTCGACCGGCTCGAAAGTCTGGCGCTGGCGGCGCAGGGTTTCGACCATTTTTTCGACATCGGCGGGGGTGACTTCGGCGGTGAGGTTTTCGAGCTTGATGCGCGAAAAATCCGGCAGTTCAACCTCGGGATAGACCTCGAAAACCGCGGCGAAACGCAAATCCCCGCCCTCGGCGGAATCAGACAGCTCGATTTTGGGCTGGCCGGCGGGCCGCAGCTTTTCCTGTTGCACCGCCTCGACGAAGCTGCGGCTCATCAAATCGCCGACGACTTCCCGGCGGATGCCGGGGCCGAAGCGCTTCCTGACGATGCCAAGCGGCACCTTGCCCTTGCGGAAGCCATTGAGCCGCACGGTGCGGGCGGTTTCGCGCAGGCGCGCCTCGACGCTCGAATCGACTTCGTCGGCGGGCACTTCAATCGTCAGTTTTCGCTCGAGACCTTCGGCGCCACTCACTGAAACTCGCATCGGTCCATCGTCCCTTTCGTTGCTGGAAATCCGCCGGGGCTAGAACCTGATCAAGCCAAGCCCTGCCGATGCCGGAAGCCGGCGGATTTTCCCACATCGAAAGAGGGGGTTCAATTGAGCGCGAAGGCGATCTCGCCGAGGTTGCGGCGCAGGCTGCCGAAAACCTGGTCCATGTGCTGGATGAAGAAGAAGTGGCCGCTCTGGGAAACGCGGTGCAGCCGCGCCCTCGGCAGCCGCGAGGCGAGATACTCGCAATCGGCGCGCAGGGTGAGGCGGTCGGCGCAGCCGTGCCAGATTTCGGTGGGGATGGCGATTTCCTCAAGCGGCACATCGAGCTTGCGGAAACTGATGGCGAGATCCTGGGCCATGCCGCGGTAGCCGGCGCGCACCGATTCCGCCTGGTCGGCCTCGAGGATATTGGCCACCTCGGGCCTGGCCAGCATTTTCTTGTCGGAAAAACTCAATTCCTCCCGCAGTTTCTCGAGCACGCTGCCGGGGGCGTCCGGCGAGAAGAATGGTTTAAGGCGCAACAAGGCGCCGATGGCGGATGGCGCCATGCCCGCGAGCGCGGCGCACAAGCCCCGGGGGGAAGCGAGGGCGCGAACCGGAATGCCGGCCAGATTGACCTGGGCGGCGACCCGCTCCGGGCTCATGCGGCAGATTTGCAGCGCGTAGATGCCGCCGCCACCCTTGGAAACGATGCCAAAGCGGCCGATGCCGAGCTTGCCAAGCACGGGCAGCAGGTTCTCGCAGAACGCCTTTGGCGACTTGCAGACGAAGTAGTCGGAGCGGCCGACGCCGGGCCGGTCGAAGGCGATCAGGCGGTAGCCGCAGCGCTGGGCGCTTTGATGCAGCAGCGCGGCCTCGAGCCGCGAACTGCCGGAGTCGTGGAAATACAGCAGGGGGAAGCCATCGCTGTCGCCAAAGCTGTCCCAGGCGATGCGGGCGCCGTTCGGCAGAGTCAGATAACCATCCGGCTCGACGAGTGGCCGTTCGGTGGCGGTGAACCAGCGGGGTGACGCGGCGGCCCGGGCCACTGGCGGGGCCGAAGCGAAATAGTCCGAAATGCTTGCCTGATTCGCGTTCACAATCCCTGCTCCTTCGCTCGCGCATCCTTGGTGGGAAAAATTCCCACGCAGTATAGCGCATAAAATGTGACGGGTATATGACAGGGGATCATGAATTTTTGGCCTTTAGGTTTGGGGCTTCGATTCGTCGCCGTCCGGTGGACCGTGTTCAGCGGACGGCGACTCGTGCTATGCCGGCCCCGGAAAAATTCATGTTTCGTAAAACCATGCGAATTGCTGTGGTTTTGGGCCGCATTGTGGGAATTTTTCCCAGTGGTGGGTATACTACCCGCAATGAACCAGACACCGCCCATGCCGCCGGAGTTGCCGCCGCCGCGATTGCTTGACGCGCTGCGGGGTCTGTTGCGTCCCTTGGTGCGCCTGCTCATCGCCCATCAACTTACTTATCCGCTGCTGCTGCGTATTCTTAAATCGGTTTATGTGGAAGTCGCCGAGTCCGAGTTCGCGGTTGGCGGCGCGCCGCTTTCCGACAGCCGGGTCAATCTGCTCACCGGCATTCACCGCAAGGACATCAAGCGGCTGCGGAACGAACCCCAAGAGGTGACTCGGCCGGCGGCGGCGGCTTCGCTCGGCGCGCAACTTGTGGCCGCCTGGCTTGGTTCCCCGCGCTATGTTGAAGACGATGGCTCGCCCCGGGCGCTGCCGCTCAAAACCGCGGACGGGGAGCGGCCCGGCTTCGACGCGCTGGTGGCCGAAGTCTGCCGCGGGAACATCCGCCCCCGGGTGATTCTCGATGAATGGATCCAGCTTGGCGTCGCCCGGCTCGACGGGGACCGCGTCGCGCTCAACACCGGCGCCTTCACCCCGGAGAAGGGCTTTGACGAGAAGCTGTTCTTCTTTGGCAAGAATCTGCGCGACCACATCGCCGCCGGCGCCGAAAACCTCGCCGGGGGCAAAGCGCCCCACTTCGACCGCAGCGTCTATTACGACCGGCTGAGCCCGGATTCGGTTGCCGAGTTGAAGGCGCTCGCCAATGAACTCGGCATGGAGGCGTTGACCCGGCTGAACCGGCGGGCGCTGGCCTTGCAGCGGGCGGATAATGCTCGAAAAGATGCCGGCTATCGGATAAACTTTGGTATCTTCAACTACACGGCGCGGCAGCGGGGCCTGGAACTGGAAGCTGGCGGCGCCGCGCGGTCCGGGGACGAGAATTGATGCTTGGGATGACGCCTGGTGCGGCCAAATGGCAAAAGCTGCTGCCGGCCCTGCTCGCGGTGCTGGCGGTGCTGCTTTACGCCGGTGGTTCGGGCGGTTTCCGCTTCGGCGGGGAGGAGGACGAGGGCAGCGGTTTCGGTGGCACTGGCGCCCTGCCCGAGGCACTGCCGGGCAGCGGCCTTGGCGGAACTGGGTTCAAACCCTGGCTTGGCGATGCCGGCGAAGTGCGCATCCGCCCCCGGGCCGACGCGGTGCCCATAGCGGAGCGGATCGTCGAGGCGGACATACCGAGAATGGCCGCGCCCGAGCCAGTGCTGCCTCCGCCAGCCGTCGTCAGCGCGCCGGAATTCGCCGCCAGCCACCCCGCGGAAGTATCGATCACCGATTCCATCCAAACCCGCCTGCGGCACGACGCGGTGATTTACCAGCGCGTGGTGGAAAGCGTCGAGGGCTATTTGCCGCCGGCGGCGGGGCATGACAGCGTTCGGCTGGTGGCGCCGCAACCAGCGCCGGAGCGCCCCCCGGAAGCCCGGCCCGGGCCGGCAACGCAATCCGCCGCCCCGGATGCTTCAGCGCCAGCCGCGGATGCGGAATTGCCCGCCGCGCCAGCCAAGCCCGCCGCGGAATCCTGGGCCGAATTGATCGCCCATCTCGCCGAGAACCAGCCGGCCCAGGCGGAATCCGCCATCGAAACCGTGGAGGCGGCCACGGTCCAGCGGCCCCAGCGCCTGCGCCGCCCGGACCTGCCCCAGGTGCAACGCGGCCGCATCGTGCAGCGGCCGCCGATTCTCCCCCCCAGGGTTCAGCCCATGCGGTTTTAGGGAAGCTCTGACCTGGTCAGAGCTTCCCAGCGGTACACGGATATCCTGCCGAATTCGGGGAAGCTCCCATCAGAACCGGTATTCCAGTTGGCCTTGGACTGCGTAGTCGGCGCTGCCTTCGGTGAATCCACGGCCGATCAAGGCGGTGAACGACCAGCCGCGGCCCAGGGGAAAACTGGCATAAGGATAAATCTCGTGGGTCTCCCTGGCGAAATCCGCCGGCGCCTCGCGGTAATCGTAGAACACCCCCGCGCTTATGCCATTGGCGAGTTGCCGCGCGAGGCCAAGCTGGACAAAGCGGTTGTCGCGCAGGCCGGGGAACAAGTCGCTGCGGCCGCGGAAATTGTGGCCGAAACCGGCAAACCAAGTGATTTCGCCGATGGCCTGGGACAAATCCACTTGCAGGCTGTAATCGAACTCGCCGGTGCCGAGGCTGCGGCTTTCGTCCGCGGTGGGGATTTTGGCCTCAAACCGCAGATCGATGAAAGGCATCCAACCGGCCAGCGGATCGATGGCGTAGCTCACCCCGGCAATCGTGTCGCCAAGCCCGGTTTCGGTGGTCACCGCCGAGCCGGCGATGGCCCGGGTCACTTCGCCGACATTGACGAGCACATTGCCGACGCCGGTCACCGACAGGCCCGCGGCCAACACCTCAATGCCCCAGCGTTCGCCCCGCCAGCGATAGCCCACCGGCAGGTAGCGGATGGTCGTGTCGGAATGCCCGTTGAAGCGGCCCTCGGCGAAATACGCGCCGAAGTGGATCGCGTTTTCCGCCGGCTGGGCCGCGGCCCAGCCGGGCAGCAAGGCGGACAGCGGGACAGCCAACCCCAGAACCGGAACCACGCGATAATGCCGCATCGCGGGGGTTCAGTCTTCTTCGCGAAAGTCCAGCGCGCCGGAATTGATGCAATAGCGCAGGCCGGTTTCCGGCGGGCCGTCGGGGAAAACATGGCCAAGATGCGAATCGCAGCGGCTGCACAGCACCTCGGTGCGGATCATGCCGTGGGAGCGGTCGGTTTTTTCCTCCACCGCCGCCGGATCCGCCGGCGCGCTGAAGCTCGGCCAACCCGAACCGGAATCGTACTTGGCCTCGGAGTCGAACAATTCCTCGCCGCAGGCCGCGCAGAGATACTTCCCCGGCGTCTTGCTCGCCCAGTAGCGCCCGCTGAAAGCGAACTCTGTACCCTTTTGCCGGGTGATCCGGTAAACCTCCGGGTCGAGTTCATCGCGCCACTGCGCATCGGTTTTGCTGATCTTGTCTTTCATCGCTTCACTGCCGCCGTTTCCCGCCGTTCGGGAATTATCCGCCGAAGCCCGAAGCTCCCGCAAGTTCGGGCGAATTCCACGGGCGTTCCCTGGGCGGACAGCCCGGCCCGCCGGCAAAGCGCTTGTAAAGCCTAGTCAAATGCATTAGCTTGAAAGCACTTGGTCGATCCGCTGAAGGGATTGCGCGGGGTGGCTTGCGGGCACGGAAACAGGAACCGGACATGAACAGGCGCAATGCGAACCATTCCGCGAGGCGACGCAGGCCACCAGCCATCCACAAGCGCTACACCAAGGCGGAAATCCTCGATGAAATCGCCAGCAACACCAACATGGAACGCAAGCAAGTCGCCGCGGTGCTCGACGAGCTCGGCTCGATAGTCGAGCGGCATATCCGCAAACGCGCCGCGGGGGAATTCATCCTGCCCGGCCTGCTCAAGATCCAGGCGCAGAAAAAAGCCGCCCGACCGGCGCGCAAGAACGTGCCCAACCCATTCAAACCCGGCGAGTTCATGGATGTGCCGCGCAAGCCCGCCTCGACCGGGGTCAAGATCACCCCCCTGAAAAAACTGAAGGATTTCGCGCTGTAAAGCACTCCGCGCCCGGCATCCTTTGGAACCAGCGTAATGAGAACGAGTCAATTCCTCCTTGCCACGGCGAAGGAAACCCCCGCCGAGGCCGAGCTGGTGAGCCACCGCCTGATGCTGCGGGCGGGGATGATCCGCAAACTCGCCGCCGGGGTCTACACCCTGTTGCCGCTCGGGCAGCGCGTGGTGCGCAAGATCGCCAACATCGTGCGCGAGGAAATGGACCGGATCGGCGCACTTGAAGTATTGATGCCGATGGTGCAACCCGCCGAGCTGTGGCGGGAGTCGGGCCGCTGGGAGAGCATGGGGCCCGAACTCGCGCGGCTCAAGGACCGCCACGAGCGGGATTTCTGCCTCGGGCCGACCCACGAGGAGGTCGTCACCGACATCATCCGCAACGAATGCCACAGCTACCGGCAATTGCCGCTGACGCTATACCAGATCCAGACCAAGTTCCGCGACGAGCGCCGCCCGCGCTTCGGCGTCATGCGGGCGCGGGAATTCATCATGAAGGACGCCTATTCCTTCCATGCCAGCCAAGCCTGCCTCGAAGCGACCTACCGCGACATGCACGGCGCCTACGAGGCGATCCTCAAGCGGCTCGGCCTCGCCTACCGGGCGGTGGCCGCGGATTCAGGCAATATCGGCGGCAAGACTTCCCATGAGTTCCACGCGCCAGCGGATTCCGGCGAAGACGAGATCGTCTTTTCCACCGAGAGCGACTACGCCGCCAACATCGAACTCGCCACCGGCGGCGTTCCCGAGCCAGACGACCAGGCCGAGCCGCTCGCCAGCATCCCGACCGACACCGGCGAGGCGACGAGCATCGAGGCGGTCTGCGGCTTGCTCGATGTTTCGGCCAAGCGCCTGGTGAAAACCCTGATCGTCCACGCCGCCGACGACAGCGGCGCGCCGGGGGAGGAACTCGTCGCCTTGCTGCTGCGGGGCGACCAGAGCCTCAACGAAACCTTGGCGCGGCAACTCGAAGGCGTCGGCTCGCCGCTGCGCTTCGCCGAGGCGGCGCTGATCCGCGAGCGCCTCGGCTGCGCCCCCGGGGTGCTCGGCCCGCTGCGGGACCTCGGCATCCGCATCATCGCCGACCCGAGCGCCGCCGGACTGCGGAATTTCATCTGCGGCGCCAACCGCCACCGCCACCATCTGGTCAACGCCAACTGGGGGCGGGACTGCCGCTTCGACGAGACCGCCCACATCCGCATCGTGCGCGAGGGCGACCGCAGCCCCGACGGCAAAGGCGAACTGACCATCCGCCGGGGCATCGAAGTCGGCCACATCTTCCAGCTCGGCACGAAATACAGCGAGGCGATGAACGCGAGCGTGCTCAACGAACAGGGCAAGCCGACGGTAATGCACATGGGCTGCTACGGCATCGGCGTGACCCGGCTCGCGGCGGCGTGCATCGAACAGCACCACGACGACCGGGGCATCATCTGGCCCGCGGCCGTGGCGCCTTTCGATCTGGTCATCGTCGAGATCGACGCCCACAAGTCGGAGGCTGTGGCGCGGAAGGCCGGGGCATTGTACGAGCGGGCCCGGCAAGCCGGCATCGAGACCCTGCTCGACGACCGCGACCGCAAGACGAGCCCCGGGGTGAAGTTCGCCGAATCCGAATTGATCGGAATTCCCCACCGGCTGGTGGTCTCCCCCCGCACCCTGGCCGGCGGCGGGGTCGAGCACACTTGCCGCGCCAGCGGGGAAAAATCCACCATGGACGCGGATGCGGCGCTGGCGCTGATCGCCGGAAAACTGACCGAAAGCCTCGCCGGGAGCGCTTGAGTGGACCCCTACATACTGGTTTTGTATTACTCCCGCTTCGGCGCCACTGGCAAGATGGCGCGGCTCATCGCCCGGGGCGTCGAGCGGGCCGAAGGCATGGAGGCGCGCCTGCGCACGGTGCCGGCGGTGTCCGCGGCGGTCGAGCGCAGCGCCCCCGAAGTTCCCGAATCCGGCCCGGTGTATTGCGCTCAAGACGACTTGCGCGGCTGCGCCGGCTTGATCCTCGGCAGCCCCACCCGCTTCGGCAACATGGCGGCGCCGCTGAAGTATTTCATCGATGGCGGCGGGTCGATCTGGGCGTCGGGTGATCTCGCCGGCAAACCCGCGGCAGTATTCACTTCCACCTCCTCGCTCCACGGCGGCCAGGAAACCACTTTGCTCAGCATGGCCCTGCCGCTGCTCCATCACGGCATGATCTATTGCGGCATCCCCTACACCGAACCAGCCCTGCGCACCACTACCAGCGGCGGCACGCCTTATGGCGCCAGCCACTGCGCCGGCGCGGGCGGCGACCGGGAAATCAGCGGAGAGGAAGCCGAATTGTGCAAGGCGCTCGGCCAGCGCGTCGCCGAGATCGCCCGCAAACTGCGGTGAGCGATTCCGCCACCCTGCCCGCCCCGCTTGCCCGGGCGAGGCGGTTCACGCTCGCGGCCATCGCCGCCTTGCTGCTGCTCGTTTTCCTCCGCACCGGCCTGAGCCTGCCGATGGCCAGCCTGGCTGGAATCACGGCCTGGACGATCCAGGCCCTGCCCCTGCTCGCGCTGCTCCCCGGTCTGCGCCGGGGGCGGCCGCGCAGCTACGCCTGGCTGGGCTTTGTCATCCAGCTTTACTTCATCCACGGGGTGATTCTCGCTTTCGCCCCGGCGCGACTGGCCTGGGGGCTGGCGCAGATTCTGCTGAGCGCGCTGATCTTCGCCGGACTGATCAGCTTCATCCGCCGCTGGCGCGCCGAATACCCAGGCCCGGTCTAGTTACCAGCCCAAGATGCGTTTCACTTGGGGTATGGTGATATGGCGCTGGCGGCGAATCGAGCTTTCATCGAGGCGGTCGAGGATCGCCATCAGCGCGTCGAGCCGCCGCTCGGCGCGCAGAAAGATGTAATCGACCACGCCATCATCGAGCCGCAGGCCGCGGTTGCGCGCCCGCAGCGTGAAAGCTTGGCGAATGCCGGTTTCATTGAGTGGATGCAGGCGGAAGCTCAGCGCCTGCTGCAGGCGCGAGCGCAGGTCGGCGAGCGCCCAGCCGATCTTCGCCGCCGGCGCGGATGCCGCCAGCACCAGCCGGGAAGCCGCCGGATTCACGCTGTTCAGCAACCGCACCAGCGCCCTTTCCCAGTCCGCGTCGCCAGCCGCCAACTGCACGTCGTCGATGCAGATCATCGCGATTTCCGCGAGGTCGTCGAGGATTTCCGGGCGCATTATCAGCCGGTGCCGCAGCGGCAGGAAGAACGCGCGGCGGTTCCCCGCGAGATGGCAGCAGGCTTGCAGCAAATGTGTGCGTCCCGATGCGGGAGGCCCCCATATCAGCACTGGCGAATCGAGCCTTTCCGGCTCGCGCAGCCAAGTGACGATCTGGAGGTTCTCCCGCGACACGACGAAGTTGTCGAAATTGGCCTCGTCGGCCAGGCCCACCGCCAGTGGCAATTGATCTTCGGGTCCCGGAGGCATGGCAGTCGCGCCGGCGCGCTAGCGCATCCAGCGATAGTGCGGCAGGTTGGAAACGCCGGCCTGACCGCCGCCAACCGGCTGCAAATCCCGGTCGAGGGAAATCAGGTTGAACAACTGCTCGGCATCGCCAAGCAAATCGAGCGCGAGCTCGAGCCGCTCGCCATCGACCGCCACCACATCGGCGGTTTGCACCAGGCCGATGCCATCGACATAGGCGATCAAAGCCGAATAATCGGCGAAATCGCGGATGCCATCGACCCGCAGGCGGATGGCTTGCCCGCCGGGTCCGCCAGGATCCAGGGCGAAGTAGTCCGCCAAGCTGCGGGTTACCCTGGCCAGTGGCGGCGCCAGATATTCCCCGATTCCGCTGGCGAAGCCATCGAAGACTTCGCTCTCGCCCATGAACAGGAACTGCCACAGGCCGACGAGTTCGCCGGTGGGGGTGAACAGCAGGCGACCGGCCAGAATGCTGTCGGGGTCGTAGCGCTCGCTGGCGGCGCGGATCGCCAGCTCGTCCTGGGCCCAGATCGCATCGGGGGAAAGCCCGCGGCGGTCCTCGATATCGAGCAGCGGGAACAGGATTGGCAGGCCGCGCTCCTCGCCGAAGCGGCGCATGTGGTCGATGATTTCCGGGCCGGTTTCGGCGCTGAGCAGGCTGCGCCGGCCGGTGTTGTCCTGCAGCGCCATCCACACCAGGACGCTGGGGCGGTTGCCGCCCCACACCGGAATGTCCGCCCGGCCGAGCAATTCGTTGATCAGCGGGGCGGAGAATTGCACTTCGAGGTAGCGTTGGCCGCCAGTTTGACCTTCGTCCCGCTCGGTCGCGTAGGCGAAAGCCTGCACATAGTCCCCGGCGGCATCCGCCGCGGCGCGGATGGCGGCGTGTTCAAGCCGCGCCTCGTTGCCGGTCACCTTGACAATCATCCGGCGGAAGGCGAGCGCGAAGGCCCGGCCGCGCTCCTCCGCGCTCTCGTCCGCCACGGCGACGCGCTGCTGGTACAACCCCACCACCGGCAAGCCGGAAGCCAGCTGCGGCGACAGCGCCGGAATCCACACAAAAACCATCAGCGACACCGCGCCAATGGCTCGAAACAAGCGGTTCGCGCAAGCCCTGAACATGGGGAAATGATACTGCAATTCCGCTAAGATATTCGGATGGAGCTTCCGAGAGCGGCTTACCGTCATTCTGCGCGCGAAATGACGAATGACAGGCACAGCGTTAGTCGCCGTCTGGCTGGGTGGCGTTCAGCGGGCGTGCGAGACACGATGTCGAGCCCGAAGCCTCCA
>JAPOTO010000233.1:13640-18302 GCA_026709135.1 Gammaproteobacteria bacterium | reverse complement strand
TCCAACCGGTAGCCGCCCGCCCCGTCCGCCACGAACCGCAGGTGGCGGTTGATGCAAGCGGGCTTTTCATCGGGCACATGGCTGACGTAGATCAGCCGGGTGGGTGTTTGGGCGGCGATCACATCGAGCATGGCGAGGATGAAGTCCCGGTGGTGGTCGTCGAGGCCGACGCAGGGTTCGTCGAGGATGAGGATCGCCGGCTGCTTCACCATCGCCCGGGCGAGCAGCACGAGCCGCTGCTGGCCGAAGGAGATCTGGTGGTAATGGCGTTGGGCGAAATGCGCCACGCCGAGGGTTTCGAGCCAAGCGATGGCGTGGTCGCGCTCGCCGGCGCCGCTGTCGTCGTAGAGCCCGACTGAATCGAAAAAGCCGGAAACCACCACATCGAGCACTTTCCAGCCCTTGACATAGCGGTTGTGCAATTCGTTCGACACCACCCCGAAGCGGCGCTTGATCTCCCAGACGGTTTCGCCGCCACCCTTGCGTCGGCCGAACAGGTAGACCTCCTGCCCGTAGCCCTTGTGGTTTTCGCCGTCGATGAGGCTGAGCAGGGTCGATTTGCCGCAGCCGTTGGGCCCTTCGATCAGCACATGGTCGCCGGCACCCATGGTCCAACGGACATCGCGCAGCACCCGCAGCTCGCCATAGCCCGCATTGACGCCGCGCAATTCGATCAGCTTGGCTTCGGCATCCAAATCTTGCGCCGCCGGCACCGGGCCGGGGGGTTTGGGCAATGATTGTGGAACTCCCCGGCGGCGGCGGATGCTGCGGGCCGCCTCGTCCCAAGCGGTCGGGCCCATCGCGCCCTGCCGCCGCACACGCAATGCGTCCATGACGAGCAGGTGGGTGGCGCCGGGAAAGCGGTCGCGCTCGCGGCGGCACAGGTGCAGGCTGGCGCAATCCGGGCCGAGATGTCTGGCGATGGTGGCCTCGATGCCGGCGCGGGAGTCGCGGTCGACGGCCTCCAGCGGCTCGTCGAAGATCAGCAGCTTCGCCCGCGGGGAATGCTGGCCGTACAGCGCCCGGGCGATGAGCGCGCGGCGGATCTGGCCCGAGGACAGGAAGCGGATGCCCTGGTCGAGCAGTTCGGCCAGGTCGAGTTCGCCGGCGAGGGCGGCGAAGCGGCTTTCGTCCTGCTCCGCCGCCGGCAGCGGGGCGCGGATCAGTTCCGAAACCGTGGTCCCCCGGTCCTGTGCTGCGGCGCTGAACTCGCTGATGTCGAGGCGCTCGTCGCGCCGCCACAGCCGCTGCTGCTCCTCAAAGGAAACTGGCAGGATGTCGCGGGCGGGGTCGAAGCCATCCCGGTAGCGGACACAGCCGCCGCTTTCGAGCCTGCGGCCCATGATGAGCGCGGCAAGCAGCGACTTGCCGGCGCCGTTCGGGCCGAAAACGCACCAGTGCTGGCCGATTTCAAGCGCGAACCGGTCCACCACGAGCGAGTCATGGCGGTTGATCCGGCAACGGGCCTGGTCGATTAGCAGCAGCATGGCGGTTCCACCTTCTCGCTGTTCAACGAAAGTGCGAAGCGCCGTTCACATCGATGATGGTTCCGGTTGAAAACTCGGCGCCCTTCGAGGCCAGAAACAGCACCGCGTGGGCGACCTCTTCGGGTTCGGCGACGCGGTTGAACGGGCTTTGGGCGCGGATCTCCGCTCCCTCTGGGCTGTTGAGCCGGTCGGCGGTGAGATCGGTGTTGACGAATCCCGGCGCCACCGCGCCGACGAATATATTGTGCGGCGCCAGCGCCGCGGCGAGCGACTGGCTCAGCGAATTGAGCGCCGCCTTGCTGGCGCCGTAGGCGGGTTTGATCGGCTCGCCGCGGAACGCGCCCCGGGAAGTGATATTGACGATTCTGCCGCCGCCCCGCGCGATCATCGCGCGCGCCGCGCAGAAGCAGAGATTGGCCGGGCCGAGCAGATTGGTTGCGAGGGTGTCGCGCCAAGCCTGTTGCCAGTCGGCGTAGGAATCCTCGGCGATGCGGTGGTATATGCCAATGCCGGCGTTGTTCACCAGAATGTCGATGCCGCCGAGCCTCGCCGCGACTTCTTCGACACCCGCCTCCACCGCCGCCGGTTCGGCGACATCCATTGCCAGCCGCATGTGGCCGTCGCCCGGCAATCGCGCGAGGGTTGCCTGCGCCGCCGCGTGGTTTGCGCGGTAAGCCACCGCGACCCTGGCCCCGGCCCCGGCGAAGGCCAGCGAAACCGCCCTGCCAATCCCCCTGGAACCGCCGGTGACCAGCACGTTTTGCCCATCAAAATTCATGCCCATTCTCCCGTGGCGCAGGCGCCCAAGTATGCGCCGAAAAACAAATCCGATTCATCTTAGCGGGTCGAAAGATTTTCAGGTAGGGCGCAATAACCGAAGGGCATGAGTGGCTTCGGCCAGCCCCGGTCTTGCCATCCGTCATCCCGCGGGAATCGGGGCCGGAAAATTCGGCTTGACTTCGGTTGCGCATGGGCGTAATGTCCCCGCCCATGAATAGGTATTTTAGCTTCTGGTGGTTTGCCAACGCGGGCTGCCGGGGGAATCTTCAGTAATTCTTCACCGGCCGCCCGGAGTTGTGGCGGTCGTTCTGTTTGCTTCCAAAAATAGTTCCCATCACGGCTCCGGCAGGCCAAGCGGAGGAACCCGTGATGGGAACGAATGAAACCTTGCGATTGGAACCCGGCCGGCAGTACCGCCGCGAAACCGCCGGCGGCGTCCGTGTGCATTTGTCGGTGGAGGCGCTGGCGTATGGCGCGGCCATGGACAGCCTCGCCGATGAACTCGATGCCTCGCCGGGCGTGCTGCTGCGCTCGGGCTTCGAGTATCCCGGCCGCTACACCCGCTGGGACATCGGCTTCGTCAATCCGCCATTGCGGTTGATGGGCCGCGGCCGCGAGCTGACAATCGAGGCGCTGAACCGGCGCGGCGGGATATTGCTCGCCGAAGTCGAGCGGGCGTTTGAAGGCCGCGGTTTCGTGCAATCGATCAAGCGGGGACGCTCGACCGCGGCTGTGGGGACGCGCGGGCGGGAGGCCCATTCCGCAGCGGCCGACGGCGGCGCCGGGGCTTCGGCTGGGGCCGGATTCTCCTCGCTGGTGATCGGTATTCTTCCCCCCGACCCCAGTTTCAGCGAGGAACAGCGCAGCCGCCAGCACAGCGTGTTCTCGGCTTTGCGCGCGGTTGTCGACTGGTTCCGCTGCGCGGAAGATCCCTTTCTCGGGCTTTACGGCGCATTCGGCTACGACCTGACTTTCCAGTTCGAGGACATCGAGCGGCATCAGCGGCGCGAAGCCGGCGGCCGCGACCTCGTGCTCTATCTGCCCGACCGCATTCTCGTCGCCGACCACCGGCTCGAACAGGCCAGGGCGTTCAACTACGACTTCATCTGCCGCGAGCCGGGGCGCGAAATCCATGGCGAAACCACCGGCGGATTCAAGCGCGCCGGGCCAGTCGCGCCCTTCCTGCCGGCGATCCGCGTCAGCCGCGAATGCGACCACGAGGCGGGGGAATACGCCGCCGGCGTCAAGCGCGCGAAGGCGCATTTCCACCGCGGCGACCTGTTTGAAGTCGTTCCCGGCCAGACTTTCTTCGCCCCCTGCAAGGACAGCCCCGCCAAGGTGTTCAAGCGGCTCGCCGAGACCAACCCCGCGCCCTATGGCGCCTTGATGAACCTCGGCGAGCGCGAATATCTCGTTGCCGCCTCGCCGGAAATGTTCGTCCGCGTTGAAGGCGATTGCATCGAAACCTGCCCGATTTCCGGCACCATCGCCCGGGGCGGCGACGCCCTCAGCGACGCCGAGCAGGTGCGCCGGCTGCTCAACTCGAAGAAAGAAGAATCCGAGCTGTCGATGTGCACCGATGTTGACCGCAACGACAAGGCCCGGATTTGCGAGCCCGGCACGGTGGAAGTGGTCGGGCGGCGGCAGATCGAGATGTATTCGCGCCTCATCCACACCGTCGATCACGTCAAGGGCCGCCTGAAAGCCGGGTTCGACGCGCTCGATGGCTTCCTTTCCCACACTTGGGCGGTGACCGTCACCGGCGCCCCGAAA
This sequence comes from Gammaproteobacteria bacterium, assembly GCA_026709135.1. Taxonomy (GTDB): domain Bacteria; phylum Pseudomonadota; class Gammaproteobacteria; order Pseudomonadales; family Pseudohongiellaceae; genus UBA9145. Next base: position 14,262 of record JAPOTO010000233.1, on the reverse strand, counting down.
CGCGCCGCCATGCAATATCTCGAACGCCACGAGAAATCGCCCCGGCGCTGGTATGGCGGCGCCATCGGCCATATCGGTTTCGACGGCAATCTCAACACCGGCCTGACCCTGCGCACAATCCGCATCCAGGATGGCGTCGCCGAGGTGCGCGCCGGCGCCACGCTGCTGGCCGATTCCAACCCCGAGGCCGAAGAGCAGGAAACCCGGCTCAAGGCCCGGGCGCTGATGCAGGCCTTGGGGGTCAGTGTGAAGCCGATTGGCGAGGGCGTGCCATCCGCGCCGGCGGTGGAAAAATCACCGGAGAGTGGGGAAATGTCTGTGTTCGGGCACTTGCACATACTCATGGTCGATCACGAGGATTCCTTTGTGCACAGCCTTGGCGACTGCTTCCGGCGCCTCGGCGCGGAGTTGCTCACGCTGCGTCCGGCGGCGGCGCGGGAACAGTTGAAAAACGAGCCGGTGGACCTGCTCGTGCTGTCGCCGGGGCCGGCGACGCCGCAACGCTACGACATGGCCGCGACCATCGAAGCCGCGCTGGGGCGGGAAGTGCCGATATTCGGCGTTTGCCTCGGCCTGCAGGGAATCGTCGAATACTTCGGCGGCGAACTCGGGCAGTTGCCCG
>JAPOTO010000233.1:0-12643 GCA_026709135.1 Gammaproteobacteria bacterium | reverse complement strand
TCGAACAGCAGGCGCGTGTTGTAATCGATCCCGAGCACGATATTGTCCACATCGCGCTGCGAGCGAATCGAAGCCGCCTCCCTGCCGGCAACATCGGCGAACGGGCGAATGCCCACATAACTGTTGCCCTGGATGGTCGCCATGCCCCGCACCCAGGCGCCGTCGATGTAATGCCAATTGCCGCGGTGGTAGCGCTCGCGCTCGCCCCGGGGCAGCCCCCGGGCAATATCGGGCCAAAACGCCGCTTGGCCGAGCAGCCAAGTCTCGAACTCACGCGGATCCGAGGTATCGATAAACCCTGGAACCTCATCCAGAAAATCTTCCCGGAAGCGCGGATGCTCCCGCAAAACCGCCACCAGCTCCTCGCGAACCCCCGGCGCCAAAAACTCCACCGCCACCATCGCGCTAACCCGATGCCCCACCGCATCCCAGGCCAGGGCGGGCATTGGCCCAGCCACAAGCCCGGCAAACACCAAAAACAGCAATCGTCTTCCCATCGTCAATCCCTTCAATAAATCCATTAACCAAGACAGAGTCGCAGCATAGCGCAATTCAAGCATGTCGGGCCGCTGGGCGGACAATGTTCAGCAATGTATCGAAGTCGGTAACCACATCGAACTTCACAGGATGTTCGGAAACGTTTCGGCTGACTTTCTCGAAAAATTTTCTGGCGCAGTTAATCTTGGATTTTTCGATGCCGCGCAAGGACATCGACGACATGCTGCCTTTGGTTTCAGCCACGAAATAGACATGGCGAACACTACCTTCCTTAAAAGAGATGGCCCAGTCGGGATTGTAGTCACCTACGGGGGTGGGAATGAGGAAGCCGCGGGGAAGCTTGGCGTAGACCGTTATTTCGTTACTCGTATCGAGTTCTTTGACAAATATCTTTTCCACATCAGAGTCGGTGACCGCATAGTCATAAATGTGATTGCTCAGCTTGCCGACTGCCCGGGAAAGATCTTTCCCAGCCTGATCGGCGACAAATATATCAGCGTCATAGCTCTCGCCGGTTTGGTCATAAACCAAATCCTCGATTATTGTGCTTGCCTTTTGTTCATTGATAATTCGGCTGGCTTCGGAAATAAAATGCTCCGGATTTTCCTTGAATTGTTGGAAAACATTCGATTCGATTTCACTGAGGATTCGCGCTGACGTAAGGCGGGTGATTTTCGATTGCTCTGAAATCTTGCCCACAAGGTCGTAGCGAACTCCGGTGTGGACAGATCTGCCTCGTTCAATGCTCGTCTCTGTTACCTGAAATACATTTCCGTCCTTCAATTTTTCGCTTGTCATCGATTGGTCCTGCTTGCCACGTTCAATCTTGTATTCAAGCGGTGTCACCTTTAATTCCATGTTTAGTTTCTCGGTGCATTTCCTGATCAATTCACCCGAATCAAAGTCAACTCGGTAAATTGCCTTTCTGTTGATTCTATTCCACAACGCTTTGAATTCCTGCTTCTCAAAATTGCTGTTGAGATTGTTGGTCTTGGATTTGCGGGAATCTACTGGCTGTTGAAGCTGGGCCTTGCTGAAGACACTATCTATTAACTGGAATACCTGACCTGAAAGGTGTTCCAATTCTTCCGGCAGCTCGGCACGGCTGCCGGTGTCACGATCATCATAATAGGCTTGGGTGATCTGATCGGCGTCGTCTGTGTAGTCATTTCTAATCAAATAACGCTCGATTTGTCGGGCCATTTCCGGGCTAACCGTATGCGGCCCCTGCTCAGTGTCAATAATCTTTCCAGTGAAATACTCTTCGGTTGCTTTGTTTGGACGGGAAGACAGAGTATCTACAATCTCCTTTTGTAGACCTTCAACAAAATCCGTGTAGCTTTCGCTGGCCACCACGGTAAGAACATTGATATCATGAACTGTAGCGGGATGATCCATGCGGTCACCATGGCGATCAACGCACAGGCGCAGACCGCGGCCTACTTCTTGGCGACGTGAGATGGTATTGTTGCTATGCTTAAGCATACACATTACGAACACATTGGGGTTATCCCAGCCTTCGCGCAGTGCCGAATGTGAGAAGATAAAACGGGTCGGTTCTTCAAACGAGAGTAGCTTTTCTTTATCCTTCAGGATCAAGTCATACGCATCCACATCATCCGAATCGACGGTCCGTCTGCCGACTTCTGGATTCTTCATCCGTTTACTCTTTTTGTCGATTGAAAAATAACCATTGTGAGTGATTTTTTCATCGATTCTTGCGAGGTATTCCCAATAGGGTTTATTGTCGAGGTGAAGCTCACGCAGGTACTCCTCTTTTAGAAATCTATATTCTTCTTCAAATATACGCGCATACTCACCTTTCTCATCGTCTTGACCGTAATCTCGATACTTTGCAACTTCATCAATAAAAAATAGCGAAAGTACCTTGATTCCTTTGGAGAAAAGTTGTTTTTCCTGATCGAGATGCGCCCTGATTGTTTCCCTGATCTGAATGCGGCGAATATCGCCCTCGTTCATATTGCCAATGGCTTGACCTGCTTGGAGAGTGATCCCATTGACGAATTCCACCACATCACTTCTCGCATCGATCTCGGAAAGGATAAAATTTTCCCGGTATTGGTCGAGTTCACCCGAGGCTGTGAACAGATTGGCTCCGTCATCCAATTTCCGCAGTCGCCGCTTGATAGCCCCCGACTTCTGCTTGATTTCAAATTCGAGTCGCGCCACTGGCTTCCGCTGTGAGATATCTATGCCTTCAAGATAGAGATAAGCGTTGGTCCCAGCAAGACCACGAGCTTGAATGCCTCGTACCGCAATTTTTTTTACAAGCTTCTGATTGTATGCATCAAGCGCATCGAGGCGGTGGATGCGAAGGTGCTGGGTGCGGTGCGTTGCGGAATAGCGCAATATCATAAGTGGTTTGAACTTGGGCAAGGCCTCGGTAGTCGCTTTGCCTTCCATTTTCTGTGGCTCGTCAAGGATCAAAATAGGGCGATTGCCGGCGATCACATCAATTGGCTTGCGCGACTGAAAATCATCAAGCTCTTCATAGATGCGGCGATTGTCCTTGCCGCGGGCATTGAAAGCCTGAATATTGATGATCATCACATTGATGCCTGGATCGGATGAAAAGCTCTCAAGTTCATGCAAGCGCCGGGAGTTGTAGATGAAGAACCGCGCTTTGCGACCATAGCTTTCATTGAAATGCTCCGCGGTGATCTGGAACGATTTATAAACGCCCTCGCGAATGGCTATGGACGGAACCATGACAATGAACTTTGACCAGCCATAGCGCTGGTGCATTTCGAAAATCGTCTTGATGTAGCAGTACGTCTTGCCGGTGCCGGTTTCCATCTCGATGTCAAGATTGATCTTGGAGGCTGCGAGGGCTTTTTTGCTGTATGCGGCAGGGGCGGATTTTCGTTGGCCTTTGCCGTCGAGTGCGGTGAAGTGGCTTAGACTCTCGGAGAGCGGGAGGGCCTGCCGTTGTTGCACCCGATTGACGTTCTTGAGGATTTGCGCGTCCTCCAGCGCAAGATCTGGATTTCGGAAACCTTCGTACAGGTCCAAGTCAACATCTTGGTCGCTGACGCCAGGGTCGATACGATAGTTTGGTCCCTCGCCCTTGGGCTGGCCCGCGAAACAGTCAACAACGGACTGCACAGCATTGGTCTGGTAGGGCTGGACCTTGAATTTCAGTTTCATGGCAGGGCTCTCTTTCTTAGAAAAATTACTTGGCTTTCTTAAATTCTCTTTCTTCGCTTGTCAGCCTCCAAACCGGCTTCGTTCTCGAACCCAGATTCACAATTTGACCATTCATCCGTAACTTGCTGATTATGTTCGCTATTTTATTGCGTTTTTGGTTATCCCCCAGAATATTGCCAAGTTTGTCCCAGAGCAGGTCGTCCAACTCCTTTCTTGAAGCACTGCCGAACTTTCTTAGAAAATCGGTGATCAGCCCTTGGTAATGGCGGTCATCGAGAGATCGGGTTTTGATGTATCTGGCTCGTTGTGATGACGCATCGGCAACTGGCGCGGATACATGTAGGTTTGGCTTTCGGCCCTCTATCAGGCGGGCGCGCCGAAGGCGGGCAGTGGCTCCCTTTGAAATTGGCAGTTTTTTCTGCACCCGGTCGAGGGCCAAGATATCGATTAGCGGCAAATCAGTCCTTTGCATGAGCCATTCACTGTAGGCCGGATCAACGACGCGGCCATGGATCGTTAGCGTTACCGCATCCTCCTCGCTCAGGTCGTAATCCGGCAACGGGAAATAGCGCCGCGCTTGTCGGGTATGCATCTCATGGATGCCGATCCCCATGGTGTCGATCATGTTCAGCAGCGACATCGCCTCGGCAAGAAAGGGATTGCGGTAGTTTCGGGGAACTTTCTTTCCCTCGATGTAGTCTTCGGGTTTGCCTTCAAAGAAGGTGCCATCGCTCACGAATTCCAGCCGGTCGATGTATTCGGTAACGACGATTCTAGCGTTTCGGTAGTAGTCCTGGTGCGCGATGCAATTGTTCAGCGCTTCCAGCACGACTTTGCGGTCGTACTTGGCAATCTCCACTGGCATGAGTGAGTTGGGCGGGAGCATGCGAATCTGGATGTTGCGTATGCGCGAATAGAGTTCTGTGGTGCTGGTCAGGAAAGGCAGGCCAAAGTGCTCGTATGCACGTTCCTCGCCTCGCAGATCCCAGGTCAATTGCGCCATATGGGGAGAAAGGAGCACAGCGGATCCCGGCCTACCGAGCAACAGCAGTGCCGCGCGGGTTATCTTGCCTTGGCGCGTCACCCGGGCTCTCTCGAGGAATGTCACCAGGTCCCAGCCATCGACTTCTTCCCTGGTAAAGCGGTTGACATGCTTTTCAGCAAAAGCCTGGCGCGCCTTGATGAGCGCTTCCTCGTCGAGGTCGTCCAGATTGGCCTCCTCCACGACTTGGGCGGTCCAGTCGGTGCCGAGGGTTTGGTTTCTGATTTGATCCTGCTTGTCGATGCCGAGACTGATGAGGCTCTCTCCGGCGCGGGCATAATAATGGCCTTTCCAAGCAATTGGCAGGCCGACTGGCGCGGCGGGAATTTCCATCATAACGAGGCGGCCGCGCTCATCGCGCAGTTCGTGAATCTCGCGGAACGTGACGCTTGGTTCGGTATCGGCGCTGATCTGCTGTTTCAGGGAGCGCAGATGTTCGGAATCCTGCCGATAGTTTGTCCCCATAATGGACCGCGAAGAACTGCTCACACCGAAAATCAGCCAAGCGCATTGCTTTCCACGAAGATTAGCCTCGTTCGCGAGACCTGAGAAATACTTGCCAATGTCGTGGGTTGAATAGTCATTGCTGGCTTCTTTGAACTCAACGATCTCGCTTTCCCAAGCCGCAATAAGCTCGGCAAGAGTTTTCTTGAGCTGTGACTGATCCATTTTTCAGATTGTCCTGACTTCGGTGGTTGGCGAGAGTTGCCTGAAAATCTGCTCCACATTGATTTTAACCGCATCCGAAACGAAACCGTTGTCTCGAAATACAACCCGTAACGGCGCAGGGTTGCGCTGTGCGAGATCTTTGACCAGATCTTCGCCAATTTCCTTTTCGAAGCATGCTACGAGAGCATTTTCATCAACGAAAAAAACTGCCTTTCCGTGAAGTTTTTCCTTTTGGATGGGCAAAGTGAGATCTACACCCCAGTCAACAAGAACTTGGAAAAGTAAGTCTTCTGCACTGCGGTCCTCTTTAATGTAATCAACTGATTCAAGCAGATCTTCCTGCGCTAAATCATCTGGTTGATAGAACACATCTTTCATATTAGATGAATCTACTTTGAGAACTCTAAATCCAACATCTTTGTTCCAATTCGAATGACATGAATCTCTTTCAAGTATTTTCTTTCCACATTTTCGAATACGCTCTTTAGAGATATCAGCTATGGTCCTGAATTTGAAGTTTTCGACACCTTTTGATGGTTTCACTTCCGCAGGGAATTGTATCATTACGAATGATCTATTCCCACCATCTGCTGAATTTAGTTCCATCACTGCATGAGCTGTTGTTGAAGAGCCAGCAAAAAAATCCAATACAATTGCATCTTTACAATCAAACGTGCCTGAAAAGACTGCATCGTAAACTGCCCAAAGGCTTTTAGGATAAGTAAATCCAGCATGGGGAATAATTTCTTCCAACAGCTTAGTTCCATACTCACTAGAATCGTACTTTGAATCTGACCAAACACTTCTCATGGTTTCAGTATCTTTATGAAAAATTATTTGAACAGATGTTCTCCCCATCTTTGGCTCTAGTCGATCCAAAATCGACGATACAGTATGTCTTGCATAGCGCCATTTTTTTTCTTTCCCTTGCTCGTTAATAGGCCATACCTCAATGCAGCCATTTTCTAGCCTTACATTAGCGGAAGCAGGATGAAAGGTAGTGCTTGGAATTTGACCAATTGAAACAATTTTTTTGTCACTCACAATGAATGGATAAAAACAATTTTTTGCATCAGTTCTGTCTGACTCTTTGCCACTGTCCCTTAAATTTCTGGAGTCCACATCCTTTTTCTGAAAATCAGCTATACTCTTTGCTTGGTTTGCAGGATATACATAAATCAAATACTCGTTTACGTACGAAAAATTTGTACCTTGTTGACCCCTAGGGTTATGAACTACAGAAACGTAACCATATTCATATATTCCTTCGCCGAAAATTTCTTTAATAACAACCGAAAGTGTGGCGAATTCATTTTCATCAATTGCACAAACAAGAATACCATCTTCTCGTAGCAAACTTTTAGCCAATTTGATTCTAGAGTAGATCATGGACAGCCATTCCGAGTGGAATCGACCATTAGTTTCGGGATTGCTGACCAACCTGCCTTGGCTATAGTGTAACTGACCTGTTCTTGATTCGTAGCTATTAGAGGATTCCATATAATTGTTTTTGTAAATCAAATTTCTTCCAGTATTGTATGGCGGATCGATGTAGATAAGTTTCACCTTTTTAAAATAATTTTCTTGTATTAACTTAAGTGCATCCAAGTTATCCCCCTCGATAAATAGATTACTAGTTTTGAAAAAATCTATGCTTTCTCTTGTATCTGGTCGAAGTGACAAGGTTAAAGGAGTGTTCGCAGACAATATTGATTCCTTTTTTCCAGGCCAATTAAGCTGGTATCTTTCTCGGGGCCCCTCAACAATATGATTGCTGAGTTCCTGTCGAAGCATGTCGAAATCAACCACTAGGCGTACCCCCCCCCCCCCGAATATCATGGGCCTCCGTGACACAGTTCGGGAACAACTCGCGGATTTTGGCGATGTTGTCCTGGGTCAGGTCGGGGCTGTGCATTTTCAGTTTTTTCATCTTGCTCCTCGCGATTCAGGCGGTGCGGTGATAGTCCGGTGTGGATTGTCTCAGCTCCTGCGTTGCCGTGCGGAGCTCCGAGTTGAGCTTCACTCTTCGGTTGTACTGCCTCTCCCGCGCAAGGCGGGTCTTCTTCTGCTCGATCTTGCGAACCTTCACACGGATCATTTCGGCAAAAGAGACCCGGTCCGCCAGAGGCATCGTCGCATGGTCGCAACTGCCATAAGTGCAAGCGGTTGCGCGCGCTTCGCGCACGCACTCGGGATCTTCAGATCGTCTAAGGAGAAGCGAGATGTTATCGATGATTTTCATTGCTTGGCAATACCCCCCTACACCTCCAGCCATTCGGCGCGGACTTCGTTGGCTTGCTTGAGTGATTCGGGGGTGCCTTCCCAGACGACTTGGCCTTGGCCCATGATGTAGAGGCGGTTTGAGATGCGCAGGGCGATGTTGAGTTTTTGTTCGACGAGGAGGATGGCGACGCCGCGGCTGGCGATTTCGCGCAGCAGGTCGCCGACTTGTTCGACGATCTTCGGGGCGAGGCCTTCGGTGGGTTCATCGATGAGCACCATGTCCGGGTCGCCCATGAGGGTGCGGCACATGCTCAGCAGTTGCTGTTCGCCGCCGCTGAGCGCGCCGCCGGGGACTTCGGCGCGGTCGGCGAGCAGGGGGAACATGGCGAAGACTTCCTTGATGCTCCAGCGCCCGCTTGGGCTGGTTGACTTCATGCCGAGCAGGAGGTTTTGCCGCACCGTCAGCGTGGGGAAGATTTCCCGGTTCTCGGGCACATAGCCGAGGCCGCGCCGGGCGATCTCGTAGCTTGGGCGGCCGGCGATCTGCTCACCCTTGAAGCGGATCAAACCTTCGGGGTGGACTTCCCCCATGATCGCCTTGACCGTGGTCGAGCGGCCGACGCCGTTGCGCCCGAGCAGGCTGACGATCTCGCCCCCGCCAACCGCGAAGCTGACGCCCCGCAGCACGTGGCTCTTGCCGTACCAGGCGTTGAGATCGGCCACCTCAAGCATTGCCTTGCGCCTCGCCGAGATAGGCTTCCTGCACCTGGGGGTTGGCGCGGATTTCCGCCGGGGCGCCGCAGGCGATAAGTTCGCCGTAGACGAGCACGCTGATGCGGTCGGCGAGGTCGAAGACGATGTTCATATCGTGTTCGACCATGATCAGGGTCTTGCCTTCGGTGACTTTGCGGATCAGGTCCACAGCGTTGCCGGCCTCGCTGTGGCTCATGCCCGCCACCGGCTCGTCGAGCAGGATCAGTTCAGCGCCGCCGGCGATCGCCATGCCGAGTTCGAGGGCGCGCTGCTCGGAATAGGCGATTTCCCCGGCGGGGATTTTCGCCCGCTCCGCCAGGCCGATCCGCTCGAGCACCCGCCCGGTTTCCTCGTTGAGCCCGCGCTCGCGGTCGAGCAGGTGCCAGAACGAATAGCCGTATCCGCTGGGCCGCAGCAGGGCGCAGCGGATGTTCTCCAACACGCTCAGCCGCGGGAAGATGTTGGTCACCTGGAAGCTGCGGGCGATGCCGAGCCGGTGGATGCGGTGCGGCGGCAGGTTTTCGATGGGCCGCCCCTTGAATGCCATCGAGCCGGAAGTTGGCGCGTACTTGCCGCTGATGAGGTGGAACAGCGTTGATTTGCCTGCGCCATTGGGGCCGATGATGGCGTGTTTCTCGCCCGGCTCGATGTCGAGGTCGATGCCGCGGATGATCTCGGTGGCGCCGAAGTTCTTGCGCAGGCCGCGTAGCGAGAGGATGCTCATTGCGCGGCCTCCCATGCCCGGCGCAGGCGCGGTGTGGACTTCACCGTGAGCCAGCAGCACAGCCCCGCGAGCACGATCAGCCCCGCCCAGGTGGGCAGCGAGTCCCGGGCCAGGCGCAGGCCGAGATAATGCAATTCGGCCCCGCTGGCGTGGGCAAGCTCGAGCAGGCCGATGGCGCAAAGGATGAACAGCAGCGCCGGCAATCCGGTGGCGAGGTAGGGCAGGACGAGGGTGTGCAGCTTGCCCCGCAGCCAGGCGGCTTGATGCATCATGATGAAGCCGGCGAAACCCTGGGGCAGGAACAGCACCGTCAGCAGGAACAGGATGCCGAGATAGAGCAGGTACAACTCGGTGTAATTGCTCAGCAGGAAGTTCATCAGCGTGAGGATGACGGCGCCGATGATCGGGCCGATGAAGAAGCCGAGCCCGCCGATGTACGCCATCAGCAGCACCCGGCCCGAGGTCACCAGGTTGAGGTTTTCATCGGTGAGGAATTCGTAGTTCAGCGCGAACAGACCACCGGCCACGCCGGCGAAACACCCCGCCGCGCAGAAAGAAATCAACCGCACCCAGCGCGGGTTGTAGCCGATGAACTCGGCGCGTTCCGGGTTGTCGCGCACGGCGTTGGCCATGCGCCCGGCGGGGGTTTTGGTGAACAGGTACATGAACACGGTCGAGATGAACACCCAGAAAGCCGCCAAGTAGTACACATCGGTGTCGCTGAAAAAGTCCATGCCAAACAGCGGCGGGCCGAAGGTGCGGTCGCCGCTGACACCGGCTTCGCCGCCGAAAAAGCCGGTGAAAATCAGCGAGGACGCCGCCACCAGCTCGCCGATTCCCAGCGAGATCATCGCGAACACAGTGCCGGCCTTGCGGGTTGAGAAACTGCCGATGAAAATGCCGGCGAGCAAGCCGGTCAGCCCGCCGATCAGCGGAATCAGGGCGATGGGGAAGTACACCGATCCGCTCTCCATCAGCAGCAGCGCATGCACCGCGAGAAAACCGCCCAAGCCGAAATAGACCGCGTGGCCGAAGGACAGCATCCCCCCCTGGCCGAGCAGCATGTTGTAGCTGAGGGCGAAGACGATGGCGATGGCCATCTGGTTGAAGATCGAAATCGCCAGAATCGAGTCGAACACTTGCGGCAGCAGGAATAGCACCGCCAGATACCCGATCCACACACCCGATTTCGCGGCTGACTTCGCCGCTGATGTTGTTGCCGATTTTGTTGAAAGCGCCGTCATTGCTCGCGTTTCCCCATCAGCCCGGTGGGACGGAAAATCAGCACGAGCACGAGCAGCAGGAAGGGCAGGATCGGCGCGATGCGGGTTAGGTTCAGCGTCCACAGGTCATCGAGTGGATGGTCGCGGGGAAACTCGAGGCCAAACACGGCGAGCAGTTCCGGCATGCCCACATCGACCGCGATGGCGTAGGACTGGAGCAGGCCAATCAGCAGCGATGCGAGCAAAGCCCCCGGCAGCGAGCCAAGCCCGCCGATCACCACCACCACAAAGACGATGCTGCCAAGCACGAGCGCCATGCCCGGATAGGTCGTCAGCACCGGCCCGGCGATCACCCCGGCAAGCCCGGCGAGCGCCGTGCCGACACCGAACACCGCGGTGAAAATCAGCGGCACGTTGTGGCCGAGATTCGCCACCATGTGGGGGTGGGTGATCGCGGCTTGGATGATCAGCCCGACCCGCGAGCGGGTGAGCACCTGGTACAGGCCAATGAAAATGCCGATGGAAATCGCCAGCATGAAGCCGCGGTAGGCGGAAAACTCCTGGCCGAACAGGGTGAAAAGCGGGAAGTTGAGCAACTCGGGCGTTTGGTAGTTCTTGGTGTCGGGGCCCCAGAAAAACTGCACCACTTCCTCGATCAGGAAAGCGAGGCCGAAGGTGAACACGAGCTCGGCCACATGCCCATGCTGATGCACCCGCCGCAGGCCATAGCGCTCGACGAGCGCGCCGATAATCCCGACGATCACCGGCGCGAAGATCAGCCCGGTCCAATAGCCGAAGTGGAGGCTGATGGAATAGGCGAAGTAGGCGCCGAGCATGTAAAAGCTGGCGTGGGCGAAATTGAGCACGCCCATCATGCTGAAGATCAGCGTGAGGCCGCTCGCGAGCATGAACAGCAGCAGCCCGGTGACGAGGCCGTTGAGGGTGGCGAATACGAGGATTTCCGGCATCAGCCGCTTGGATTCACGCCCGGCGAATCAGCGGATTCCGGCGGTTGTCACCGCTCGGGCCGCCGCATCTCGCAGCTCGTCTCGACGACGGTCTCCTCGCCCGGCACCCGGTATTCGGTGAGCAGGCCGAAACCCGAGTTGTCGGCGTCGAACTCGATGCCCTCGTCGGTGTGCACCGAAACGTACAGCGGCTGAAAGATCTGATGGTCGTCGCCGCGCATCCATACTTCTTCGCCGCTCATCGTGGTGAAACGCATATCCTCAAGCGCGAGGGCGATGTCGTGGGGGTCGGTGCCGCCGGTCTGCTCCATGGCTTGAACGAGCATCGACAGGGCCAGCTCGAGGCGCGGCTGGGTGACGTCGCGGAATGGATGTTCGGCCTTGAAGGCGCGGTAGAACGCCTTGCGCTCTTCGGTAGCGACCGGATTGGCGCTTTCGTTGTGCACGAGGCGGATGCGGTTCTTGCCATTGGCGCCGAGGGTGGCGGTGATGCCGTCGTAGGCGGCGTAGAAGGTGTAGATCGGAATGTCGAGGCCGGAATCGATGATCGAGCGCGCCAGCGAGACCATGTCCGCGCCGAAGTTGCCGGTGATGACCGCGTCGGCGCCCGAGGCGACGATCTTGGTCACGTAGGGTGTGAAGTCCTTGACTTGGCCGATGGGGTGGAACTCGTTGCCGACGATCTCGATATCGGGCCGCTTCTCGGCCAGCAGGCGCTGCGAGGTTTCGGCCACAACATGGCCGAAGGAGTAATCCTGCCCGATGATGTACATCCGCTGGATGTCTTCGTTGGTGGCGATGAAATCGGTCAGCGCGTTGAGTTTCATCACCGCGTGGGCGTCGAAGCGGAAATGCCAGAAGCTGCAATTCTCCTCGGTGAGGATCGGGTCCACCGCCGAGTAGTTGATTTGCAGGATTTCCTGGCCGGGATTGCGCCGGTTGTGGCGCACGACCGCAGTGTTCAGCGCGTTCGCCACCGCCGAGCTGTTGCCTTGGAAGATGATTCGCAAACCCTCGCTCACGGCCCGGCGGAACTGGATCTGGGTCTCGGTTGGGCTTTGCATGTTGTCGAGCGGCACGATCTCGATCATCCGCCCGCCGAGAATTCCACCCCTGGAATTGAACAGATGCTCGGCGGTGAATTCGAGCACCGCCAGCCCGCTGGTGCCAACCGAGGCGAAGGGCCCGGACAGCGGATCGATGAAGCCGATCCGCACCGGCTCGCGCTCTTCGGCCCGCGCGGACAGCGAAGCGGCGAGGAAAAACAGAAAAACTGCCAACAGGCGGGGGAAATGTCGCGGGGCGGAAATGAAATTCACCATGATTTCACCAGCAAAGCGGCTGCGCCGCGAATGTCCGCACCTTACCCCAAAGC
>JAPOTO010000036.1:15706-18457 GCA_026709135.1 Gammaproteobacteria bacterium | reverse complement strand
CGGCCAGCGTGTAGTCGGCGGGCTCGGCGGTGGTGCCGTCCGCCTTGACCCGGATGGGGATGACAATCGGGCTGCCGGAATCGTTGGCCTCGCTGCGCGTGGCGGTGAGGGTCAGGGGGCTGGCGCCCTCCGTGATGCTGGCGGCGGACACCGACAGGTCCACCGTCGCCAGCTCGGTGACGGTGACCGTCAGGGTGTTGGCGGAGATGGAGCCGTAGTCGGCGCCGACGCCCGTGTGGGTCAGGGTGGCGCTGTCGTTCGTCGTGTCGGCGTCCGCCGCCGCCGAGACCGTGACCGTCCGCGCGGTTTCCCAGTCGCCCGTAGTGAAGGTAAGGGTGTTCTGGTTGCCGTCCGTGCCGGTGTCGGTGTCCACCGTGACGTCGGCGTTGCTGCTGGTCACCGTCACCGTGACGTTGCCCGTCGGCTGGCTGTTCAGCGCCACCGTGTAGGTGCCGCCGCCGCCCTCGGCCATCGTCAGGGCGGTCGGGTTGAAGGTGTAGCCCCTGGTGTCGTCGTCGGTGACGTTGGCCCGCAGCCTGGACGCTTGGAACCGGTTGTCGGTCGAGGACGGCGTGTGGGTGACTTCGACGGAGCGGCTGTCTCCCGCGTTGTCGATGTCGTCGTCCTCGGCGGTCACCGTCACCATCTGCGCCGTGCTCCAGTTGTTGCGGGCGAAGGTGAGGCTGGCAGGGGCGACCGTGACCACGCCGGCCACCGCCGGCGCCACCACCACGTCCACGTTGGCCGAGGGCTGGAACGGCAGCCTCACGGTGTAGGTGGTGGCGCCGGTCGGCTCGGCGACCGTCACGCTGGTGGCCGAGAGGACGACGGCGCTGTCGTTGTCCTGCAGGTTCACGGTGAACTGCTTGACCGTGGGCTCCCCGATGACGGCGGTGCTGACGATGTGGGTGATCGCCACAGTGAACGTCTCGGCGCTTGCGCCCTCGTAGGCGGTATCGTCCGTCGTGGCGATGGACAGCGTGGCGCTGGTGCTGCCCGCCGGAATGGTCACCCGGTACAGGCCGGTGGTGGCCTCGGGCCCAGTCAGGGTCCCTGCGGGGTAGTCGGCGCCCTTGGTGGCGGTGCCGTCGGTGGCGCTGAAATACACCTGAACGTCGGCGGACACCGAGCGGTCGAGCCGCACGACCATCTCGGCATTGGCGCCTTCGACGACGCTCACGGATGTTGGCGACAGGCTCTGCACTGTCGCATCGACAGCGGACTGGGGGGTCGCTGAGACCCAGGCCGACCAGGCGCCTTCCACTGCCCCGGCGAGGGCGCGGACCCGGAAGTCGATCGCGGCGCCGTTGCCGAGGCTACCTGCCGTGCCTTTCGTCGTGGACGCGTCGCTGCCGGCGATGATCGCGATGCCGTATGTGATGCCGCTGGCGCGCGTCTGGTACTGGTAGCCGGTGATGTCGCTGTTGTTGGGGTTGGTCCAGTACAGCGTCACCCGGCCCACGCCCGGTACGGCGAGCAGGCCCGTGGGGGCGTCGGGGGCCACGACGGGCGTCGCGGTCACGGTGGGGGACGCCGCGCCGTTCACCGCGCGCACCTCGAAGCTGTACTGCGTGCCGTTGGTCAGGCCCGTCACCGTGGCGCTGGTCGTGGTCGCACCGCTGCCGACGATTTCTGTCCACATGCCCCAGGCGAGGGGCGAGCCCTGCCCCTGGCGGTACTGGTAGCCGCTGATGGTGTTGTCGGAGGGGTTGGTCCAGCTCAGCGTCACTTGAGTGGTGCCCGCCGTGGCGGTGAGGCCGGCCGGGGGGTCGAAGCGGGGGGTCGCCCGCACCGTCTCGCCATCCGCGCCGTTCGTCGCGCCGTCCACCGCGCGCACCTGGAAGGCGTACTCCGTGCCGTTGGTCAGGCCCGTCACCGTGTGGGAGGTGGTGGTTGCCGAGCTGGAGCCGATGTTCGTCCATGACCCCCAAGTGACGGTCGTGCCGGTGCCTTGGCGGTACTGGTACCTGTCGAGGTCGCTGTTGGAGGGGTCGGTCCAACTCAGGGTGACCTCGGCGTCGCCCGCCGTGGCGGCGAGGCCGGTGGTGCCGTCCGTGCCACCCGCAAAGGTCGCGTCCATCCCATTGTTTGCGCTGTCTAGCGTCCAAGTGAAACTTGTGGAACCGCTGGAACCTGAAGGGATGCTTGCACGGTATGGCTGCCTGCCTTCGTGACGGAGAGCATTGATCGCGTCAACGATATCCTGAACTGTGACAGTGCCATCCACCGTAATACATAGAGTACAAAGGTCGAATTTTTCTTCGCCAATGAATGGTTCTACGGAATTTGGCTCATCATGATCTTCGTGATAGATGGAGACCCTAGGACCGTTCCCGGCCGTACCAGCCGCAAATGCCTCAACCAGGATGGCGGCATTGGCTGCGGGACTCCCGTTTCCAACGTTGTACAAGGTGACGGAAGCTCGACTCTGCGCCTGCGCGCCGGCGGCGAGGCCGAGCAGCAGCGGCAGGGCGAGCAGCGCGGCGAGGGAAGCGGAAAGCCAGCGCGGGGCGCCGCGCCGGGCGCGACCGCCCCTGCCAAGCGCGGCCCCAGAGCGGGCCCGCCTTACGCGCGCGGAGGCGGAGGCGGGGCCTTCAACCCATCTGTTTCGGGGGGGGGGGGGGGGGGGGGGGGGGGGGGGGGGGGGGGCGGGAGGGTGGGGGGGGGGGGGGGGGGGGGGGGAAGAAAAACGACAGGGAACCGAGCAGGGGCACCGCTCCGGAGAGCAGGGAAGAGGAAGAGAAAGCAGGC
>JAPOTO010000036.1:10569-15696 GCA_026709135.1 Gammaproteobacteria bacterium | reverse complement strand
CCCCCCCCCCCCCCCCCCCCCCCCCCCCCCCCCCCCCCCCCCCCCCCCCCACCAGTGGTATTGGGGCAGTGGAGCCAGAAATGGGCGGAATCCTGATCATGTCCGGTTCTTCAGTTCTGCAAGCCCATGCCGCGAACACGGCATACCAGCGTTGCGGCCACCATCCCACAATATAATCAGCAGGCCACCCGGGCCCGCAAAGCCGCGAGTATACCCTAATTCGGCCGGGGCGATTCAAGCTTGAGGTTGGTGCGCGCCACGGAAGGCGGGGGTGCCGCGAACGGCACGGCAGCGACAAACCGAAACCGACATCCAGCCTCGTCCCCAAGCCGCCGCACCCTTGACCAACTGAGCAATTTTCAATTTTTTTTTTGCGTGGATCACGGCTCCTTGCTAAACTTGTCCGCCATGCGGTCGACTGGCATGGGCAGGCCGCTAGATATAGCGGTTGCGGTAGAAAGGAGGCACAATTCGGGAGGAAGTAAAGATGGATCAGCAACTGCATGAAAGAATCGAAACGCTAGAGGAGTTGTGCAGGCAAACACTCAAGTCTGTCAACGAGCTAAAAAACGATTTCAAGGAATTTCGGGAAGAGCAGCGGAAGCACAACGAAAAGACCGAGCAACTATTGGCCCAGTTGGGTGCTAGGGTTGGCGGTGTGGAAGTACGCATGAGCGCTGTTGAGGGCAGGCTTTCCGCTGTGGAGTCTGTCGTTTTCAAGCATACGACCTAGCACAGCACTCAATTCTAACACCAGAACCCCACCAAGCGTGGGGTTCTTTTTGCCCGCCCAATGTGACTTTGCTACATAATTCCCCAATTTTTGTGAATGTTGTCCACGTCCACCGCATTCAGTTTGCCCGCCGGAGCAGGAAAACGCCGAGCAGCGCCAGCAGGAGAATCGGGGTGGCCGCGGCGAGTGGGGGCGGGAAGCCGAACAGCAGGCTCACCGGCTCCATCATGCGCTGAACGATGGTGAAGCCGAGCCCGACCGAAAGCGCGACGAAGATGCGGAAGCCCATCGTCGCCTCGCGCAGTGGGCCGAAGACGAAACTCGCCGCCACGAGCACCAGCGCGAGGGTTGCCAGCGGCTGCAGCAGCTTTTTCCAGAAGGCGAGGAAGTACGGCGCGCTGTCGAGTCCTTCGGCGGCCATGAACGCGGCCATGCGCCACAGCCCGGAGATCGATTGCTGGTCCGGATCGATCAGCAGCACGCCGAGCAACTCCGGCGACAGGTCCACCCGCCAGTCCTGCTCGGGATAGTCGGCGGCGACAACCGCATCCCCTTCAAAGCGGCTCTCGCGAACCTGCCGCAGCCGCCAGAACGGGGCTTGCGGGTCGGGGATGTGGCGCGCGCGCTCGGCGAAACTCGCCGCCCGCAATCGTCCGCCGCCATCGGTTTGGTAGCGGCTTACGCCTAGCAGTTCGGTTCCGTCGGGGCTGATGGCGTTGATGTGGATGAATTCATCGCCGGATTTGTACCAGGCGCCCTGCTCCAGCGTGGCCGCGGCGTCGGCCCCGCGCAGCGCCGCCCGGCGGCTTTCCGCCTGGCGTTCGAGCGGCGGGGCGATGTATTCGCCAAGCAGCAGGCCGAGCAGCATGATCGCCAGCGTGGGCTTGAGCACGGCGAACAGGATTCTCGCGGTGGAGACGCCGGCGCCGCGCATGACGATGAGTTCATTGCGCGAGGCGAGCACGCCGAGGCCGATCAAGGCGCCGCCGAGGGCGGCGAAGGGCAGCAATTCGTAAACGCTGCCCGGCATGGTCCACAGCACATGGGCCAGCGCATCCCCGGTGGAATAGCCGGCATTGGTGTCGCGCAATTCGTCGACCAGGGAAAAAGTCAGATCCAGGGCGAGAATGACGAGGATGGCGGCTGTGGTCGCCAGCAGCATGGCGTTGCGCAAGATTGCGTCAATTCTTTTCATGGCACTGCAAGCCCCGGCTGGCGCCCTTGGTCGCCAGCGGCATGGCGTTGCGCAAGAGCCGGTCCAGCCGGGTCATGGATGCGCCTTGGCGAAGAGTCCGCCCAACTGCCCTTGCCGCAGCAGCAGCCAGGCGAAGGCGGCGAAGGCGGCGTGGACGGGCCAGAATGCGAATGGCGAGCCGCCATCCTCCACGGCGTCGCGGCAGAACTGGAGCAGGGCGAAATAGACAACGTAGACGAACGCCGCGGGCACGAGCTTGAGATAGCGCCCCTGGCGGGGCCGCACCCGGCTCAATGGCACCGCGATCGCCGCGACCACCGGGATCAGGACAATCAGCGACAGCCGCCACTGCAACTCGCCGATGTGGACCGGATCGGCCGAGGCGAGCAGCTCCAGGCTGGGAATCGCCGATTGCTCGGGCGTCTCCTCGAATTCCGCGGCCTGGGGCAGCAGAATCGACTGGGAATCGAAGCGGCCAAGGCGGAAGCGCGCATCGCCGGGCACGCCGTCGTACTGCGCCACATTGTCCATGCGCATGAAGCGGGCGCCGGTGGCCTCATCGACAACCGGCCTGGCGGACTCGGCGAGCACGATCGCGGGCGGTGCCGCCTCTTCAGTCCCGGGGCCGGCTCCTTCACCGACGCCCTCATCAACTCCTTGCCCGGCAAGCGCGACAAAAACATTGCGCAGTTCGCGCTCCCCCGCCGCCGACTCGCCCACGGTTTCAGTCCACGTCACCCGGCCGCCATCGCCGAAGCTGCGGAACTGCCCCGCCACGATCAAATCGAGCTCGGTCAGCTCCTCCTGATCCTGGATGATCGCCTCGGCCCGCCCCATGCCCCAAGGGGCAAGCCCAAGGCTCAAGACTCCCATCAGCGCCATCACCGCCAAGGCGATGCCGAAAGTCATCCCGAGCAGGCGGCGCTCGCCGACCCCGGCCCCCATCAGGCTGACCATCTCGTTCTCGGCGTGCATCCGGCCATAGGCGAGCACGATGCCAAGCAACAGCGCCAGCGGCAAAATCACCAGCAGAAACTCCGGCAGGCGGTACAACATGATCAGCAGCAGCGCATCCACCGCCTTGTGCCCGCTCGCCGCCTCGCCAAGGTACTGCGCAAAGCGCGAAATCACCGCCACGCAAAGCAAAATCACCGCCACCACAGCCGTGGTCAGCCAAACCTGCCTGGCCAGATAGCGGAAGATGATCATGTCACTCCAAAACCGCCGTTTTGTTCACGGGACGCCAAACCGGCCAGCCATTGCCTGGGCTGGCCAGGCTGAAATGCGCCGCTGGCGGCGTCGAAATGGGCGCGGGCGCGGGGGAGCGCTTGGGCGGTGTAGAACTGGCAGAGCTGGCTGCGCGATGGGTGGAACGGGAAGTCTGGTTCCGTCGTCGCTGTTTCTGTTGCCGCCGCCTCCGCCTCCGCCAGCGCGGCCTTGAGCAACAGCCAGCCGCCGATGGCGTAGCCGCATCCCATGAGGAAATTGACCGCCGCGCCCGCCCGGGTTTGGCCGTCTTGGCGCAGCAGCCAGGCCATCGCCTCTTCGGTCTGGCGGAGGCTTGCGCGCACCAACTCCGCCGCCGCGCCGAGGCCGGTGGCGCCCGCCGCGGTCTCGCAAGTCGCGCTCTCACAAGTCGTGTTCGCCTCGCGCAGCAGGCGCGACAATTCCCCGCCGCCGTCGCGGCTCAGCTTGCGGCCGGTGAAATCGTTGGCCTGGATCGCCGTGGTGCCTTCGTAAATCGTCGTGATCCGCGCGTCGCGCACGATCCGCGCGGCGCCGGTTTCCTCAACGTAGCCCATGCCGCCGTGAACCTGCATGCACATCGAGGCGACTTCCTGGGCGGTCTCGGTGCTCCAGGCTTTGGCGATGGGCACGAGCAACTCGAATCTGGCGCGGTCTTGGCTAGCGCCAGCCAGCGATCGGTCGAGGGCGCCGGCGGCGGTGTAGCAGATCGCCCGGCCGGCGCTGGTTAGCGACCGCATCAGCAGGACCATGCGAGCCACATCGGGATGGTGGATGATGCTGCCATCGGCGCGCCCCGGCGGCCTGCCCTGGACCCTCTCGGCGGCGTAGCCGGCCGCCTTCTGGCAGGCGAGTTCGCACAGGCCCACTGCTTCGAGGCCCACGTGGAGCCGGGCGCTGTTCATCATCGTGAACATGTGGGCAAGCCCCTTGTTCTCCGTTCCCACGAGATAGCCGATGGCGCCCCTCCCCTCCTCGCCGTAGGCCATGGCGCAGGTGGGGCTGCCGTGGATGCCGAGCTTGTGTTCGAGGGCGATGGGGCGCACATCGTTGCGCTCCCCCGGCGAGCCGTCCGCCGCGGGCAGGAATTTGGGAACGAGGAAAAGCGAGATGCCGTGGACGCCTCCCGGGGCGCCTTCGATCCTCGCGAGGACGAAGTGGATGATGTTCTCGGCCATGGCGTGATCGCCCCAGGAGATGAAAATCTTCTGGCCGAAGATGCGGTGATGGCCGGCTTCGGGAACCGCCCGGGTGCGGATCGCGGCGAGGTCCGAACCCGCCTGGGGTTCGGTGAGATTCATCGTGCCAGTCCATCCGCCGCTGATCATGGGTTCGAGATAGCGCGCCTGCAATCCGCTGTTGCCGTGCAGTTCGAGCGCCTCGATGGCGCCCTGGCTGAGCATGGGGCAAATCGAAAAGCTCAAGTTGGCGCCAGCCCACATTTCCGCCAGCGCGAAATTGATCGAGGGCGGCAGGCCCATGCCGCCGAAGCGGGGGTTCGCCGCGCAGGAATTCCAGCCGCCCTCGGCGAACTTGCGGTAGGCCTGCGCGAAACCCGGCGTCTCGCGCACTTGGCCGTCGACGATTTCCGGCGGTTCGGCCTCCCCCGCGGCATTCAGCGGCGCGAGCACGTTTTCGGCGAGCTTGGCGGCCTCTTCGAGAATGGCGGGCACGAGTTCCAGGCTCGCCTCCTCGAACGGCGGATTGCCGCAAACCGCGCCGACCCCCGCGAGCTCGCGCAGCATGAAGCGCATTTCCCGCAGCGGCGCCCGATAGCTCATGCCCTATCCCCGTTAACTCGACTTGTCGAAGCCCACTCAAGATTGCCGCAAGCTTTACCCAGAATCAAACCAGGCGCGGCGGCCCGCCGCGGTATCGTTTGCGGATGAAGATGGTGTAAAATCGCGCCCATGTCAGCGACAGTCAGAACATTGTGGGCGCTGCTGCTCGTGAT
>JAPOTO010000036.1:0-10535 GCA_026709135.1 Gammaproteobacteria bacterium | reverse complement strand
GCGCCGGTTTTTGCGCAAGAGCAGCAACAGCAGACGGCGGTTGAAACCGCCCGGCTCGCGGTGAACACGCTGTTGCGGCAGGTTGGCGAGACCCGGCAACTGTACGCCAGCGACAGCGAGGCCTTCTATTCCGGCGTCGAGGGGGTGCTTGACCGCTTTGTCGATTTCGACGCGGTGGCGGCGGTGGTGATGAACCGCTACCTCGACGCCGCCACGCCCGAACAGCAACGGCGCTTCGGCCAGATTCTGCGCGGCAACCTGACCCGCTTCTACGGCGCGGCCCTGCTCACCTACACCGATCAGGCGGTCAGCTTCCGCCCCCCCGCGGACCCCGGCCGCGACACCCCGGAAAGCACCATCGTCACCATGGAACTCGCCGGCGCCACCGGCCAGCCGGTGCTGTTCCAGTTCCAGATGTTCCGCAACGCCGGCAACGAGTGGAAACTGCGCAATGTGAGCCTGGCCGGCGTCAACCTGGGGCGCCAGTACTTCACCCAGTTCAGCGCGTTGATGAACGAGCATGGCAACGATATCGACACCGTGCTCGACAACTGGCAATAAGCCGCGGAGAGCGAATCTTGGACTGTGAAGCAATCGCCCGCCTGTTGCGGGCGGCGCTGCCAGATTGCGAAATCGGCGTCAGCGGCGGCGGCGGCAAATTCCAGGTGACGGCCACCGGCGCCGCCTTCGCCGGCCTGAACGCGGTCAAGCGCCAGCAGAAAGTCTACGCCATCCTCAACGAACACATCGCCAGCGGCGCCATCCACGCGGTATCCATGAAACTGCGGGCGCCCGGCGAAACCTGACGACTTGGACAGGCTTCTTATAAGTGGTGGTGTTAGCCTCGAAGGCGAGATTCGCATCGCCGGCGCGAAGAATTCGGCGCTGCCCGTGCTCGCCGCGGGGCTGCTGACCCGGGAGCCGCTCACGGTCTGCAATCTGCCCCATCTGGTGGACATCACCACGATGCTGCAACTGCTCGGCTGCATGGGCGTGCAGCGGACCGTGGACGAGAAGATGAACGTGCAAGTCGACGCCAGCACCATCGGCAATCTCAACGCGCCCTATGAACTCGTGCGCACCATGCGCGCCTCGATTCTCGTTCTCGGCCCGCTGCTCAGCCGCTACGGCGAGGCCGAAGTCGCGCTGCCGGGGGGCTGCGCCATCGGCAGCCGGCCGGTGAACCAGCACACCGCCGCGCTCCGGGCCATGGGCGCCAGCATCAGCGTCGAGAACGGCTACATCCGCGCCCGGGCCGACGGACGGCTCAAGGGCGCGCGTTTGTTCATGGATCTGGTAACCGTCACCGGCACCGAAAACATCATGATGGCGGCAACCCTCGCCGAGGGCCAGACGATCATCGAAAACGCCGCCCGGGAGCCGGAAGTGGTCGATCTGGCAAACTGCCTCAAGCGGATGGGCGCCGACATCAGCGGCCATGGCAGCGACACCATCGTCATCAACGGCGTGGATGAGTTGCGCGGCTGCCGCTACGACATCATGCCCGACCGCATCGAAACCGGCACCTACCTGATCGCCGCCGCGGCGACCCGGGGCCATATCAAGGTCAAGGACACCGAGCCACCCGCGCTCGAGTCGGTGCTCAACAAGCTCGAACAGGCCGGCGCCGCGCTGCGGGTCGGGAAGGACTCGATCGAACTCGACATGCGCGGCCGGCGGCCAAAGGCCGTCTCCCTGCGCACCGCGCCGTACCCGGCGTTCCCGACCGACATGCAGGCCCAGTTCACCGCGCTCAACGCGGTGGCGGCCGGCACCGGCTCGATCACCGAAACCGTGTTCGAGAACCGCTTCATGCATGTGCACGAGATGAACCGCATGGGGGCGAACATCCGCGTCGAGGGCAACACCGTGATTGTCGAAGGCGTTGACCAGCTCAATGGCGCGCCGGTGATGGCAACCGACCTGCGCGCCTCGGCGAGCCTGATCATCGCCGGCCTCGTCTCCCGCAACGAGACGACGGTGGACCGCATCTACCACATCGACCGCGGCTACGAATGCATCGAGGAAAAACTCCAATCACTCGGCGCCCGCATCAGCCGCATGCCGGTGCGCTGAGCCGCCGGGAGCCGCCACCATGACCGCCAAAGTGAATTCGCTCACGATCGCGCTGACCAGAGGCAGAATCCTCAGCGAGACCCTGCCCCTGCTGCGGGAGGCGGGCATCGAGCCAATCGGCGACATCGCCGGCAGCCGCAAACTGCGATTCGCCACCAGCCGCGAGGGGGTCAGCCTGCTCGTGATGCGCGGTTCCGATGTGCCGGTCTATGTTGAAAACGGCGCCGCCGACATGGGGGTGGCCGGCAAGGACATGCTGCTCGAATACGGCGGCGAGGGGCTGTACGAGCCACTCGACCTCGGCATCGCCCGCTGCCGGCTGATGATCGCCGCGCCGCACCCGGTCGCGGCAACCGGCGGCCGGCCGCGGGTGGCGACCAAGTTCACCGGCATCGCCAAGCGCTGGTTCGCCGAACAGGGCCGGCAAGTCGAACTCATCAAGCTCAACGGCGCCCTCGAAATCGCCCCGGCCATGGGGCTCGCCGACGCCATCGTCGATATCGTCGACACCGGCGGCACCCTGCGCGCCAATGGCCTGGAACCGATTGAGACCATCGCCGAAATCAGCTCCCGGGTCATCGTCAACAAGGCCTCGATGAAAATCAAGAGCCAGGCCATCCGCGCTATACTCGACGCGCTTTCCGCGGCGGTGGCGCGCCGCCCGGCTTGAACCTGATTTTGAACCTGGGCTAGAACTTGGCCATGACCACCCCGGCCCTCGATATCCGTTTTCTTTCCGCTTCCGACCCGGATTTCGGGGAGCGGCTCGCGCGGGCGCTCGACCGGCAAATGCTGGCGGGGGAGGCGGTTACCGCGGCGGTGCGCGAGATTCTCGCCGCGGTGCGCGAGCGGGGCGATGCCGCCGTGCTCGAATATGCCCGCCGCTTCGATTCGGTCGAAGCCGCCGGCATGGGCGAGCTGCGCTTCGGGCGCGAACAGATGGAACAGGCGCTGGCGCGGCTGCCGCGGGCCGGCGCCGACGCCCTGCGCCACGCCGCCGGGCGCATCCGGCGCTACCACGAGGCCCAGAAGCGGCAACAAGGCTCTTGGCAGTACACCGAGGAGGACGGCTCGGTCTATGGCCAGAAAGTCGGCGCGCTGGAGCGGGTTGGGATTTATGTTCCCGGCGGCAAGGCGAGCTACCCATCCTCGGTGCTGATGCTGGCGATTCCGGCCAGCGTCGCCGGCGTTCGGGAAATCATCGCCACCGTGCCGCTTGGCAAGTTCGGCCAGCCCGGCGATCTCGGCGATCTCGATAAGGGCGCGGCCAGCAGCGACATGGTGCTCGCCGCCGCCGCCCTCGCCGGTGTCGACTCGCTGTACGCCGTCGGCGGCGCCCAAGCCATCGCCGCCATGGCCTATGGCACCGAATCCGTGCCCCGGGTCGACAAGATCGCCGGCCCCGGCAACATCTACGTGACGGTCGCCAAGAAGCTCGTCTTTGGCGAGGTTGGCATCGACATGATCGCCGGCCCAACCGAGTTGACCGTGATCTGCGACGGCGGCACCGACCCGGACTGGATCGCCATGGACCTGTTCTCCCAGGCCGAGCACGACGAGCAGGCGCAGTCGATCCTGATCGCCACCGACGCGGCGTATCTCGAAGCGGTGGCGGAGTCGATGCGGCGCCAGCTTCCGGCTATGGAGCGGCGCGGGATTATCGCCCAAAGCATCAACAACCGCGCGCTGTTCATCCTCGCCGGCGATCTCGCCGAGGCCGCGGCGATCAGCAACCGCATCGCCCCGGAGCATCTGGAATTGTCAGTCGAGGATCCGGGGGCCCTGCTCGAACAAATCGAACACGCCGGCGCCATCTTCCTCGGCCGCCACAGCGCCGAAGCGCTCGGCGACTACTGCGCCGGCCCGAGCCATGTGCTGCCAACCTCGGGCACCGCCCGCTTTTCCTCCGCCCTCGGCGTGCCGGACTTCCAAAAACGCAGCTCGATCATCCATTGCTCCCCCCAGGGCGCCGCCACCCTAGCCCCAACCGCAGCCGAACTCGCCCGCAACGAAAACCTCCAAGCCCACGCCAAATCCGCCGAATACCGCCTAGGTTGAATTCCCCACCATTCCGCCCGAAGCGAAGTGCTATGTAAAGTCGGCGGGAACTGGTGTTATTCTCTAATCAGTAGTTTTTCAGGTAGTAGAGAGGCAGCGGAAATGGCGAATTATTGGGTTGTAGGCGCAAACTGGGGCGGCAATGATCCCCAAGATCAGCGATTTGTCGAGCAGGGTATCTGGGAGCTTGGCTTTAAGGAAGGGTATCAATTTGAGCGGGCAAAAAAGATGCAGAAAGATGACCGAATCGCGATCAAAAGGAATGGAGGAGGAGGCCAAGGCAAGGGCAAAATTCAAATCCTCCATTTGGGAATCATCAAAGGTGTATTCGTAGATCGGCAAAAAATACGTTGTACCATGGATTGGGTCGCAACTGATTTGGGTCGATTCACCTTGGCGGGTCGAAACGTTTTCAGGACGGTTCACGGACCCTATGACCGTGATTCCTCTAAAGACGGCCTTTGGGTTCGGGAAATCTTCAGCCTGTAAGTCCAGGTAGGGCGCAATAACCGAAGGGCATTGCGCCGAACGAACACCAACCCCATGCGGTAAGATGGGCTTCGCTTGTTACACCTTGCGCGGTGTCTGAAACGCCGCTTCGCGCAGAATTTTGGATGGCAAGCACAAAGTGAGTCGCTGTTTGGCTGGGTGGCGTTCAGCGGGCGTGCGAGACAGGATGTCGAGCCCGAAGCCTCCAGGGATGGATTCACGGCGTCCGCTGAACGCCATCCAGCCAAACAGCGACGGATCGAAGCCGCAAACGACCAGTGCCCGAACGAAGGGATTTTTCGACTGAGCTTCGCTTCGCGCAGAATTTCGGATCGAAGCCGCAAGCTTTCAAGGATCAAAAACGATTGCTTGGCCGAAGCCGAGGGCGGTGGCGAATTCGAGGGTGCGGCCTTCGCGGTAGACTTGGACCCGGACGACATCGCCGGGTTTCTTTTCGCGCACTTCCATGACGATGCTTTCGTCATCGACCACCGTGGTGTCGTTGATCGCGGTGATGACATCACCCGGTAGAATCCCCACCCTGGCCGCGGCGCCGCCTTCGTCGACGCTTTCAACGAGCATGCCGCGGATATGATCGACGCCGAAGAAAATCTCGCTTGATTGGGCGGTCAGCGCCTCGCCGGTGAGCACGCCGAGATAGCCGGAATTGGTCGCGATGGCCTCCTCGATCAGTTCCTGGGCGGCGTCCACCGCGAGGCGCGCCGGGGTGGCGAAGCCGATGCCTTCGAAATGGCCCGATTCGGAAAGGATCGAGGAGTTCACCCCCACGAGCCGCCCTTCGCCGTCGATCAAGGCGCCGCCGGAGCTGCCGGGATTGATCGCGGCATCGGTCTGGATCATGCTCACGGCGAAGTCGTCGCCGCGGCTCAGCGAACTGACGATCCCCCGGGACACCGACTGGCCGATGTTGTGGGGATAACCGATCGAGAAGACCAGGTTGCCGACCGCGAGTCCGCTCTCGTCGCCAAGCGCGATCGGCGTCAGGCCGTCCATGTTGACGTGGAGCACCGCGAGATCGTGGGATTCATCCCAGGCGATCACCGTGGCGGGGGTGCGTTGGCCGCTGCTCAGTGTCACGGTGGCGTCGAAGGCGTCGAACAGCGTGTCGACGACGTGCAGGTTGGTGAGAATGAAGCCCCTCGCATCGATGATCACCCCGGAACCGAGGCTTTCCTGCTCGCCGAGGTAAAGATCGACCCGGTCGATGCCGGCGCGCTCGATGGCCTCGACATTGACCCGGGTCGCGCTGATGCTGACCACCGAAGCGGATGCCCCGGCGATGGCCTGATAGATGTCCGGGGCAGCGGCCGCGCCCATTCCCGGGCCCGCGCCCGCGGCGAGTTCTTCGAGCGTGGCGCGGATGTCGCGCAGTTGCAAGAACTGCAGGGCGGCCACGGCCACCAGAACGCCGCAGGCCACCGGCCACCCCGCAAAGCGCAACAGCCGCGAAATTGGGTTCATCTTGCTCACTTCTTGTTGTGTTGCCTGTTGCCGCTTGGCTGGCACCCGCCGCTGTTTCGCGCCGGGCTCAAGGTTGTATTGTATCGCCACTGTCATGCTTTTCGCCTGAAAACGCGGAGCGCCGCAAACCGCTGTCGGTTTCGCGGTGGATCATCCCCGCGCCCGCCGTCGCATTGCTCACCGGGTCGATCAGGATGAAACCGCCGGTGGCGCGGTTGTCGCGGTAGCTGTCGAAGGCGGCCGGCTCGTTGAGGGCGATATCAACCCGCCCGATTTCATTGAGTTCCAGCCGCGCCGCGGGACATTCCGACAGGTCGGAAACGTCGATCTTGTGGCGCACCGCTCTAACAGTTCCCATCACGCCGCGGGTGCCGATCTTGATCCCATAGCGCGCGCCCGGCAGCAGCGCGGCTTCGGCCATCCACACCACGGTGGCGTCGAGCCGGTCGCTGGTGGCGGGGGGGTTGCCCGGATGCGCGAGCAAGTCGCCGCGGGCGATGTCGATCTCGTCCTCCAATACGAGGGTAACCGCCATGCCGGCCGGGGCGAGTTCGAGTTCGCCGTCGAAGGTGACGATGGATTTGATGCGGCTTTCGTTCCCCGCCGGCAGCGCCACCACCTCATCGCCCTTGCGCGCCACGCCGGCGGCAACTGTGCCGCAATAGCCGCGGAAACTCTCGTTGGGCCGGTTGATGTATTGCACCGGGAAGCGGAAGTCGGCGAAGTCGCGGTTCTCAGCAAGCTCGACGGTTTCGAGGGTCGCCAGCAGCGGCTTGCCGCCGTGCCAGGGCATGTTGGCGCCGCCGTGGACGACATTGTCCCCGAGTTTGGCCGAAAGGGGGATGAAGCTGATCTCAACGCTCTCAATGCCCGCGAGTTTGGCGCCGAAGGCCAGATAGTCGTCGCGGATGCGGTTGAAGACGTCTTGCGAAAAATCCACCAAATCCATCTTGTTGACCGCCACGATGATCCGCCGGATGCCAAGCAGGGAGGCGATGCAGCTGTGGCGGCGGGTCTGGGTGCGCACGCCGCGGCTCGCGTCGATGAGGATGACCGCGAGATCGCAGTTGGAGGCGCCGGTGGCCATGTTGCGGGTGTAGCGCTCGTGGCCCGGGGTGTCGGCGATGATGAATTTGCGTTTGGCGGTGGAGAAGTACCGGTGGGCGACATCGATGGTGATGCCCTCCTCGCGCTCGGCCCGCAGGCCGTCGACGAGGAGGGACAGGTCGGGATTGCCGTCGAGCCCGCCCGCCCCGGCGCTGTCGGCCGCAATCGCCGCAAGCTCGTCTTCGCGGATGCTTTCCGAATCGTGAAGCAGGCGGCCAATGAGGGTGCTTTTACCGTCATCGACGCCGCCGCAAGTCAGAAAGCGCAACAATCCCTTGCGCTCGTGCGGCTCAAGACAGGACTCGATGATCATTCCTTACACCTCCTCCATCGTCATTCTTCGCGCAGCAAAGCGAAGTCGCAGAATCTCCTCGTTCGGGCACCGGTCGCTTTCCGTCGGCAATCGGATTCCTTCCCGGCTTGCGCCGGGCCCCTTCCGCTCGCCGCCGCGCTCCCTCGGTGCAGGATTCAAGGCATTGTGTTCCGAGGATTGCGCTCTCGCCGCTTTCAAAAATACCCCTGGCTTTTTTTTATCTCCATCGATGCGGGCTGGTCCGAGTCGATCAGGCGGCCCTGGCGTTCGGAGTTTTTGGTGCGCTGTATCTCGCGGATGATTGCGGGCAGGGTCGCGGCTTCGGATTCCACCGCGCCGGTTAACGGATAGCAGCCGAGGGTGCGGAAGCGCACCATCTTCATTGCCACCGGCTCGGCCCGCGGCAATGGCAAGCGGTTGTCGTCGACGAGGATGTCGATGCCGCCGATTTCCACCACGGGCCGCCGCTTGGCGAAATACAGCGGAACGATTTCGACATCGTTGCGGTGGATGTAATGCCAGATGTCGAGTTCGGTCCAGTTGGACAGCGGGAACACGCGGATGCTCTCGCCTTGGTTGATTCTGGTGTTGTACAGGTTCCACAACTCCGGGCGCTGGTTGCGCGGGTCCCAGGCGTGGTTGCGGTCGCGGAAGGAGAACACCCGCTCCTTGGCCCGGGATTTCTCCTCGTCCCGGCGCGCGCCGCCGAAGGCGGCGTCGAAGCGGTGCTGGTCCAGGGCCTGCTTCAACGCTTGGGTTTTCATGATGTCGGTGTGCTTCCCGCTGCCGTGCTCGAAGGGGTTGATTCCCGCCTTCACGCCGTCCTCGTTGATGTGGACGAGCAAATCCAGGCCGAGCTTTTTGGCCTGGGCGTCGCGGTGCGCGATCATTTCGCGGAACTTCCAGGTGGTGTCCACATGCAGCAGGGGAAAGGGCGGGCGGGCGGGATGGAAGGCCTTGCGCGCCAGATGCAGCATCACCGAGGAATCCTTGCCGATGGAATACAGCATGACGGGATTGTCGAAGGCGGCGGCGACTTCGCGGAAGATATGGATGCTTTCCGCCTCGAGTTGCTGGAGGTGGGGCAAGCTCCTAGCGGCGTTGGCCATCGTCCGCGGGGTCGGCTTCGGTTTCGAGCTTGGGTTTTTCGAGGCCGAAATCCTCGGCCAGGGCGCCTTTGCGGGAAGGGTCGGGATTGGCGTCGTAATCCTTGGGGGGCAGAACGCCGGGCTCATCGATCACGGCCTCGTTTTCAAACACGCTGTCGTTGCTGCGCGGCAGCAGGCGGCTGGCGACTTCGGCTGAGCACAGCGACTGGGCGCCGCTGGCCAGATGCTGGTAGACATCCTTGTAGCTTTCGGTCATCTGCTTGACGAGGCCGGCGGTGGTGTTGAAATGCTCCGACACGCTCTCGCGGTATTCCCGGTCGCTTTCGCGCAGGCGCCGCAACTGTTCTTCCAGCTCGCGCACCCGGGCGGGCCCGCCGCCAAGGCGGCTGGCGAAAGCGGCGCCAATCACCAGCCCAAGGGCCAGACAAGCGATTCCGATAAGCCAGATGCTCAAGTGAAAACCTTCGCCGGGCAGCGCCGGCAAGCGAAATCCAAGGACGCGGCAAGTATACCCCAAGTGGCGGGGTCGGCGGCGGCCGGCCCGGCGGCGCGACGCGGATTGCCCAACCCGCCATTCCATGCGAAGCGGGGCGCGGTGATATGCTTCCCTGCCGTCGTTTTCAGAGCCACACATGGGCTTGTGTCTGTGAATATCCACAACCGCTACATGGCCGCCGTGGCGCGGGGTGCGATTACCCGCGACGCCGCGCAGGAGAAGGTCGCGCTGCGGTTGCGGGAGCTGGCGCTCGCGGCTGGCCCCCGCTGGTGCCGCCGGCCCAACCCGCTGCTGTCGCGGCTTGGCCTGGCCCGGCGCGGGACGCCGCCGAAAGGAATTTACCTCTGGGGCGGGGTCGGGCGCGGCAAGACCTTCCTGATGGACCTGTTCTGCCAAAGCTTGCCGGGAACCTGCAAGCTGCGCGCGCATTTCCATGTCTTCATGCAGCGGGTCCACCGGCGGCTCGCCCAGTTGCAGGGCGTGGCGGACCCGCTCGAGGCGGTGGCGGAAGAAATCGCCGCCGAGGCCGGGGTGCTTTGTTTCGACGAGTTCTTCGTCTCGGACATTGGCGACGCGATGCTGCTCGGCGGCCTGCTCAAGGCGCTGTTCCGGCGCAAAATCATCCTCGTGGCGACTTCCAATATTCCGCCGGCCAAGTTGTACGAGAACGGCTTGCAGCGCGAGCGCTTCCTGCCGGCGATCGGCTTGCTCGAAACGAACTGCGCGGTGCTCGAACTCGCCTCGCCGGTGGACTACCGCCTGCGCAGCCTGGAACAGGCAACCTTGTTCCACCATCCCGTCACCGCTGAAACCGGCGATTTGCTGGGCGGCGCTTTTGAAAACCTCGCCGCGGGCGCTTTCGATAAACTCGCCGCGGGTGCCTTAGACGGACTCGCCGCCGGTGCTTTTGACGAATTCGCCGCTGGCGACGGGCGGCGCGCCGATAGCGGGGCGATTCGCATCAACGGGCGCGATATTGCGGTGCGCCGGCTGAGCCGGGATGTCGTCTGGTTCGATTTCAGCGCAATCTGCGAAGGCCCGCGCAGCGCCGCGGATTATGTGGAAATCGCCAAACTCTTCCACGCCGTCATCATCGGCGATGTGCCGCGGCTCGGCGACACCGCCCTCGACACCACCCGGCGCTTCATAAACTTGATCGACGCCTTCTACGACTGCCGGGTGAAGCTGATCCTCAGCGCGCGGGCGCCAATCACCGCGCTCTACAGCGGCGACCGCCTCGCCGCCGAATTCGAGCGCACCCGCTCGCGCCTGCTTGAAATGCAATCCCGCGACTATCTCGGCCGCGGGCACCGGGTGTGAAGCGGACAAAGCCGCGAACATCCTTGTTCGCGTGTCCATGCTCATGGGGTTCGTCGAGTGATGCGCGGGTCGGCAAGCCTCTCCC
>JAPOTO010000165.1 GCA_026709135.1 Gammaproteobacteria bacterium | reverse complement strand
GCCCATCGCAATCGCGCCGCACAGCAGCGACGCCCAACGCTTGTTGGTTATCATTTCCAACCCCTCCTTCATCCTCTCCGATGAATAGTTTCAGTTTTTTGAGGAAGCTCCGGCTTCGCCGGAGCTTCCCTCTATGACCCAAAATCGGGCCGACGGCGCATTATAGAACACTCCCGCCCGATTCTGTCCATCTTTTTGCCACAATTTGTGAAATCCGTGGTCGGGCGGCGACCACGCTACGGAATCACGCCGGATTCCACTCCCCCCGAATTGCCCGTCAGGGAAGCATGGGAGCGTTCATCGGCGGCCCTCGTCACGCAAGGCCAGGATCTCTTTGACAGTGCCTCGCCAGTTGATCCGCCGCCGCAGCCGGCGGATGTTTGCCACAGCCGCAGCCGCGCGCTCCCGGTTGATCGATTCAGGAGGCGAGTCCGCCATATTCAATGCAGGCTTCCCGCAGTGAACCCGGGGCCGGGTCGCGGAGAGCTTGCCTGTCGTGGCACATCTTGTGGAGGGATCGCGCGTGTCTCTCACAGTCGCCCGTCCTGTTCAGTTTGGGATATTGCCGCTGCTCATCAACAACAGCACCGTCGAGGTACGCGAACCACGTCTCGATGTTGCTGCGCGGCACAATGACTATTGCCGGGTCCTCGGGTGCTCGAGGCGGAACACCCTCTTTCCTGCACTGCTCATCAAGCTGCGCGCGGCGCTGCTCCGTGCTGAGGCTGTCCGCATCGATAACAACGAGAAGCCGGGTTCCCCGCTTTACCCTCACCGCCTTCAATTCAAGGGGATACCGTTCCCTCACCCACTGCTCGGCAGACTGCGACCCGTGAGGCAGCGGCGCCGTTTCTATATCCCGGTGACGCCATTTCCGCTTTTTCAAGAACCGCCTGACGAAAGAATCGGTTTGGCTGTCCTCGCAAAGCAGAACAATGCGGACTCCCTTCACGCTTGCCAGTCCCTCGCCACGATTTCCGATAAAGCAAGTCCGTCGATCAATTCCGGGGGCTTGTCGCTGACGCGCACCGGCCCTGTGCCGTCACGGGAAAACCAGCGCCCGCCGGCGCCGCCCAAATAATCAATCGTTACCGGGTGATGCGACGCGATCACCAACTGCTCCAGATTTTCTCCGCACCGCTCGCTCGCCACCGCAAGCCATGGCTGGATTTCCCGCAGGGCGAGATAGTTGTCCGGCTCGTCCAGAAACAGGCTGTGACGCTTTTCCGACAGGTATATCAGGCTGTACAGCGCCACCAGCATCCGCTGCCCGTCTGACAATTGACCGAAGGTGTATCGAGTGGACCCCCGCTCTTTCCCCGCCGTGCGGAATTCAATCTTGAGCGCCCGCGAATCCTCCCCCGCCTCAACCAGATTCATCGATTGAAAACCCGGCATCGCCTCGCCGAGCGCCTCGAACAGTTTCCCGATGGCGCCCATGTTTTCCTGCGCCGCGTCGCGGTACCACGCGACAAAATTCCGCATGGACCAGTCGATCGTGTCGAACCGGCCATTGCCACCTTTTGCTTCCGACTCGAACATTGGCGGGCAAGGGCTGGCAATGATGAAATCTCTTATCTCGTTCCGAAACCGGGTTACTTTGGTGTTGTCCGGTCTCGCGTTCAGCGTCCCGATGCCGGAAAGTCCCCAGTCGAATGGATAGGAAGGCCCTTCCCGGTAATCATCGCGGAAGAGTTGGGCATTGCCTTTCCTGAATTCGAATATGGGCTTTCGGTCATGCAGGAGCGATTCTTCGCCAATCCGCATTTTCTGGTTGTCGCGGTCGCGCTCAATCACGATTGTGTATTGATAGCGCCCGCCCGTCGCTTCCAGATCTAGCTCGAAGCGCTGCTCGTTGAGATTCCGGGACAGTGACAGGTCGCGGGCCGGAAAAACATCATCGACACGCTCGCTTCGCGACACCAGCGCGCGTATTCGGCGCAAGGCGTCCAGAACAGAGGTTTTGCCGCTGCCGTTGGAGCCAAGCAGCACGTTCCGCTCTTCCAGATCCAGCTCGAAGTTAACGAGGCATTGGAAATTGTCCGCGTAAAACCGCTTCAGCATCGAGAATCATCTCTATCTTCGCACTCCGCCAAGCGGATATCGCCCGATCCTGGGCCAATCGTCCGGGACAAGACGCGGCACCCCGCTGAGCAAGCCGGCGGCAAAACGCGGGATGTAGTTTATCTGCCTCATCAGATGGGCGATTATCGCCTATGCCGTGGGCGATAATCAACAAAACGGAACACGCCTCAAAGCACGCGCCACCAAGGCGCCGCGAGGATGCCATCGCTCATTCGTTGGATCCTGGCGCCGCCGTGCAACAGCAGGCCGCCCGCGAAGCGGTCGGCATACTCGTCGCGGAACTGCCGCAACCCGGCGGTATCCGAGTAACGCGCTTCGGCGGCCTTAACTTCGATCGCCAGCAGGCGGCCATCCGATTCGATCACGAAGTCCACCTCCCGATCGGTTGTGGTGCGCCAATACAGCAGCTCTGGCGCGGGGATCTGGCCATCGCGCCACACCAGCAGGTCGGCGAGCACCAGATTTTCCAGGTGCGCGCCGGTCAACTCGCCTCCGCCCCCCAGCCAGTGCGCCAGTGCCGGGTCGCTCCAATAGAGTTTCGGCCCCTTGATCAGGCGCTTGGTCCGGTTGACAGAATACGCTGGCAGCCGGACGGTCTGGAAGGAAGCTTCCAGCAGGTTGAGGTAGCGTTGCACGGTGGCGCGGGGTATGCCCGTATCGCGGGCGATTTCCGCCTGATTCAACAATCCGCCGAGGCGATGGCAGGCCGCGCGCATGAGGCGGCGGAAATCCACCAGATCGGCGACCGCCGACAAATCCTGAAGGTCGCGTTCCAGATAAGTGCGGATATAGCCGTCAAACCAAAGGGATCGGGCTTCCGGGCCGGACAATTCAAGCGCGGGCACAGGGTAACCACTATGCTTGGCCCATTCGCGCCAATCCACTGCCGCGTCTTCCTGTCCTCCGACAAAATTGGCCCATTTGTCCATCGGCGTCGAAAACAGCTCGGACCAGATTCCCGGCACCCCCAAGCCCAACCGTTCCCGGCGCGAAAGCGGCCGGAGCGTGGCATAAGTCGCGCGGCCCGCCAAGGACTCGGCAACGCGCTGCATCAGCAGTAGGTTGGCGGAACCCGTCAGCACGAAACGCCCATTCGCGCGCGGTCGGTCGGCATCCACGGCGCGTTTCACCGCGAGCAGCAAATCAGGCTCTCTCTGCACCTCGTCCAGGACAAGGCGCGGCGCCCGGCGGAGCAGTTCGTCCGGCGCCAAGCGAGCCTGCTCGCGCACATCGGGATCATCGAGAGTGAGATACTGATGACCGGAGAGCGAAGGCTCGTTTTGCACCAGGGTGCTCTTGCCCGTCTGCCGGGCCCCCATGAGCACGACGACCGGCGAAACCGCCAGCGCCCTGTGCAGCAAGCCGGCGGCAAAACGCGGGATGTAGTTTATCTGCCTCATCAGATGGGCGATTATCGCCCATGGCATGGGCGATAATCAACAAAACGTCGCCGACGGGCGGTCGACGCCGAATCGAAACCGCGGGCTGATTGGCAAATTCATTTTGCATTTTAGCGGGGTGGCGGGTAAGATGTGCGCCCTGAAATTTTTGGCCCGATGCGGGCCTTGCCGAACAAGGTGCGCAATGCCTCAAGTCAAACTGAAAGAGAACGAACCCTTCGACGTTGCCCTGCGGCGCTTCAAGCGCTCCTGCGAGAAGGCGGGCATCCTCGCGGAAGTGCGCCGCCGGGAGTATTACGAAAAGCCAACCTCGGTGCGCAAGCGCAAGGCGGCGGCGGCGGTCAAGCGCCATCAAAAGAAGCTGCTGCGGGAAAGCCGCAAGTTGCAGCGCCAGTACTGACCCCCCATCTTCCATCATCAAGCCGCCGGACCAGGCCATGAGCCCCCTGCAAGCCACGCTGCGCGAAGCCATGAAGGACGCGATGCGCGCCCGGAACAAGCCGCGGCTCGAGACGATTCGCCTGGCGCTGGCGGAAATCCGCCGGGTGGAAGTCGACGAGCGCATCGACTGCGATGACGCGCGTGTCACCGGCATCCTCTCGCGCATGATCAAACAGCGGAAGGACTCGATCAGCCAGTTCGAGGCGGGTGGGCGCGATGATCTCGTGGCGAAGGAGCAAGGCCAGATCGAGGTGATTCAGGAATTCCTGCCCCAAGCGCTCGATGGCGAGGCTCTCGCCAAGCTGATCCGCGAAGCGGTCGTCAAGGCTGGCGCGGAATCGATGCGCGACATGGGCAAGGTGATGGGGCTGCTCAAGCCGCAAGTCACCGGCCGCGCCGACATGGGCGAGGTCAGCAGGCAGGTCCGGCAACTACTGTCCGCCGACTGACAGGAGCGGCGGCCCCGCGAAAACCGGCCCCGCGAAAACATAGTACGATTGGGCCTGTGCCTCCCGCAGTCGGAATTCACCAGATATGGCGGGCCTGATTCCCCAAGGTTTTATTGACGAGTTGCTCAGCCGGGTCGATATCGTCGATGTGGTTGAGCGCCGCGTTCCGCTGAAGCGGGCCGGCAAGAACCACACCGCCTGCTGCCCTT
The DNA here is from genome assembly GCA_026709135.1 of Gammaproteobacteria bacterium. Lineage (GTDB taxonomy): Bacteria > Pseudomonadota > Gammaproteobacteria > Pseudomonadales > Pseudohongiellaceae > UBA9145. Next base: position 14,141 of record JAPOTO010000165.1, on the reverse strand, counting down.
TCCATCAGGAAAAAACGCCTTCTTTCAGTGTCCAGCCCGAGAAGCAGTTCTTCTACTGCTTTGGCTGCGGCGCCGGCGGCAATGCCATCGGCTTTGTGCAGAAGTTCCACAACGTCGGCTTTGTCGAAGCCGTTGAAATCCTCGCCAGGGACGCCGGGCTTGAAGTGCCGCGGCAGGAAAGCCGCGCCCAAGCCACGCGGGCCAAGGCCCAGCGCGCGCTGTATGACTGCCTGCAACAGGCGAGCCGGTTCTATCAGCAACAGTTGCGGCGGCATCCGGCGCGGGCGCGGGCGGTGGACTGGTGCAAATCCCGCGGCATCAGCGGGGAAACCGCCCGGGAATTCCAACTCGGCTACGCGCCGCCGGGATGGGAGAACCTCATTGCCGCGCTGGGAACCGACGAGGCCGCGCGAAGCCGGCTGATCAAGGCGGGGCTCGCCATCGCCCGCGAGGGCGGCAAGGAGGGCGAGGCTGGCGCGGCCTCGATTTACGACCGCTTCCGCGACCGGGTGGTTTTCCCCATTCGCGACCAGCGCGGCCGCACTGTCGGCTTTGGCGGGCGGGTGCTCGATGGCGGCAAGCCGAAATACCTCAACAGCCCGGAAACCCCGGTGTTCCAAAAAGGCCGCGAACTGTACGGCCTCTACGAGGCGCGCCGGGGCAAGGCGGGCAAGCTGATGCTGGTGGAGGGCTACATGGATGTAATCGCCCTCGCCGAGGCCGGCATCCGCAACGCCGTGGCGACACTCGGCACCGCCACCAGCGAAGCGCAGATCCAGCGCATGTTCCGCCACGCCCCGGAAATCACCTTCTGCTTCGACGGCGACGAAGCCGGCAGCCGGGCGGCTTGGCGGGCGCTGGAAACCACACTGCCGCTGATGCGCGACGGCAAAAGCGCCAGATTTCTGTTCCTGCCGGAAGGCGAGGACCCGGACAGCATGGTGCGCAAGCTTGGCAAGGAGCGTTTTCTCGAACTCGCCGGCAAAGCCGAGCCACTTGAGAAGTTCTTCTTCAACCACCTCGGCGATGGCCTCGACGTGGCATCCATCGAGGGCCGCGCCGCGCTCAGCAACAAGGCCCTGCCGCTGATCCGCAAACTGCCGGAGGGCGTATATCGCCAACTGATGCTCAAACGCCTCGCCGAAGCCGCCGATGTGGAAACCGAAACCCTGCTCGCCCAGCTATCCCAGGCCGCGAAGAACACTGGCCGGACTGCGCCGGACTGGTCGCGGCAAGAACCGCCGGACTATGGCCATGAACCGCTATCGGAACCACCGGCGGACTTCTTTCCCGCGCATGACACTGCCAGAGCCGTGGGCATTGGCGCCGGCAAACCCATCAGCACCGGGCTGCTGGCAATCCGGCTGCTGCTGCGGGAGCCGGGGTTCGCCTTGAAGGCTACGGCGGACTTGGCCCCGCTGCGCGAAGCCGGCGATGAGACTGAAAAACTGGTCGCGGATCTCGTTGAAATCAAGCGGAAACGCCCCGATATGGACTACATCGGGCTGTATGAGCGCTGCCAGTCCAACGAGTTCATGCGGGGCCGACTTCCCCCGGTGATCACGGCGGAGAACATCGAGCCGGCGAACCGCGAAAACCTGGAGCGGGAGTTCCTCCAGATCCTCGACACCCTGGTCCAAAAGAGCGCCCGCAAGATCAGCGGGATGCGGCTGCGCGATAAACTGCGGGCAAAAACAGCCGCTACAGAGCATACAGGCGAAGCCCGGTAAGCACAGCTTGAGGCGCCGTCTGTTGGGCGGGGTTCAGCGGGCGTGCGAGGCAGGATGCCGAGCCCGAAGCCTACAGGGATGTATTCACGGCGTCCGCTGAACACCGCCCAACGGACGGCGACGGGTTCGGAGTCAATTGCTTGGTGGCAGGACCCGCATCGACAGTCAAAATGAGCATCGCGACTTTCTCGGTTGCTCATATACAGCGATAACCTGTCGGGGTTATAATACCCGGCTACCTTGAATTTGCGCGGCTGCGGCCTTGCGCGCAACGTGTAAGGATTCCATGACTGACTCAATTACGCCACTCGCGCCAAAATCCAATCTGAAGGCCTTGATCGCCAAGGGTCGGGAGCAGAACTACCTGACCTATGCCGAGGTCAACGACCATCTGCCCGAGCAGATTTCAGATCCGGACCAGGTGGAAGACATCATCCAGATGATCAACGACATGGGCATCAAGGTCTACGAGACCGCGCCCGATGCCGATTCGCTGATCCTCAACGATGACGACGAAGGCAACAGCACCGACGATGTGTCGGCGGCCGAGGCCGCCGCCGCCCTCGCCGCCGTGGCAGTGGAAGCCGAGGCCGGTCGCACAACCGACCCGGTGCGTATGTACATGCGCGAAATGGGCACCGTGGAGCTGCTCACCCGGGAGGGCGAGATCGTCATCGCCAAGCGCATCGAGGAGGGCATGCGCGAGTTGATGAAAGCCATGGCCTTCTTCCCCGGCGTGGTCGAAAGCGTGCTCAATGAATACGAGGCGCTCCAAGGCGACGACCGCCGCCTCAAGGAATTGATCGCCGGCTATATCGACCCGGATTACGAGCCCCCCCCGCGGAAAGAACCAAAGCGGCAGGAAGCCAGCGCGGCGGTAAGCGCGGGCAAGGACGGGATCCAAGACAAGGGAGAAGCCAAGGCAGAAGTCAAACAAGACACCAAAGACGAAGCCAACGAAAAGGCCGAAGGCAAACAAGGCGCAAAGGATGCGGATAAGGAAAAAACCGCGGCGAAGGAAGACGGAAAAGGCAAGGACGACGGCGGCAAAGACGACGAAACTGAAACCATCTCCGGGCCCGACCCGGAAGAGGCCCGGGTGCGCTTCGCCGCCCTGCGCCGGCAATACAAGCGCGCCTGCCAGGTCGCCGGCAAGTTCGGCCGCGACGACGAGCGCGCGCGCAAGCAAATCGGCGCCATGGGCGATCTGCTGAAATGCCTCAAGCTCACACCGCGCCATTTCGACCCGCTGCTCGCCGAGATCCGCGGGGTAATGGGCCGCATCAAGCGCAACGAGAAGTACATCATGACGCTTTGCGTGCGCAAGGGCATGATGGACCGCAAACTGTTCCTCACCACTTTCCCCGGCAACGAAATCAATGACGAATGGTTCGAATCGCACCTGCGGGAGGCGGGCTCGAACGCGAAACTGCTGCGCAAGGTCAAGCCGGAAGTGCTGCGCACACAGAAGAAGCTGCGCCTGCTTGAGGAGGAGTGCGGCCTGCGCATCGCCGAGATCAAGGACATCAACCGCCGCATGGCGATTGGCGAAGCGAAGTCGCGCCGGGCCAAGAAGGAAATGGTCGAGGCCAACCTGCGGCTGGTGATCTCAATCGCCAAGAAGTACACCAACCGCGGCCTGCAATTCCTCGACCTGATCCAAGAGGGCAATATCGGCCTGATGAAGGCGGTGGACAAGTTCGAATACCGCCGGGGCTACAAGTTCTCGACCTACGCCACCTGGTGGATCCGCCAAGCGATCACCCGCTCGATCGCCGACCAGGCGCGGACGATCCGCATTCCGGTGCACATGATCGAAACGATCAACAAGCTGAACCGGGTTTCGCGCCAGATGGTTCACGAAAAAGGCCGCGAGCCGACCCCGGAAGAGCTCGGCGAGCGCATGGACATGCACGAGGACCGGGTGCGCAAGGTGCTCAAGATCGCCAAGGAGCCGATTTCCATGGAAACCCCCATCGGCGACGACGAGGACTCGCATCTCGGCGATTTCATCGAGGACAGCAACATCGACAACCCCATCGATTCCTCGGTGGGGGAAGGCCTCAAGGAGGCGACCCGGGATGTGCTCGGCAGCCTGACGACCCGGGAGGAGAAGGTGCTGCGCATGCGCTTCGGCATCGAGATGAACACCGACCACACGCTCGAGGAGGTTGGCAAGCAATTCGACGTGACCCGGGAACGCATCCGGCAGATAGAGGCCAAGGCGCTGCGCAAGCTGCGGCATCCGTCCCGCTCGGACCATCTGCGCAGCTTTCTCGACGAGTAGCGGCCACAAAGGGCCTATAGCTCAGTTGGTTAGAGCACCGGACTCATAATCCGTTGGTCCCAGGTTCGAGTCCTGGTGGGCCCACCACTCCCTCGCTGCGCTCGGTCGCGGTGGACCGCACCGGACTATTCCGGCCGCCAATCACAGATTGGCGGCGTTCGGCCCTTGAAAAGCGTTGCTTTTCATCGGCTACGCCGACCGGGTCTCACCCTAGTGGGCCCACCACTCCCTCGCTGCGCTCGGTCGCGGTGTATCTTGCAAACCAAAGGGGCAACCCATGAAAAAACTTCTCGCTTTTGTTTTCGCCGCTTTGCTTGGCGCCGGCGCGCACGCGGGGCCGAAGCTCTATGTGTTCGACTGCGGCCATCTGGCTTTTCCCGATGTCAGCCCATTCGGCCTCGGCAACGACGAGACCGAGGTGCGGGAGCTGTTCGTGCCGTGCTATCTGATCGAGCATGACGACGGATTGATGCTCTGGGACGGCGGCCTGCCGCTGGACATGGTGGGGCCGCGGCAACCGGACGCCGACACTTGGTACGAAACCTCGCTCATCGACCAGCTCGCGGCGATGGATGTCTCCCCGGACGATATCGACTACGCCGCGTATTCGCATTTCCACTTCGACCATGTCGGCGCCGCCAACGCCTTCGCCGGCTCGACCCAGCTGATCCAGCAATCCGAGTACGAAGCCGCCTTCGCGGCGGAACCCAGCCCGGTGTTCCAACCCGGGCTTTACGACCAGTTGCGCGACAGCGACAAGATCATGCTTGACGGCGACCACGATGTTTTCGGCGATGGCAGCGTGATGATCATTTACGCGCCGGGCCACACGCCGGGCCACCAGGTGCTCAAACTCGAACTCGAAAACTTCGGCCCACTCGTGCTGGCGGGGGACCTGTACCATTTCGAAGCGAGCCGGCGCCTGCGCCGCACCCCGGTGTTCAACACCGACGCCGAACAAACGCTGGAGTCCATGGACAAGATTGAAGCCCTGGTTGAGGAAACCGGCGCCACCTTCTGGATCGGACACAGCCTCGAACTCGCCGAATCACTCGATCTGGCACCCGCGTTCTATGATTGAACCCGGGATTGAACCCGGTCGCCGACAGCCGGCGAATGGCGAGGCAAGACATCGACATTCCGGCCATCCGGGAAGGGGAAATCCGCCTCAGCACTCGATCACGTTGACTGGGATTTCGACGACATTGACGGCGAGGCCGCCGCGGGAGGTTTCCTTGTACTTCGCCTTCATGTCGCGGCCGGTGTCGCGCAGTGTTTTGATGACCTGATCGAGCGAAACGAAGTGTTCGCCGTCGCCGCGCAGGGCAAGGCGCGCGGCGTGAATCGCCTTGATCGAGGCCATCGCGTTGCGCTCGATGCACGGCACCTGCACCAGGCCGCCCACTGGATCGCAGGTCAGCCCGAGATTGTGCTCCATGGCGATCTCGGCGGCGTTTTCAACTTGCCGCGGCGAGCCGCCAAGCACTTCGGCGAGCCCCGCCGCCGCCATCGAACAGGCCGATCCAACCTCGCCCTGGCAGCCGACTTCGGCGCCGCTGATCGAGGCGTTTTCCTTGAACAGCGCGCCAATCGCCGCGGCGGTGAGCAGAAAGCGCACCACGCCGTCATCGCCGGCGCCGGGCACAAAGCGCGCGTAGTAGTGCAGCACCGCGGGAACGATCCCCGCCGCGCCGTTGGTGGGGGCGGTGACCACCCGTCCGCCGGCGGCGTTTTCCTCGTTCACGGCGAGCGCGTACAGCGTAACCCAGTCGAGCACCGTCAGCGGATCGGTCAGCGACGATTCGGGCTTGGCGAGCAATTGCCGGTGCAGCTTCGGCGCCCGCCGGGGGATTTTCAGGCCACCGGGTAGCTCGCCCTCGCTCGCGCAGCCCTTGGCGACACAGTCCTGCATCACCCGCCAGATCGCCAGCAGGCCGCTCCGCACTTCCGCCTCTTCCCGCCAAGCCCGCTCGTTGGCGAGCATCAGATCGGAAATCCGCATTCCCGCGGCATCGCATTCGCGCAGCAATTCCGCCGCGGTGCCAAATGGATGGGGAAGCTCGCGGCTGTCCTCGGCAACCGCGCCGGAGGCATCGAGCACGAAGCCGCCGCCCACCGAGTAATAGGTTTTGCCGAGCAGTTTGGCGCCGTTTTCAGCAAAGGCCGCAAAGCGCATGCCATTGGGGTGCAGGGGCAGCGACTCGCGGCGGTTCAGCGGCAAATCCCGCTTTTCATCAAAGCGAATCCGGCGTCGGCCACCGAGCCGCAGCGCCCCATCGCGGCGGACTGTCTCGACCCGCTCCGCGGCCTGATCGATTTCGACGCTTTCCGGCTGCTCGCCCTCGAGCCCCAAAATCACCGCCCGGGGCGTGCCATGGCCCCTTCCAGTCGCCCCCAGCGAGCCGAACATTTCCGCGCGAACGCGGACAACCCGCCCCAACACGCCGCTATCCGCCAAACCGCCGGCAAAAGCCGCCGCCGCCCGCATCGGCCCCACCGTGTGGGAACTCGAAGGCCCAATCCCAATCTTGAACAAATCAAAAACACTGATGGCCATTCCATGCCCCCTCTCCATTGTGGAATTGCCCGTGAACACCGAGCTGGAATCGAGTCCATCCAGCAAGCCCATAATGATATTCGATAACCGGCAAAACGGAACAACGCAAGACTAGGCAAGGCAAGCCCGAACGGGTCACGACGATTAACCCTCAAGTTATTGTAGAGGCTTGTATAGTTCGCTTGACTTACGGCGGGTGCGGGCCTCATCTCGCAGCTTTGGAGTTTGCGGCGCCCAAGCGACCCGGGAGCAACCACCCCGCCCCTTCGGGGCACCCCTCCTTGAAAAGGAGGGGAGTGCGTGGGTCGCGCCGGCTGGGTCAACTCTCCCCCTGTCAAGGGGCAGCCGCGAAGCGGCGAGGGGGTTCCGGGCTAAGCCACGGTTTCGATACTTTAGGATAAGATTACATTTTGATTTATCCTGTTTTTCTGCTAGGCTCCCTTGCATGATTAGGCGCGACCTGTCCAACAGACCCTCCGAAGCTGCGGGTAAATGATCTTCAATCACGCTTGCCGGACCAAGTCAAAGCGGCAAGATTACCTTGTGTCAAGAGCGGTTCCTCCGATTGGCTTATGTCAGCTTCGAATCATCGGTTGCGTAGGCTTTCACGTTATGAATAGCTTATGATCTTCTGTTTAAAGGAGAAAAAGAATTATGAAAAATACTTTACCAAGAAAATTAGAAATTCCCTCATGTTGCATAGAGTTTTACAAAAAAGATGAGGAGTATAGAGCTTGGCTTCAAGCTAATCCAGATGGGTATGTTATGAATAATTATCGAAAAGGAAATGGCCCGATACCTGCATTCAGGCAGCCTCAAAACGCAATGACGATTCATCACGTCACAGAAGGTGCGAGACATTTGATTCGCTCGGATACAATGAGTTATAGAAAACTATGTTGCACAGAACGGAAACCTCTTGAGGACTTCAGAAAGCTTGTATTTGCTGTCATCAATGCTCCAAAAGGAGTCTTTTCATGAAAAAAATGCTTGCTGCGATGTTAACGGGAATTTGCTGGATTCCTGTGATCGATGCTCAGGAAATAACAAATCAAAGAGAGTATGGTGCCTGCAAGGTTGAAACCGAAGTAGACGCATTCACGGATGAAGAAAAACACCGAATTGGATGCATGAGCGTCAGAGGTTTATTGGATGGGAAGGATATTAGTTTCATGGGTATCATTGGAGGTGTATCATATAGTGAAGGAAAATCTACACTTCTTATACTGATTAACTCAAATGATATTCTTTCTGCACGTCAAACAGAAACAAGCGGAAATTTGTTAGTGAGAATAGATCAAAATGAACCAGAAACAATAACTGATGCAGAAATAGTAGACGGGATTGGTAGTGGTGTAGCCGTTGTAAACTCAAGCGAATCGATCAGGGAATTTTTGGAGAATGTAAAGACCGGGAGGGATCGTATAGCAATAAGAATCGGAACGACAACCGAAGCGATGCCGCTGAGCAGTCAGACAACAGCGGCTATTGAAGATGTTTTGAATCGAAGTCAAAATGTGCCTGCGTTCCGAACCCAAGATTAGAGAAGCTGTATAGATCTTCGGGGCTGCGTGGTGCATCCGCGTAAGTCCGATCAGACAGTTTCCGTTGCGCTGCCCTTCACATATGTCTCGTTTTGCTTGACGGCCTGCTTATATTTTGAGACAGTCGCAGGGTGAAAATCAGGCACAAAGCATTGAGGAAATTCGCCGCCTCGGGCGATCCGCGAGGGCTGCCCGCCTCCAGCGTGGCAAAACTGGCTCGAATCCTTCATGTGCTGGCCGATGCGCGAACACCGGAAGATGCGCGCCTGCCTGGATTTCGGCTGCATTTGCTGACCGGCGGGCGGCTGGCCGGAATGTGGAGCATCCGGGTAACGGCGAATTGGCGGATTGTATTCCGGTTGGAGGGCGGCGAAGCCGTCGATATCGACTTGGTGGATTACCACTGATGGAGGACGAAAAGATGGGCACATCAAACGAAGCGGAAGAGCGTGTGCAACTGCATGATTCTCTGCGGAGGCATCCGGGAGAATTCTTGCGCCATGAGTGCATCCGCGCCGCTGGCTTGACCGTGAAAGATACGTCGCAGCGTTTGGGGATCTCCCGCGCTGGCCTGAATCGCATCTTGTCCGGCGAAGGTCGGATTACGCCGCGCTTGGCGCTGCGCCTCGAAAACGATTTCGGCTGGGGCACGGCGGAAATGTGGCTACAGATGCAAGCCACCTACGACTTGGCGCAAGAGCGCATTCGACAGGCCGCATAGGCGGTTGCATGATGGCAGCGCTTCGATTAGCATCAGTAAACTATTTATCTTCGTGGGGATAACTCATGTTCTCAGTATCCATAGATGACCCCTTCTATCGAATAACCGACCACGCCACTGATCAGGGAGAATCGCTGACCAATGAAGAAATCGACGAGATTCTTTACGGGGTGAGAATCTCTCCAATCCCACCGGACGGGGCCCACCTCAATCCTCGAATCTGACGTAGCGTTTTACCGAGCGGGGGCCTACTTCCGCACTGTAGATTATGCCGTCGGTGTCGGCGGCCACGCCTTCGCCGCCGCTGCTGATGCGGTAGGGGCCGTTGTTGGCGTCGAACTTGACGATGCGGGCGTTGCTGTCGCCGCCGTGGCCATCGGCGACGAAGATGTCGCCGTTTGGCGCGACATGAACATCGGAGGGCATGTTGAAGTGCGATTCGTCGTCGCCGGTTACGCCCGGCGTGCCGAGAGTCATCAAGCGTTCTCCGTCCGGGCTGCTCCTCTGTTTTGTGTTGATCTGTTTTGTGTTCGCTGAGTGGCTGATTGAATCATGAAGCTGGCTTGCTGTCATTCTGTGCGGCAGGGTGGAAAGATACCCTTGGTGCCCGATCAATCGCGGTTGGCGGCTTCGAGGCCGAGGCGCAGGGTGTTGGCGGCGCTGGAGGACAGGCCGCTGTCGATGCCCACGGTGACGAAGCGGAAGCCTTGGTTGATGCGTTGTTGCACATTGCCGGCGTTGGTGGTGATGGCGCAGGGCACATCGTGTTCGAGGCAGGCGGCGAGGACGGTCTGAATCGCCGCTTCGACTTCCGGCGCGGCGGGGCTGGCGTGGCCCATGCTGGTGCTTAGGTCCGAGGGGCCGATAAAGATGCCGCCAAGGCCGGGAACGGCGATGATTTCCCCAATGTTGGCGACGCCTTCCGGCGATTCGATGAACAGGATGGCGAGCAGCTCGCCCTGCGGGTCAAGCGGCCAGACGTCGGCTCTGGCCATATAGTCGGGGATGCCCCAGTACCATACGGCATTGGAGGGATTGCGGCCGCGCAGACCCGCGGGTTCGCGGTCGGGGGCGCCGATGCGTTGCGGATAGCGGGTGGCGCGGATGGCGAGTTCGGCCTGTTCGCGGTTGTGGATCGCCGGGAACATGATGCCGTAGACGCCGACATCGAGCACTTGCTTGGCCTGGGCGACGAGTTCCGCCGAACCTCCGGCGGCGGGGATGCGCACGAAGGGCACAACGTCCGGCTGCAGGTTGCCTTTCTCGATGATTGCGCGCTTGTTGGTCATGCCGAGCAGAAACAAGCGCAGACGCTCGACATCGAATGGCGCGTGCTCCATGTCGATCAGGATGAAGTCGAGCTCGGAATCCGCCAGGGAACGCGCCGTGTCCAACGAGTAGTTGAAGGAGAGCAGGCCGAAGGCGGGCTGCCCCCTTTCGAACAACTCGATCAGCTTGTTCACCCGGGTGCCGGACTGGGCCGCGCACAACGGGGCCGCGCCCAGCGCCAAAATCAGCAAGAGCGCCTGAAACAAAGCCCTGCCCATGCCTTACAACGGCGCGATGGCGGCGGTGAAGGCGGCGATGGTCTCGCCTAGGCGGGGGACCCAGCGCATGACGACGAGCAGGTCGTTTTCCTGGTCGATCCAGATGTAGTTGCCGCCGGCGCCGCTGGCGTAAAAGGCGCTTTCCGGGGCGTTCGCGACGGCTTCGCGATCACTGTTCAGCCACCACATGTAGCCGTAGCGCTTGAAGGCCGGCGACGGTTGCCGCGCCGCCTCGATCCATTCCCGCGAAACGAGTTGCTCGCCGTTCCAGTTGCCGTCGCGCAGGAACAGGTAGCCGAAACGGGCGTGGTCGAGCGTGCTGATGAAGAAACCCCCGCCCCAGTGGGCGCCGCCGGAGGGCGACTGCATGCGCTCGCCGTCGATCTCGACCCAGGAGTTTTCATAGCCGTGCCATTCCCATTCTTCGCTGGCGCCGATGGGGTCCATCACCCGTTCCCGCAGAATGCCATCGAGTGGCGCGCGCCAGACATTGAGCAGCGAATAGGCGAGCATGTTCACGCGCACGTCGTTGTACTTGTAGAAAGTGCCCGGCTCGTGCATTTCGCGGTCGATGGCGATCGCGGGGTCGTAGTCGTGGGGGCGGTCGGCCCAGTCCGGCTTGCCCCAGAGCGTGCCCGCCCAGTCGGAGGACTGGTGCAGGAAGTGCTCCCAGGTGATCGGCGCGTTGTGGGGATTTTGGAAACTTTCGTGGGGGAAATAATCCTTGACCGGGTCGGCGACGTCTTCGATGAGGCCGTCGTCCAGCGCCAGCCCGGCCATGGTTGACAGGTAGCTCTTGGTGACGCTGAAGGTCATGTCCTCGCGTTCGATATCGCCCCATTCGGCGACGATATAGCCATTGCGCACCACCAGCCCGGAGCCTTCCTCCCGGCGCTTGACCGGGCCGAGAATGCTGAAGTGCGGTTCGCGGCCGAAGCCGCGCTCGATGAACTCGGCCATGTCGCGCGGTTCGACGACGGTGTTGTCCCGCGCGAGTTGCACGGCGGCGGCGAGTCTGGCGGCATCCATGCCCACGGCCTCCGGCGCGCGGCGCTCCCATTCTCCGGCGGGCGGAAAGTAAACGTCCTGGGCGGTGGCGAACTGCGCCGCCAACGCCAACGCAAACGCGGGAAAAAGCGATCGGGCCAGTTTGGGGAAATAGCTCATGGCGAAACTCCGGTTGCCGCGGGTGGGGGAAAAGGCCCGCCCTTCCCTATTCGGTGACGTTCACCGTGATGTAGCCATCGTGGTACAAGCCGCCGTCATCGGCGCGGCCCCACAAGACATAGGTGCCCGGCTCGTCGAACGTGGCGGTTATCCGGTACATGCCGTCTTCCGGGATCGGCGGCGGCAGGAACAATGCGCCCCAAGGCGAATTGGCGCTGGTGCGGGAGTCTTCCCAGACTTTCACCTGGGGAGGATCGAAGCTGACATTGCCCGGGCCGCGGTATTTGTTCCAGGAAAAATACAGGGCGTTGACCTTGTCCACCGTCACCCTCGATGGCGGTCGCGTCATGCGCCGCTCCATGATCATTTCAGGCGTGAGGAACAAGCCCGCCAGCGGCCCGCTGGAAAACTCGGCGAAGCGGCGCGCTTCCGCCACGATATCGGTCGGCTCGGGCAGGCCGTCGTCGGTCACCAGGGTGTCGAGCGCGAGTGGCTCGCCGACCACGACCGTGCGGATTGCATCGCCCTGGACCGCGACCACGGGTGGGATGTTGGCTCGGGATTCCGGGCTGCTCGTGCCAGCGCCGAGTGAGCCGGTTTCCGAGGCGATCACCATGTTGTCAACAAGATAATCCTCGCGCAGGGTGGCGTAGGCTTTCCTCTCCACGCCGTTGACGGTGAGCGTCCAGACGAGTTCGCGGTCGCCCCAGTCCGCCGGGACGGGAACCTCGAAGGTGAAGCGGTTGCGGCGCGGCAGGAAATGCTCGGGCTGGCCGCGGTCCGCTTCGCCGGGTTCAAAGTAATTGTGCTCGCCGACGGCAACATCGGGGGTTTCGTCCCAGTTCTCGTTCATGTAGCCGAACATCATGTTGAAGCCGCCTTCGTCGTTGGGGCGCCATCCCTCGAAGGCCGGCTCGACATGCTGGCCGAAGCGGTAGGTCTGGGCGCTGGCGGCGGCGCCGACGGCCAACAGCATGACGGACAGGCTGGCCAGCGGGAATACGGCAAACATTTTCCGGGACGCGCCCGAACCAATTGAAGCAGGCATCGTTGTCAATGTCCTCTGTGGTTTTCGGTTATTGATCAATCCGAGGCCGCCACATCCACCAGCGGAACCGGCGCCACCAGCGGCGCGGTGCACAGCGGGCAGCCGATGACATGGTCGTTGGGCCCAAGGTTCAGCACCCGGCGGCGCTCGGCCATTTCCTCGGCGAACTGTTCGTCGGTGAGGCTCACCCGCATGCCGAGGTCGATGAACATATTGGTCACCGAGCGGTTGCCGGAACCTTGCCAGTTGCGCGGGTCGGGCACGTTGGGATTGGTCCCGGTGTTGTTCATGTAGCCGACGATGTGCAGGATCGCGCCCTTGGGCAGCAGTGGCTGGGCATGGTTGGCGTAGGCGTAGCCGCGCACCCAGTTGTGGTCGTAGCCGACGCAGGACAGCGTCTCCACGGTGTAGCCCCAGATCGCCTCGAGGCACATGCGCTCGCCGGGGGCGTGCAGGTGCGGCTCGAAGGTGACGATCTTGATATTGTCCTCCAGCGCGACGTAGGCATGGAGTTCCTGGTCGCTCTGGTTGCCGGCGATGCTGATGTCGACGCCGTTGCCGAGGCCGAGCACGGTGCGCTCGTACTTGGGCTGGTAGCCGACCGGATGGAAGCGGAAGCCGATTTCGAGATGGCCGGTGGTGTCCTGGCCGTTGGAATGCAGGTGCACCGAGTCGGAAACGACATAGGTGCCGGGGCGCAGCAGGCGGCCGGCGTCCTCATCGAAAATGTCGGGGTTGCGGCCGACTTCGTGAACCGGCCAGGAAGTGACGGTGCTGTCGACGCGCTTGCCGCTTTCGTCGATTTCCGCGGTGCTCCAGATCATGTGGTGGAAGATGTATCGCCCGCCGACGGTTTCGCGGCCGGTGCCGGCCTGGAAGTTGACGTCGTTGACTTCGACGATTTCAACCGATTTGACGTAGCGCTCCTCTTCCAGCGGAATGGGCACCCGGTCGATCTCGCCCCACCAGTCCGGCGTTCCCGCGAGTTTGGTGACCGAATTGGTTTTGACGATGAGGTCGGGCTCGCCGGCGTTCCATTTGACGCTGTCGTCGAACACCAATGGCTCGGGGGCGTGGGCGGGGTCGCCCTTGGGGGCGCCGGATTGCGCCCAGGCCGCAATCGCCTCGATTTCCGCGTCGTTGAGCGAGGGGTCGTTCTTGTAGTCCTGGATGCCGATGTTCTTTTCCATGTACCAGGGCGGCATGGCGCCGGCGCGGTCGCGGAGCCCGGTCTTGTATTCAATCAGCCCGGCGAAAGGGGCAACCTGCTCGTGGGTGACCAGCGGCATCGGGCCAACCCCGCCAACCCGGTGGCAGTTCTGGCAACTGCGTTGCAGGATCGGCTCGATATCCCGGTGGAAGGTGATCTCGTCCTGCTGGGCGGAGACGGCGAATGGCGCGAGCGCGAAGGGCAGCGCGAGCGCTAGGCGGGCCAAATCGGAAACGGCGCTTTGCGGCATGTTCGAGTCCTCTTTTTGCTTGCTGTGGCGCATCAAACAAGGGCCTGATTCTATAGCATTCCCTGGCGTTCTTGAATACA
>JAPOTO010000096.1:13522-18795 GCA_026709135.1 Gammaproteobacteria bacterium | reverse complement strand
AACTTAAAGCCAAGTTGCAGGCCGAGGGCCTGTTCGACCAGGCGGCGAAAAAACCCGTCGGCAACCACCACCGCCACATCGGCGTCGTCACCTCCCCCTCGGGCGCGGTATTGCGCGATATCCTCAGCGTTCTCAAGCGCCGCTTCCCGGCGATTCGCGTCACCCTGTTCCCGGTGGCGGTGCAGGGCGAGGCGGCACCGAAGAACCTTTGCGACATGATCGAAACCGCCAACACCCTGCGCGGCAAACTCGGCATCGGGGCGCTCATCGTCGGCCGCGGCGGCGGCGCCCCGGAGGATTTGCAAGCCTTCAACGAGGAGAGCGTCGCCCGGGCCATTTTCGCCAGCGAACTGCCGGTGGTCAGCGCCGTAGGCCACGAAACCGATTTCAGCATCGCCGACTTCACCGCCGACCTGCGCGCGCCGACACCCTCGGCCGCCGCCGAACTGCTCAGTCCTTCGCAGGAGGAATACTTCGCCCGCCTGCTCGGCGACCTCGGCAAACTGCAAAGCCGCATGGGACAGGTTCTGGCCAGCCACCGGGAGCGCCTGCGCCTGACCGCCCTGCGGCTGCGCAGCCCGGCCCGGAGGCTCGAAGACCACGCCCAGAACCTCGACGACCTCGGGCAGCGGATGATTCGCGCCAGCGCCAATCTGCATGGCCGCAAAAAGCAACAACTCGAATTGCTGCGGCAAAGGCTCGGGCACCGCTCTCCAGCGCTGCGGATCAAGCCCGCGCGCGCGGCGCTGATGGATGCGCCCCGCCGCCTGCGCCGGGCGATGCGCGCGCAGCTTGCGCGGGATGCCGCCCGGCTCGGCGAACTGCGCCGCACCCTGCAATCCACCGGCCCGCTGAACACCCTCGCCCGGGGCTATAGCATCACCCTCGACGAGTCCGCCCAGATCCTCCGCAGCGCGGGTGATGTAGCGGAAGGCGCCCGGATCATCACCCGCCTGGCCGATGGCGAACTGCATTCGAAGATAATTGGCGGGAAGCGCTCAAGGTGAGTCGTCGCTGGACTGGGTGGATCACAGCGGACGCCGTGAATACGTCCATGTGACCTTCGAAGCATCGTTGATGCCATCCATGGCGCAACTGCTCTGACCTCGACCAGCCCCGGCCTTGCCATCCGTGGCAAGGCGTTCGGCCCTCGAAAAGCGATGCTTTTCGTCTGCTTCGCAGACCGGGCCTCACCCCTTCCGCTCACCGCCGCGCTCCCTCTGTGCATAATTCAAAGGGATGATGTATTTAACTTGACATTCCGCTCTGTTTCCATGAAACCGGGGCTTCGGCGGGAACCCCCTCGCCGCTTCGCGCCACTCCCCCTTTACAGGGGGAGAGTTCGACGTGCCGGCACGCCCCTTCCAACTCCCCTCCTTTTCAAGGAGCAGCCCCGAAGGGGCGGGGTGGTTGCGGGCAGACCGCTTCGGCGCCGCAAACTCCAAAGCCGCGAGGCGGAGCCCGCATCCGCAGTTCGTCAAGTTAACTACATAATCCCCTAATTCAAGGCGTTGTGTTCCGAATCTCCCCGCCCTGCTCCCTCAGTGCGGTATTCAAGGCTGGGGCGAGCACTTGTTGGCGCCAGCCTTGCAGTTCGGTTGGCCAGTCGATTTCGCCGCTGGTTGCTTGTGAAATGATGATTTGCTGCAACTGCCGCTTGTTCGCCAGCAGTTCGGGGCAGACGCCGATTCGCCCGGCTTCGCGCTGGATGGCGGCGCGGCAGCGCTTGAGGGTCTCGCGCTGGCGCGGCGCGAGCGACAACGGTGGCCGGGGCTGCGGCGGCGGGCCCGGCGCCTGCTCCGGCTCGTTGAGCATCCGGGCCAGCCTCGCGCTGAAACGCCGGGCGAATTTCGGATTGACTCCGGCGGCATTGGCGATATCCCCGGCATGGATTTCCGCGCGGTTTTCCAGCGCGCTGGCGATGCCGAGCAAATCCCGGTCGCCCGCCAGCCAGTTGCGGGGCAAATCCCGGGCGCGGATTTCCCGCTCGCGCCAGTGGCAAAGCCGCCGCAGCAGCAACAGGCCGCGCTCGCCGAGCGTTTCGTGGCCGCCGACTTGCTGATAGGCCAATGGCCAGTTTCGCGGGTTTTCGTTCTCTCCGGCACCCGCGGCGAGTCGGCGGCAGTCGTCCTCGAACCAGGCGAGTTTGCCTTCACGCTCCAGCCGCCCGGCGAGGGCTTCCTCCAGCGCCGCGAGATAGCGGACATCCTCCGCCGCATAGCTTAACTGCCGCGGGCTGAGCGGACGCTTGAGCCAATTCGAGCGGGTTTCCGACTTGGGCAAATCGACAGCGCAGAAACGCCGCACCAAATCCCGGTAGCTCAGGCTGAAGCCCTCGCCCAGAAAAGCCGCCGCGAGCTGGGTGTCGAACAATGCGGCAGGCACGTCGCCAAGCAGCTGGTGCAGCAGGCCCAAGTCCTCGCCCGCGGCGTGCATGATCACCCGGGTGCCGGCGAGCGTCCGCCGGAATGGAGCCCAGTCGTCGATCAACAAGGGATCGACCAGATAGCATTGCGTGGCCACGCCGAATTGCAGCAGGCCGGCTTTCGGATAGAAGGTCCGGGTGCGGATGAATTCGGTGTCGAGGCCAAGCGCCGGCAGCCCGCGCCAGCTCGCGCACAAGTCGGCGAAGCGGTCCGGGTCGGTGACGTATTCGAAGTTCGCGGCTGCGCCAGTCATCGCGTCAAAACGGGGATCAGGGCGGGTCCATGGGCGCGCGGCCGGAGAAGGCGTGGGCCAGTGTGCCGCCATCGGTGAATTCGAGTTCGCCGCCAACCGGGACGCCATGGGCGATCCGCGAGATTCTGGCTTTGGTTCCGCGCAATTGCTCGGCGATGTACCAGGCCGTGGCGTCGCCTTCGACGGTGGCGTTGCAGGCGAGAATGACTTCCTCGAAGCCGGCGCCGGCGACGCGCTCAAGCAGCAGGGGGATGCCGAGTTGTTCCGGCCCGATGCCGTCGATGGGGGAAAGATGGCCCATCAACACGAAGTACATGCCGCGATAGGCGCCCGCCTGCTCGATCGCCAGCACATCCGCGGGCGTTTCCACGACGCAACACAGCCTGTGCTCCCGGCCGGGATTGGCGCAGATGCGGCAAACCGCCTCTTCGGTGAGATTGCGGCAGTGGCGACAATTGCCGATCTTGTCGAGGGCGAGGGCGAGGGTCTCGCCGAGCTTGCGGCCACCTTGGCGGTTGCGTTCGAGCAAGTGCAGGCTCATGCGCTGGGCCGATTTCTGACCGACCCCCGGCAGGCAGCGGAATGCTTCGATCAATTCATCGATCAGCGGGCTGGAACTCATTATAAGTCAGTATGTTAGAACGGAAGTTTAAATCCACCCGGGAGCCCGCCAAAACCCGCCATGCCGCGCATCGCCCGCTCGCTTTCCCGCTCGACCTTGCGCACCGCGTCGTTGATCGCCGCGCAAACGAGATCCTCCAGAATCTCCTTGTCCTCCCGGGCGAGGGCGGGGTCGATTTCGACCGCGATCGCGTCGTGACGGCCGTTCATGCGGACTTTCACCGCCCCGGCCCCGGCCTGGCCTTCCACTTCCTTCGCGGCGAGTTCCTCCTTCATCGCCTCCATGCGTTCCTTGAGTTGTTTCGCCTGTTTCATCAATTCGCTGAAATCGGTCATTGGCTGCCTCGGCTGTCGCCCGCATCACCGCCCATTCCGCCAATCGCGCCGACACTTTCCGGGATCACCCTGCCATCGAAATTGCGCATCAAAGTCTGCACATTCGGGTCTTGCTCGAAGGTGGCGACGAGCGGGTTTCCGCCGGCTGCGGGCTGATTTGTGGCGGCGTTGGGTTCCGCATCCGGCGGTGGGCTGGCATCGGCGCCGGATGCTGATTCGTTTTCCAAGCTGCTGGATGATTCACTTTCACTGTTGTTTTTATTATCGTTTTTTATGTCGTTTTTTGATTCTGTTTTTCTGCTTTTAATTTCCTCTGGCGCGGCCATGGGCATGGGCGAGAACACCAACATCCGCAACAACAGCATCTCAAAAGCCGCCCGGGCATCCCCCGGCAGGAAAAGCTCCTCCCTGCCCCGGTTGCCGATCTGGTAGAAAAGCTGCAAATCCTCGGCGTTGAATTCACCGGCGAGTTTGACAATCTCTTGGCGGTCGCCGGCATGGTTGTCGACTGCCTCGGGGTGGGCTTGGGCGATGGCGAGCCGGTGCAGGGTGGAAAGCAGGCTGTCGAGAATCTGGGCATAGTCGGGGATTTGCCCGGCGAGTTTTTCGCTGGCCTCCAGCACATCTCCCAAACCGCCCGCCGCCATCGCCCGCAGCAGGGCGAACACCTGTTGCCGCGGGGGAATGCCAAGCATCTCCACCACGGCCTCGGCGCGGATGCTGCCTTGGCAGTAGGAAATCGCCTGGTCGAGCAGGGTGAGGGCGTCGCGCATGCTGCCGGCGGCGGCGCTGGCGATCTGCCACAGCGCGGCGGATTCACAATCGATCCGCTCCTTCTCAAGCACGGGTTCAAGATACTTGACGATGGTTTTGGGGCTGAGATTGCGCAGGTGGAACTGGAGGCAGCGCGACAGGATCGTCACCGGCAGTTTTTGCGGGTCGGTGGTGGCGAAGAGGAATTTGACGTGTTCCGGGGGTTCTTCGAGCGTCTTCAGCAGGGCGTTGAAACTGTGGGTCGAAAGCATGTGGACTTCGTCGATCAAATAGACCTTGAAGCGCGCCCTGGCGGGTGCGAACTGGACGTTTTCAAGCAACTCCCGGGTGTCTTCGACCTTGGTGCGCGAGGCGGCGTCGATCTCGAACAAATCGAGGTGCCGGCCTTCGTTGATTTCGGTGCAGGCTCCGCAGACGTTGCAGGGGGTGGGGCTGACGCCTTGCTCGCAATTGAAGCATTTGGCCAGAATCCGGGCCAGGGTGGTCTTGCCGGTGCCCCGGGTGCCGGTGAACAGATAGGCGTGGTGCAGGCGCTGCTTGTCGAGGGCGTTGGTCAGCGTCTTGAGGACGTGTTCCTGGCCGGCGACCTGGCTGAAATCGCCGGGACGCCATTTCCTGGCGAGTACCTGATAGCTCATGCCTGCCGCTTGCCGCCGTGCCGCGCGCGCTTTTGCTTGTGGTCGATTCGCGTGGTAGCCCTTGCCAGCCGCACCGCGGCACATGCGCCGGCTGCTACCGTTGCTCCCTTCCGGGCCTGGCGGGGTTCACAGCTTGTCATTGCGCGGGGACCGGCAAGAGTTACCGCCGGGGATGTTATCACGGCTTGAGGCTTCGAAAGATGCCCGCTTCACACGCCCGCGTTA
>JAPOTO010000096.1:0-13481 GCA_026709135.1 Gammaproteobacteria bacterium | reverse complement strand
AGGCGGGCGGCTTTGGCGCGGGCTTGTTTGGCGGCGTCGCTGCGGGTGCTCTCCAAGCGGCGAAGGTAGATTTCATCGACATCCGAGGTGATGTAGTGGCCATCGAAAACCGAGCATTCGAAGCGGGCGATGTCGCGGTTGCCTTCGCGGCAGGCATCGATCAGATCCGGGAGGTCCTGGTAGATGAGCCAGTCGGCGCCGATGATTTCCTGGACCTCCTCGACGCTGCGGCCGGCGGCGATGAGCTCGGCGGCGGCGGGCATGTCGATGCCATAGACGTTGGGGAAGCGGATCGGCGGCGCCGCCGAGGCGAAGTAGACCTTGCGGGCGCCGGCGTCCCGGGCCATCTGGATGATCTGTTTCGAGGTGGTGCCGCGCACAATCGAATCATCGACAAGCAGCACATTCTTGCCGCGGAGTTCGAGATCGATGACATTGAGCTTCTGCCGCACCGATTTCCTGCGCTCGGTCTGGCCGGGCATGATGAAGGTGCGGCCAATGTAGCGGTTCTTGACGAAGCCCTCGCGGAACTTGACGCCAAGCCGGTTGGCGAGCTCAAGCGCGATCGGGCGGCTCGTCTCGGGGATCGGGATGACGACGTCGATGTCCTGGGCCGGGCGCAGGCGCTTGAGCTTGTCGGCGAGCTTCTCCCCCATGCGCAGCCGCGCCTTGTAAACCGAGATGCCATCCATCAGCGAATCCGGCCGGGCGAAATAGACATGCTCGAAGATGCAGGGTGTGTGGATGCCGGGCTCGACGCAGACCCGGGTGTGCATTTTGCCGGCGAAATCGAGGTAAACCGCCTCGCCGGGGGCGACATCGCGCTCGATCTCGAAGCCTTGCGAATCGAGGGCCACCGATTCCGAGGCGATCATGTACTCGCGGCGGCCCTCTTGGAGGCGGCTGCCGAACACCAGCGGGCGGATGCCGTGTGGGTCGCGAAAACCAACGATACCGTAGCCGGCGATCATCACGATCACGGCGTAGGCGCCGCGGCAACGCATGTGCACGCCGGTGATCGCAGCGAAGATGTCTTCCGGGGTGGGCGACATCTTGCCCCGGCGCTGCAATTCATGGGCGAAAACGTTGAGCAGCACTTCGGAATCGGAATCGGTGTTGATATGGCGCAAATCGTCGCGGAACAGGTTTTGGCTCAGTTCGCGGTTGTTGGTGAGATTGCCGTTGTGGGCGAGGGCGAGGCCGTAGGGGGAATTGACATACAGCGGCTGGGCCAGGGCCGGGCTGCTGCTGCCGGCGGTGGGGTAGCGCACGTGGGCGATGCCCATCTGCCCGGTGAGCCGCCGCATGTGGCGGGTGCGGAAAACATCTTTGACCAGGCCGTTGTCCTTGCGCAGATTGAGTTTGCCGCGGTCGCTGGTCATGATGCCGGCGGCATCCTGGCCGCGGTGCTGCAGCACCGTCAAGGTGTCATACAGGCAAAGGCCAACATCCTTGCCGGCAACAACCCCAACCAGACCACACACGATTCACCCCTCCCGCCAGGCTCCGCAGCCGCGGGGCATTATATGACAATACCGCTTGGTGTGATGCTGTGTTGCTGGCTCCGGTCGCTTTCTGGCGGTGACCGGATTCTGACAGGCCGTGCCTGCCATCCCTGGCGCGAACGAAGTGACTTCGACTGGCCCCAGTCTCGCCATCCTTGGCGAGCCGTTCGGCCCTTGAAAAGCGTTGCTTTTCATCGGCTGCGCCGACCGGGCCTCACCCGCCGCGCTCACTCAGTGCCAGATTCACAGTGCCAAATTCGGAATAGGTTTGGATGAGGTGCAGAGCAAGCTGAACCAGTGCGGATTGTGTCCATGCCTCGGTCTCGCCAAAAAATGCGTTCAATGGAACCACAACCACGCAGACCAGCATGGCGCCCCATGCCAAGCCGAACAACCCTCCCAGGATGCGGTCGAAAATGGTGAGGCCCGCGAGTGACACCATGCCTGTCAGCACTTTTGCCACCGCCCAGTTGCCCATAATCATAACGCCGAAGAAAAGGACAAAAAACGAAATCGCGTAGGCAATCTCGGCTGGAACGAATGCTTCCATCCAAGTGGCCAAGGCGCTGGAGTACAGCCACAGCACGGCCACTGCCGTGACCAGCGTGACCAGGAAAAGCAGTGTTCGAATCAATCCCCTGATCAAACCATGAAGCAAAGAAAATCCAAGCACAATCAGGATGATGGCATCAATGATATTCAATCCGGGAAATGCCATGGTTCAGAAGCTCCGCAATTCGTAGGGGATGATCGTGATGGCCAGACCCAGATCCGCGGCCAAATCCCCGTTTAGCTTGGCCTGGTAGTCGAGGGCGGTTTCCCGGGTTAGCCAAGGGCCGACTAGCACCGCGCTGCGCGGCGCTTCGTTGGCGCCGGCGGCCGCGGTGGCCTCGGTCGATGGCCGCTCGCGGAGGTAGGCCCGGTATCCCGCGGTCATCAGTTCGCCGAGCAGTTGCCGGGCTTCGGACTCGGTGAAAACGCCGAGTTGCAGGCTCCAGCCCCGGGGCAGCCCTTGTTCATCGAGAATCGGCAATTCGCGCCAGGCTTCTGCCGGGTCGGCCACGGCGCGTTGTTCGGCGGGCACGATGGCCGCCGGCGTTCCGGCGATGATCACCGGCCGGGTTTGCACAGGCTCGGGCAGAACCGGCACCGCGGGGGGCGGTGGAATCCGGCTTTGCAGGCGGGGCTGGCGGGTTTCCGGGTCGTCGAAAATCATGGGCAGGAAAATCAGGCCGAGCGCCAGCAGAAACACAGCCACGATGACGATCCGTTTGATTTGCTGCTTCAAGCGTCCAACCTTCTGCTATGCCGCGAAAAATGATTGCAGCGAAACACCGCCGGATTTCGCCTTGAAAGCTCGAGTCAGGGGGCGCACGGCGGCGACGGTGTGGAAGGAGCCGGTTGCAACAGCGAGCTCTGCCCCGGAAGCCACCGCGGCGCGCCAGGCTTCAGCCACGGATTCCGCAACCCTTGCCTCCGCGCCGGGAAGCCGGCGCCGCAGGCGGCGGGCCTGTTCGACCGCGGACAGGGCGCGCGAATTGTCGATTGCGGCAATATACCAGACATCGACCACCCCTCCCAAGGCTGCGGCGAAGCCTTCGATGTCCTTGTCCGCAAGCATTGCCAGCACCGCGGCCACCTTGCCGCCGGCACCGCCCGCGGCCCGCAGCGTGGCGATTTTGCCAGCCAGCCTGCCCGCGGCGGCGGGGTTGTGCGCCACATCGAGCAGTGCCGGCAGTCCACTTGCGCGGTCGCGGCGCCATTCCAGCCGCCCGGGCAGGGCCGCAGCCTTCTGAGCGGCGTAAACACCGCCTTGCGTGGCACGGATGCTGGCACGGATGCCGGCGCGGTTGCTGTCATCATCCACTAGCGCGGACGGCGACAAGGGCGAAACATGCAGCGCCTGGATCGCCGACGCCATCGCCGCGAGAGGCAATTCCGGCGCTTCCAAGCCTTCGAGCCGGACAGTGCTTCCGTCACCCGCCCTGCCCCACCAGGACCAGCTCCCGCCATCGATTTCCGCGCCAAAATCCCGGTCTTTGCGCCACAGCGGGGCATTGAGTTCGGCGGCGCGGAGGGTGATGCTCGCCGGCGCTTGCGCCTCGCCGTAGACGAGCGGCGCATTGGGGCGGAGTATCCCAGCCTTCTCGGCGCCGATCGCCTCCCGGGTGTCGCCAAGCCAATGCTGGTGGTCGAGGGCGATATTGGTGATCAGCGCGACATCGGCATCGACAATGTTCACCGCGTCGAGGCGGCCGCCGAGGCCGACTTCAAGCACCGCGCAATCGAGCCCCGCCCGGGAAAAGATCGACAGCGCCGCTAGGGTGGCGAATTCAAAATACGTGAGTGGAGTCGCGCCCCGGGCCTGCTCAACTCTGGCCTGCTCAGCTCCGGCTCGCTCAACCTGGGCCAGCGCGGCGCAAATCGATTCATCGTCGCATTCGGCGCCATTGACCCGGAAGCGTTCGTTGAAGCGCTCGATGTGGGGCGAGAG
This sequence comes from Gammaproteobacteria bacterium, assembly GCA_026709135.1. GTDB lineage: Bacteria > Pseudomonadota > Gammaproteobacteria > Pseudomonadales > Pseudohongiellaceae > UBA9145. The sequence continues at coordinate 9,482 of JAPOTO010000096.1, read as the reverse complement.
GTAGGCGCCGGTGCGCAGCCCGGAGGCGAGCAGGATCGCTTCGACGGCGGCAACCGTCGAACCCTTGCCATTGGTGCCGGCAACGGTGATAACAACCGGCGCGGGCTGGGCAAGCCCCATGCGGCCGGCAACCTCGCGCACGCGGTCGAGGCCGAGATCGATCTCCCGCGGATGCGTCAGGGCGATATGGTCCAGCCAGTGCGACAGCTTCACGTTGCGGGCTGAAATCAGCTCACCGAGCGCCGGAACCAGCAGAGTTTGTCGAGCAGGGAGGCGATTCGTTCCCGCAGATCCCGGCGGTGGACGATCATGTCGATGGCGCCGTGGTCAAGCAGAAACTCGCTGCGCTGGAAGCCCTCGGGCAGTTTGACTTTCACCGTCTGGCGGATGACGTCCGGGCCGGTGAAGCCAACAAGCGCGTTGGGCTCGGCGATATTGACATCGCCAAGCATCGCCAGGCTCGCGGAAACGCCGCCATAGACTGGATCGACCAGCACCGAGATGTACGGCAGGCTGTATTGCCGCAGCCGTTCAAGCGCAGCGGCGGTTTTCGCCATTTGCATCAGCGAGATCAATGCCTCCTGCATGCGCGCCCCGCCGCTGGTGGAAAAGCACACCAGCGGCAGCTTCTCCTCGATGCAGATGTTCACCGCCTGGGCGAATTTCTCGCCGACAACGGCCCCCATGGACCCGCCGATGAAGCCGAATTCGAACACCGCCACGAGCACGGGCTCGCCAAGCAGCCTGCCCTTGACCACGACGAGGGCGTCTTTCTCCCCGGTTTGCTTCTGCGCTGCGCCGAGGCGGTCCCGGTAGCGCTTCAGATCCTTGAATTTGAGCAGGTCCACCGGCGCGATGTCAGCGAGCAGTTCCTGTTGTTCTTCCTCGTCGAGGAATAACTCGATGCGGCGGCGGGCGGTGATGCGCAGGTGGTGGTCGCATTTCGGGCAGACGTCGTGATTGTCCGCCAAGCTCTTGCGGTAGAGCATGGCGTCGCAGCGCGGGCATTGCTTCCACACGCCCTCGGGCACGTTGGACTTGCCCGCGCCGGTGGTTCTCGCCGTCGAAATCGACGGCAGTATCTTGTTGATCCAGTTCATGGCCGCTTTCCTGTTTCGCTCGCGCCCGCCCCCCCGCAGCGCGCATCCAGCGCGCGCCGCACCGAGCCGATCAGCGCGGTGGCTTCGCCAACATCATCCGACCGCCGCGACTGTGTTGGCGGCAATCGCGCGATGCGCTCGACCAGCGCGCTGCCGATGATGACGCCATCGGCCAGTTCACTCATGGCCACGGCCGTGCCGGCATCCTTGATGCCGAAACCGATCACCACCGGCAAATCGGTCCAGCCCCGCAGCCTGGCGATGTTGACGGCGACCGATTCGCGGTCATCGAGCGCCGCGCCGGTGACCCCCTTGAGCGAGACATAATACAGATAACCGCTTGTGTGTTCGATGATTTCCTTAGCCCGTTCCGCCGTGGTGGTGGGCGAAACCAGAAAAATGCGGTCGATGCCGCGGGCGGCGAGCAAGGCGGGCAGATCGCCGGCCTCGCCGGGCGGCATGTCCACCACGAGCACGCCATCGACGCCGGCGAGGGCGCATTCCCCGGCGAATTCGGCATAGCCCATAATCTCGATGGGGTTGAGATAACCCATCAGCACCAAAGGCGTTTCCCCATCGAGTTCGCGGAAGCGGCGGGCGAGTTCGAGCACGCCGCGCAAATTCGCGCCGGCGGCGAGGGCGCGCTCGACGCCGCGCTGAATCGCCGGGCCGTCGGCGGAGGGATCGCTGAAGGGAATGCCAAGCTCGATCATGTCGGCGCCCACGGCCGCGAGTTCGACCATGAGCGCGAGGCTTGTCTCCAAATCCGGGTCGCCGGCGACGAGATAGGGAATCAGCAACGACCTGCCGCTTTCCCTGGCCGCGGCGGCGCAACCGGCGATGCGGCTCATTGCCTGATTCCGGAATTGATCCCGAAATCCGCGCCTTCGAGCCGCGCGACGGCTTCGATGTCTTTGTCGCCGCGGCCCGACAAATTGACGAGGATGTTCTGTTCGCGTTCCATCCCGGCGGCGAGCCGGGTGGCCCAGGCCAGGGCGTGGCTCGATTCGAGCGCCGGGATGATGCCCTCCAGCCGGGTGAGCTGATGGAAGGCGGCCAAGGCTTCGGCATCGGTGGCGGCGACATAGCGCACGCGGTCCAGATCCTTGAGCCAGGCGTGCTCGGGGCCCACGCCGGGATAGTCCAGCCCCGCCGAAACCGAATGGGTATCGAGAATTTGGCCGTGTTCATCGCTCATCAGATAGGTGCGGTTGCCGTGGAGAACGCCGGGGCGGCCCGCGTTCAGCGGCGCGGCGTGCTCGCCGCTGGCCAGGCCCCTGCCAGCGGCCTCGACGCCGTACATCGCAACGCCGCCGTCGGCCAGGAATGGATGGAACAAGCCGATGGCGTTCGAGCCGCCGCCGACACAGGCGACGAGGGCGTCGGGCAAGGCGCCGGTGCGGGCGGAAAACTGCTCCCGGGCCTCGCGGCCGATGACGCATTGAAAATCCCGCACCATCCGCGGATAAGGGTGGGGGCCGGCGACCGTGCCGATGATGTAGTAGGTGTTGTCAACATTGGTGGCCCAGTCGCGCAGGGCTTCGTTCATCGCGTCCTTGAGCGTGCGCGAGCCGGATTCGACCGCGACCACCTCGGCGCCGAGCAGCTTCATGCGATAGACATTCGGCGCCTGGCGGACGATGTCCTCGGCGCCCATGTAGACATGGCATTCGAGACCAAGCCGGGCGGCGACGGTGGCGCTGGCGACGCCGTGCTGGCCGGCGCCGGTTTCGGCGATGAGCCGGGTCTTGCCCATGTGCCGGGCGAGCAGCGCCTGGCCAACGGTATTGTTCACCTTGTGGGCGCCGGTATGGTTCAGGTCTTCGCGTTTCAGCCAGATTCTGGCGCCGCCACAGGCCGCGCTCAGCCGCTCGGCGAGATAGATGGGGGAAGGCCGCCCGACATAGTCGGCGAGGTCGGCATCGAAGCCTTGCCAGAACCGCGGGTCGCCCGCGAGGCGGTCGTAGGCCGCGGCGAGTTCGGCCACGGCGCGGATCAGGGTCTCGCCGACGAAAACCCCGCCATAGGGCCCGAAATGGCCGGACTCGTCGGGCCCGGAAAATGCCGCTTCCCGCTCAGGCATCTCTGACTTCCTCGATGAATTGGGCCATTTTATCCATGCTCTTGACGCCGGGCGCGGATTCGACGCCCGAACTGACGTCGACGCCAAAAGGCCGCACTTGGCGGACCGCCCGCGCCACATTGCCAGCCCCGAGGCCGCCGGCAATCACGATGTTGCGGGCGCCAGCGGCAACGAGCTTTTCGGCAACTTCCCAGCGAAAGGTCTTGCCGGTTCCGCCGCGGCCCGCGCTGTCCCAGGCATCGAGCAGTATCCTGCCGGCGGATGGGTATTCACCGATCGCCGGCCCGATTTCCGACCCGATTTCCGACCCGATTTCCAACAATGCTTCTTCTCCGCCGCGAACGCGCAGGGCTTTCATATACGGCAGGCCGAAGGATTCGCAAAAACCGGCGCTTTCCTCGCCGTGGAATTGCAAGCCGCTGAAAAGGCCGCACTCTAGCACTTCGCGCACGGCGTCCCGGGAGGGATTGACGAAAAGCGCGATGGTTTCGACTTGTTTGGCTTCAGCGCCAGTCTCCGCGGCGAGTCCGCCGAGCACTTCGCGGATGCGCCCAAGTGGAACATAGCGGCGGCTCGGCGGATAGCAAACAATGCCGATGGCGTCGGCGCCGAGGGCAGCCGCGGCCCGCGCGTCTTCGGCGCGGGCAATGCCACAGATCTTGATCCAGATATCGGCCATGCCCAGCATGCCGGAAAAACGCGGCATTGTAGCAGAATCGGGCCGTTGTCATTTCTTTGGTTGCTTCGTTTGGGCCGGGTCATGCGGGCGGGAGGGTGGTTTGCGCTAAATTTCGCCCCGACATCCTGTCGGGGCTCAAATCGGTTCGTCGTCGCTTTGGGCCATCCATGGCACGCTCCTCCTCAACGACGCGCAAACCACCCTCCCGCCCGCATGACCCTTGGTGCAAATCCCCGAGGACAAACCACTTGGCAAGGCCGTAGGGCGCAATCAGCGGAGCGCATTGCGCCGAACGAATGATCTGTCAGTCCAGGCGGCGCAACGCCCCTCGGTTCATGCCCTACCTTAAAACGTTTTGGTTCGCGTCATCAATTCGTCAGGTTGGCTATACAAGCCCCTTACGAAACGAGGCTTTGGGTGGCTGGCAAATCGTCGAGCAGTGGTGGGGGGATTGTTCGGGGTGGGATGCCGCTGTTGGGGGGGTATCCTACTGATACGAGGTAAAGGCCGGCGGCGGGGGCGGTTTTGCCGGCGGCTTTGCGGTCCCGGGCTTGCAGCACTTGGCGAATCGAATCCGGGTGGCGCCCGCCCCCGCCCACTTCGAGCAGGGTGCCGACGATGTTGCGGACCATGTGCTGCAGGAAGGCGTTGGCGCAGATGTCGAAGACGATGAAGCCGCGCTGCCGCTGCACCGCGAGAAAGAGCACATTGCGGTTTGGCGAGGCGGACTGGCAGCCCGCGGCTTGGAAGCTGCTGAAGTCGCGCTCGCCGCGCAGGTGCTTTGATGCGGCCGACATGGCCGCCACGTCGAGTTCGCCGGCGACCCGCGCCACCCTTCCCGCAAGCTGTGGCGAGTCGATGGCGGATTCGTGCACCAAATAAACATAGCGCCGGAAAATCGCGGAAAATCTGGCGCTGAATTGGTTATTTACTGGAAAAACTTCAACTATTCTCACAGTCGATGGAAGCAGGCTGTTCACACCCGCGGTCCAGGCTCGGGGCGGTCTTTTGGCGGCAAGGTCGAAGTGGACGAACTGGCACGTGGCGTGAACGCCGGAGTCGGTTCTGCCAGCGCAGACGAGTTTAACTTGGGCGTCGGCCACCTGGCTGATGGCCGGCTCGAGAACGCCCTGCACGGTGGGGATGTCGGCGCTCGCCTGTTTCTGCCAGCCGCCGAAGGCGCAGCCGTCGTATTCGATGCGCAGGGCGATGCGCTGGGCCGGGGATGGCGCGAGTGCTGGAAGCACAACTGGGTTGGTCAATCCAGATCGTGGATGATCGCGAGCAATTGCCTGGCTTCGCCGATCTGCGCTTCGTTGCCCACGCGGATCACCTGTTCGAGGATTCTGCGGGCCTGGTCGGTGTCTCCCATGCGGTGGAACGAGTAGGCGAGATTGAGCCGCTCGGCGATTTCTTCCGCATCGCCATTGTCGAGGTCGATGACGTATTCGTCATTTTCGTCATTGCCGCCGGGTTCATCTTCTTCCGGCGCGGGGCTGGAGTCATCGTCCGCCCTGATTTCCAGTTCTGCTGCTGGACCTTGTTCTTGGTCTTGACTTGTTTCGCCAATCATCGCCGCTGGGTCGATGGTTGCGGGTCCAGGTTCGATTCTGGCTTCGATTGTGGGCTCGATTGTGGGCTCGAGGCGATCAGGCTCTATGCGGAAAGTCTCGCCTTCGAACTCGTCGGTTTCGTCCTCCGCGGCGCTCGTTGTGGGTTCGCCCACTTCGGCTTCAAAGGTGGAATCTGTATCCGGCCCGCTGGCTGGCTCGGCGGCAACGGCGACGGGCTCCGCATTGTCGCCAATATCAGCGGTGCCGACTGCCGCCGGCAGTGGCTCTTCCGCCTCCTCGCGGCCTTGGCGCATCATGCGCAGCACAAGCAAGGCGAGCGCGGCCAAGGCGAGGCCGATGCCGATCAACACCGGGTTCAGCCCGGAACTTGGCGCCTCGGCGCCGGACCCGGCTTCCGCTCCGGCCGCGGCGGCCTGATCGGCTTCGGGCCGGCCCCCCTGCTCCGCTCCGGCGGCAAGGTTGGCCTGCAATTGGGCAAGCTGTTGCCGCTGGGAGTCGACCGCCTGCCGCGCGAGCGCGATTTGGCTGTCGAGATCATCGAGCCGCGCGAGCAATTCCGCGCGCTCCCGGTTGACCCGCTCGACCTCGGCCATGGCCACGGCCATCTGGTTTTGCAGCTCTTCGATGCGCAGGTCGAGGTCCGCCAGACTTTCCGTCTCCGCGGAGGCGCTGCCGGCCCCGCCGGCTTGCGGGTCCTGCTGCGTGAGCGGCGCATTGGCGTGGGCAAAGCCAGCCGCGAGGGACAGCAGCGCGCCCGCCAGGAAAAATCGCCAAAAATTCATTTGCTTACGCAAAACAAAACTCGTCCAAGATTAGACTCAGTATCCGCTATAAGTACTCCGCAAGCAATATTTCCGCAATCTGCACGGTGTTCAGCGCGGCACCCTTGCGAATATTATCGGCCACTATCCAGAGATTAATGCCATTTTCGAGCGAAAAATCATCGCGAATCCTGCCAACGAATACCGGATCGGCCCCCGCGGCGTGCTCCACAGGCGTCGGATAGCCATTCGCTTCCAGCTCGTCGATGACCCGCACCCCCGGCGCATCCAACAGCAAAGCGCGCGCCTGCGCGGCTGAAATCGGCTGGCGGGTTTCGATCTGCACGGCCTCGGAATGGCCATAGAAAACCGGGATGCGAACACAAGTGGCGCTAACCGTGATTCGATCATCGGCAAGGATTTTGCGGGTCTCCCAGTGCATTTTCATTTCTTCCCGGGTGTAGCCATTGTCCATGAAGCGGTCGATATGCGGCAGGGCGTTGAAGGCGATCTGGCCGGGGAATACTTTGGCCTCGGCGGGGCGTCCGTTGAGCAGTTCGGCGGTTTGGCCGGCGAGTTCCGCCACCGCCGAGGCGCCGGCGCCGGATACCGCCTGATAGGTCGCTACACTGATCCTGCTGATGCCCGCGGCGTCGTGGATCGGCTTCAGCGCCACCACCATCTGCATGGTCGAGCAATTGGGATTGGCGATGATATATCTGTTTCTAAAATCCGCTATGCAAGAAGGGTTTACCTCGGTTACGACAAGCGGGACATCAGCATCGTTGCGAAAATGGGAGGTGTTGTCCACCACCACGCAGCCCGCCTCGGCGGCTTTTGGCGCATACTCAGCCGAGATGGCCCCGCCAGCCGAAAACAGACCGATCTCGACTTGGCTGAAGTCGAAATCGGCGAGATTTTCCACTGCCACGGGCTTGTTGCCGAACAGCACTGTTTTGCCCGCGGACCGCTCGCTCGCCAGGGCATGGATGCGGCCAACCGGGAATCGCCGCTCGGCGAGAATTTCGAGCAGACATTCCCCCACCGCTCCGGTTGCCCCGACTATGGCGATATTGGCCTGCTTCATGGCTGAAAATAACCGTTCATGGCTAACAAGACACGATTCGCGCTTAGAAATACCAAGGGGATTTTTCGCGCCAGCCTTGCTCGAAATCGCGGATGGCCGACTCGTCCTCGAGGGTGATGCCGATGTCGTCGAGCCCATTCAACAGGCAGTGCCTGCGGAATGCATCAACAGTAAAAACGATTTTTTCTCCATCCGGTTTTACGATTTCTTGCTCGGCAAGGTCGATCCGCAGTCGGTAGCCTGGCGCCGATTCTGCTTCAGAGAATAGTTCATCTACAATATCTCTTTCCAAAACAATAGGTAATATTCCATTCTTGAAGCAGTTATTAAAGAATATATCGGCATAACTCGGCGCGATAATAGCGCGGAATCCGTAGTCGTCGAGCGCCCAGGGGGCGTGTTCCCGGCTGGATCCACAGCCGAAATTGTCCCGCGCCAGCAGAATCGAGGCGCTTTGGTAGCGCGGCTGGTTGAGCACGAAATCCGGGTTCAGGGGCCGTCCGCTGTTGTCCGCGTCGGGCTCCCCCTTGTCGAGATAGCGGTGCTCGTCGAACAGGTTGGCGCCGAAGCCGCTGCGGCGGATCGACTTCAGAAATTGTTTGGGAATGATGAAATCGGTATCGACATTGGCCCGATCGAGGGGCATGACCAATCCTTCTTCCACGGTGAATGCTTTCATGATGGTTTCCTGCTAGGCGCCTGTTGGATCAGGCCAGTTGGCGCACATCGACGAACCGCCCATAAACCGCCGCCGCCGCGGCCATGGCGGGGCTGACGAGGTGGGTGCGCCCGCCCCTGCCCTGGCGGCCTTCAAAGTTCCGGTTCGATGTCGAGGCGCAGTGCTTGCCCGCGGGCAGTTGGTCGGCGTTCATCGCCAGGCACATCGAACAGCCGGGCTCGCGCCATTCCATGCCGGCGGCGGTGAATACCCGGTCGAGGCCTTCCGCTTCCGCCTGTTCCTTCACCAGCCCCGAGCCAGGCACGACGAGGGCGCATTCGATATTGCCGGCGATGCGCTTGCCCTCGACAACCCGGGCGGCTTCGCGCAGGTCTTCGATCCGCGAATTGGTGCAGGAGCCGATGAAGACATAATCGAGCCGGATGTCGCGGATCGGCGTGCCGCCTTCGAGTCCCATGTAAGCCAGGGCCTGTTCCATGTTGACGCGGCGGGTTTCATCGGCTTCGGCTTCCGGCCGCGGCACCGCGGCGCTCACCGGCGCCACCATTTCCGGCGAGGTTCCCCAGGTTACCTGGGGTTCGATGTCTTCGCCGCGCAATTCCACGATCTTGTCGAAACTGGCGTCAAGGTCGCTGCCGAGCCCGCGCCAGGCCGAGGCCGCGCGCTCCCATTCCGCTCCCTTGGGGGCGAAGGGTCTGCCCTCGATGTATTCCAGGGTCTTGTCGTCCACAGCGATGAGGCCCGCCCGGGCGCCGGCCTCGATGCTCATGTTGCAGACGGTCATGCGGCCTTCGATGCTGAGATCGCGGATCACTTCGCCGGCGTACTCGATCGTGTAGCCGGTGCCGCCGGCGGTGCCGATTTTGCCGATTATCGCGAGCACGACGTCTTTGGCGGTGACGCCGGCGCCGAGCCTGCCATCGACCCGCACCAGCATATTCTTCATTTTCTTCTGCAACAGGCATTGGGTGGCGAGCACATGCTCAACCTCGGAGGTGCCGATGCCGTGGGCGAGGGCGCCGAGGGCGCCGTGGGTGGAGGTGTGCGAATCGCCGCAAACGATGGTCATTCCGGGCAGGGTGGCGCCCTGCTCCGGGCCGACAACATGGACGATGCCCTGGCGGCGGTCGGACATGCCGAGTTCGGTTATGCCAAACTCGCGGCAGTTTTGATCGAGCTTGGCCACCTGCAGCTTGGAAACCGGGTCCTTGATGCCCGAGATCCCTTGCTCGCGCTCGGCCCGGGTGGTGGGGATGTTGTGGTCCGGGGTCGCCAGATTGGCGCCGGCGCGCCAAGGCTTGCGCCCGGCGAGGCGCAGGCCTTCGAAAGCCTGGGGCGAAGTGACTTCATGGATGAGATGCCGGTCGATATAGATCAGCGCGGTGCCATCGGCCCGCTGCTTCACCAGGTGCGCATCCCAGATTTTGTCGTATAGGGTTTTTGGGGTCATGTCTGTGTTTCCGTCAAATCATTCCCATTGTTGCTGAATCGGTCATGTTCGGCGTCCGATTGCCTACCG
>JAPOTO010000243.1 GCA_026709135.1 Gammaproteobacteria bacterium | reverse complement strand
TTTTGCCGCTGGCGGCGCCTGGTTGGCGCGGGCCTGCTGTTCTGCTTGAGTTCGTACGCTGTTGGCCAGGAGAACCTGATCATTCCCGAAATCGGCGGCGTTCCCGCGCTGGCCGATTTCGCCGGCATGGAACCGGCCACTGCGCTGGCGCGGTCGATGGCGCTGGTGGAAAACTTCATCCAGCGCGAGCCAGACGACGGCGAGCCCGCGAGCCAGCGCACCGAAGTCTATGTTGGCTACGACCGCACCGAATTGCATGTCGTGTTCCTCGCCTTCGACAGCGAACCCGAAGACATCCGTGCCAACCTGTCGTCGCGGGAGAACATCGACGGCGACGATTCGGTGGAGATCACCGTCGACACCTTCAACGACCAGCGCGCCGCGATCACTTTCCGCTCGACCCCGCTCGGCATCCAGTGGGACGCGCGCTGGACCGAAGCCGCCTCGCGCCGGGGCGGTTTCGACACCACGCTTGAAGCCGTCTGGGACAGCGAAGGCCAGCTCACCGACAACGGCTACATGGTCAGAATGGCGATTCCGCTTCGCAGCCTGCGTTTCCCGGACACCTCCGAACAAACTTGGCGGGTGCAATTCGCGCGCATAATCCCCAGGCTGAGCGAGGAGTCCTACTGGCCGCCATACACCATCGACATCGAAGGCCGCCTCAACCAAACCGCCCTGCTCAACGGCATCCGCGACGTCTCGCCGGGGAGCAACTACCTGATCATCCCCTTCCTGTTCGCCCGGGAAGCCGACGCCCTCAACCCGGCCATGGCGGGCGGCCCCGGCTTCGAGGCCACCAGCGAGCAGGAGCTTGGTGTCGACGCCAAATTCGTCTTCAACGACAGCATGGTGCTCGATGTCACCCTCAACCCGGACTTCAGCCAGATCGAATCCGACGAGCCGCAGGTGACGGTGAACGAGCGCTTCGAGGTGCAGTTCCCCGAGCGGCGGCCCTTCTTCGTCGAGAATGCCGATTTCTTCGCCACCGATTCGACCCTGGTCTTCACCCGCCGCATCATCGACCCGGAAGGCGGGCTGCGCTTCACCGGCCGCGCCGGCGACTATGGCTTCGGCAGCATCATCGTCAACGACATCGCCCCGGGCCAGGGCCGTCTCGACACCGACCCGCTGGCGGGGGAAAAAGCCAATATCGCCATCCTGCGCGGTTTCCGCGATTTCGGCGAACAGGACCGCTACGGCTTCCTCATCAGCGATCGGGAATTCGGCGACGGCTACAACCGCGTCGCGAGCGTCGACGCCCGCCTCAAGCTCAGCGAGAACTGGATCAGCCAGTTGCAGGTCGTCGCCTCGGAGACCGAGCCGTATTCGGGCGAGGGCGAAACGTATACCGGCGTGCAGCGCAATTTCCAGATCAACCACGTCGGCCGCAACTGGAACACCCACACCCATTTCATCGAGGCGAGCCCCAGCTTCCGCACCGACCTCGGCTTCATGCCCCGCTTCTTCCGCCCGGACACCTCGGGCATGCACCAGCGCATCGCCTACACCTGGTTCCCCGATGACCTGCCAGTGAACAACATCTCCACCGTCTGGTTCGGCGTCTACCTCGAGGATTGGGTGGGAACCAAGATCTTCCACCAGAACGGCCCCACCCTCGGCTTCGCCACCGACACCTCGGAGTTGACCGTGGGCTGGACCGGCTACAACGAAGTTTTGCGCCCCGGCGATTATTCGGGCCTGATGATCACCCAGAACCACAACTACGACGACTGGCAGGTCATCTTCGAAAACAACTCGCTCAACACGCTGGAATTTGAACTCGGCTACCGCGCCGGCTCCACGCTCAACCTCGTTCCCAGCATCGGCACGCTGCCCTATGTAGCCGACCACAGCCGCGTCACCGCCGACGTGCTCTGGCGCCCCACCGACCGGCTGCGCGTCAGCAACACCTACCTGCTCACCGAGGTGGAAAACAGCGCCGGGGCGCGGATCTTCAGCAACGAGATCATCCGCAGCAACTGGAACTACCAGTTCACCCGCGAGTGGTCGCTGCGCTTCATCACCCAGTACGAGGAGACCCG
>JAPOTO010000184.1 GCA_026709135.1 Gammaproteobacteria bacterium | reverse complement strand
TGGGCGCGGTGGTAGCGGTCGGTCACCGAGCTGGCGGGGTCATCGCCCATGCGGCAGGTACCGAGCAGGTGGGAACTCACCTCCTGGCCATTTTCGGCGTAGCTCGCGCTGATTTCGAGCGCGCCGGCGGCCTCCATCAGCTCCAGCGAGCGGTCGATCATATAGCGCATGGTGGCGAGATCGTCGGGATGGTCCATATAGGTGCAGCGCAGCGCCGGGCGGCCCCATTTGTCGCGCACTTCCGGGTCGAGGCTGATGTTGTTCGAATCCTGCGGCAGGGAGGTGGTGTGGCCGTCGAAAGCCGCGGCGTGGGTGAATTCCTCGCGCAGCCGGGCTTTGAATTCGCCGCCCCAGTTCGGGCCGCCGAAGATTCCGCCGGCCAGCGCCGAGGCCATCGGCGTGCCGGAGCCCACCGGATGCCGCCCGTCGATGCCGCCACCGCCGTAGAAACCCTCGCCAGGGTCGATTTCGTACCAGTCGTGGACCACGCGGGTGGCCGGAATGCTCTTGTGGGCGTTGACCGGCTCCGGGAACAGACCCATCACTTGGCTGTAGCCGTTGAACATCAGGTTGCGGCCGACGAAACCGCTGCTGTTGGCCAATCCATCCGGAAAGCGGGCGGATTCCGACAGCAGCAGCAGGCGCGGCGTTTCCCCGCCGTTGGCGCAGATCACCACCGCCCGGGCGCGCTGGGACTGCTCGGCGCCGTCTTGGTCGAAATAGCGCACTTCGCTGGCGCGGCCGGCATCGTCGGTTTCCACCCGGGAAACCGTGCAATGCGTGCGCAGCTCGCAGTTTCCCGAAGCCAGCGCGGCGGGAATCATGGCGACCATCGAGGAGGACTTGGCGTTGACCTCGCAGCCGAAGCCGGAACAGAAACCGCAGTGGACGCAGCCGGGCCTGCCATTGTGGGGCTGGGACAGAATCGCCACCGGCGCGGGATAGGCGGTGTGGCCAAGCGCCCGCGCGCCGCGCTCGAGCAGAACGTCGGAGCCCTTGATCGGCATTGGCGGGCAGGGATAGTCCCGTGAGCGCGGCGGATCCCAGGGGCCTTGCAGCCCCGATACGCCGATCTCCCAATCGACCCGGGTGTAATAGGGCTCCAAGTCTTCGTAGCGGATTGGCCAGTCGGTGAAATTGGTGCCCGGAACGGTGCCGCGGACGCTGGCTTCGATGAAGTCGATCGGCCGCAGGCGCCAGAAATTGCCCGAAAAATGCACGCTGCTGCCGCCGACATTGTGGGCGTAATCGCACACCCGGTCGCGCACCACGGCGGTTTCGCCTTCGGTTTTGCGGAAAGTTTGCGGATGGCCCTGGCGGTGGTTCCAGGTCAGCTCGTGGTTGCCGAAGATGGCCCATTCGTCGTGATGGAAATCGGCCGCCTGCAAATGCGGGCCCTGCTCAAGCTGCACCACCGAATGCCCGGCCTCGGCAAGCTCCTTGGCGATGATGCCGCCGGCGGCGCCGGAGCCGACAACGACAAAATCGACTTCTTCGCGGGTCTGGAAACTCGCCCCGGCCATCGCTACCGCCCTCCCTGGTTCATATAGTCTTCGTCGTAGTGGCCGAACGGCGGCTGCCACACCGGCCTGCGCTCGAAGCCGATCAGCCGCCAGCCGATGTTGTCGCGGTTGCCGCCGTATCGCGGCAGGGCGAACATGCCGGCAACGGTGAGATAGCGCACGGTGGCGAAGAATTCGGTGTTTTCGATTTCGCGCAGCAATTCGTCCTGCGCCCCGGCATCGAGTGAGGAGAAACCGGCGGTGGCGCCCATTTCGCCGGCGCGCTGTCGCAGTTCGCCAAGGCCGTCGCGCAGCAGTTGAAGCTCGCGCTCGCGCTGGTCGGCGAGCACGGCATCCATGAAATGCACCACTCCCGCTTCCCGGGCGCCGGGGGTTTCATCGGGGGGGATGATGCGGTCGGCGATGGCGGCGAATTCTTCGGCTTCCGCGCCGCCGAGCAATTGCAGGCCAATGCCGTCGAGCTGGTTTTGCGCCGCCCGGGAACACGCCGCGAGCAGCGCCGGCATGCCCAGCAGAATCGCCGAGCGCGGCAACGCTTCCAGCGTCGACCGCA
>JAPOTO010000163.1:17981-20195 GCA_026709135.1 Gammaproteobacteria bacterium | reverse complement strand
GAAAACCGGAGGGCAGAAGATGGATCCGCGCAAGAGAATCAAGCAAAGCCTTGCCACCGCGCTCGACGCCTGTGTGTCCGGCGGTTCGCCGCCGCGGTTCGCCGCCGCGGTTCGCCATGCGGTGCTAGCCGGCGGCGCCCGGGTTCGACCCCGGCTGTGCCTGGCGGTGGCGGCCGCCTGCGGGGAGGATGACCCCACCTTGACCGACGCCGCGGGCTGCGCGATTGAACTGCTCCATTGCGCATCGCTGGTCCACGACGATCTGCCCTGTTTCGACGACGCCGCCACGCGCCGCGGCCAGGCCTCGGTGCACAAGGCCTTCGGCGAACCATTGGCGGTGCTCGCCGGAGACGCGCTGATCGTGCTGGCGTTCCAGCATGTCACCCGCAACGCCGCGAACCAGCCGGGGCGGCTGCCCGGCCTGATCGGGATTCTGGGCCAGGCCGCGGGCGCGCCATTTGGCATCGCCGCCGGCCAGGCTTGGGAATGCGAGCCAACCGTTGACCTGTCGCTCTACCAGCGCGCCAAAACCGGCGCCCTTTTCGCCGCCGCCACCATGGCCGGCGCCGCCAGCGCCGGCGCCGAAGCCGCGCCCTGGGAGCGGTTGGGACTGAAAATCGGCGAGGCCTACCAGGTGGCCGACGATATTCACGATGTGGCCTCGGAGCCCGCCCAGATCGGCAAGCCCATCGGGCGCGACGCCGCCCTCGACCGCCCCAGCGCGGCCCGGCAACTGGGTTTGCCCGTGGCGGTTGATCGATTCGGGCAGCTAGTGGACGAGGCGGTGGAATCGATCCCCGACTGCCCCGGCGCCAGCGCGCTCAAGTCCCACATGCTGGCCGAGGCCAAGCTTTTCCTGCCCGAGGAACTGCGCCGCCGCGCCGCCTGAGTCCGCGCCCATGGCCGATCAGATCGCCACCGAGCTGCCGCGCGACCGGCCCGATTCGAGCCGCCTCCAAGTGCGCGGCAAGCTGCGCGATGGCTGGCTGGGCCTGCGCAACCGCCTGCTCGCCAGTTCCCGCTTCCAGCGGCTTTCGGGCCGCTTTCCGCTTACCCGCCCGATCGCCCGCAAGCGCGCCCAGGCGCTGTTCGACCTGTGCTCCGGCTTTGTCTATTCCCAGGTGCTATACGCCTGCGTCGAACTGCGCTTGCTCGAAGCGGTGAAGAAGCGTCCATGCGGGCGAGCTGAATTGGCGCGGATGCTCGCGCTTGAGCCGGATCGGGCCAAGCTGCTGTTCGATGCCGCGGCAGCGCTGGAATTGCTGGAGGAGCGCGGTGGCGAAGCCTATGGGCTCGGTCCGCTCGGCGCGGTGCTCGTGGGCAACCCGGGCATCCGGGCGCTGATCGGCCATCACGCCATGTTTTACGAGGACCTGCGCGACCCGATCGCGCTGCTGCGCGGCGAGGTCGGGACGACGCGCCTGGCGGACTACTGGCCCTACGCCGGCGGCCCTTCCGGGGCGGGCGCGGCGGCGGATTTGTCCGCGGACCGGGTCGGCGCGTACTCGGAGTTGATGGCTCAGTCCCAGAACCTGATCGCCGGCGAAGTGCTCGACGCCTATTCGCTGCGCCACCACCGGCTGCTGCTCGATGTGGGTGGCGGCGCCGGCGCCTTTCTGGCCGCGGCCGCGGCCCGCTGGCCGCGCCTGCGGCTGCAATTGTTCGATTTGCCGGCGGTGGTCGGGCGGGCGGAGCAATTCATGGCGGCGGCCGGGCTGGCGTCGCGCTTCGAATCCCGCGGCGGCGACTTCTTTGCCGATCCACTGCCATCGGGCGCCGATATCGTCAGCCTCGTCCGCATCATCCACGACCACGGCGACGGCGATGTGCTGCGCCTGTTGCGTTCGATCCGCGGCATTCTGCCAGGCGATGGCGCGCTGCTGCTCGCCGAGCCGATGGCGGGGGACAAGGCCACCGACCGGATGGCCCGGGCGTATTTCGGCTTTTATTTGTTGGCGATGGGCAAGGGGCGGCCGCGAACACCGGATGAGATCGGCGCCTTGCTGCGGCGGGCGGGATTCAGCGAGGTTCGCCTGCTGGCCAACCGCATGCCGATGCAGACGCGGATTATGGTTGCCAAGCCCTAGTGTGTCGAATATGCTGTCGATTATGCTTGACATTTACAAGTGTTAATCTAAAGTGACAGTTGAGCGGTTCAGCACGAAGGAACGCATTGCCGGGAACGCGGAACAGAAGAGCACAACAGAAGGGCGC
>JAPOTO010000163.1:0-17485 GCA_026709135.1 Gammaproteobacteria bacterium | reverse complement strand
CTGCTCGCGCTCGCGGCAACCGCCCTCCACGCCCTCGACAGCGGCAATTCCCCGCCACCCGAATTGATCGTGGGCCATGGCGTGCTTGGCCGCCTGCTGGCACGGCTGACGCTCGCGCTGGGCCATCCCGCGCCGATGGTGTGGGAGACCAACGCCGCCCGCCACAATGGGGCGGATGGCTACCCGGTGCTCGCCCCGGACGCGGATCCGCGGCGCGACTACCGGTCGATTTACGATGTCAGCGGCGACGCTTCCCTGCTCGACAGCCTGATCGCCCGCTTGCGCAAGGGCGGCGAGATTGTCCTCGCCGGGTTCTACTCCGAAGCGCTTTCCTTTGTTTTCCCGCCCGCGTTCATGCGCGAGGCGCGCATCCGCGTCGCCGCGGAATGGCTGCCGGCGGACTTGGCGGAAGTCAACCGCCTGATTGCCGGCGGGGGCTTGGACCTGTCGGGTTTGATCACCCACCGGGAATCCGCCGAGCAGGCCGAGCAAGCCTACCGGACCGCCTTCGGGGATTCCGATTGCCTCAAAATGATACTCGATTGGAGAGCCTGTTCATGAGTGTGAGTGCGGCAGCGCCTGCGGAACCCCTCAAGGTTCTGGATGTCACCGAGCGGTTGCGGGCCGAGGCGGCCATCGAGCCCGACCCCGTGTCGACTTCGGAACCGACCAAGGACACCCAGATCATCGCGATTTACGGCAAGGGTGGCATCGGCAAGAGTTTCACCCTGGCCAATCTGTCCTACATGATGGCCCAGCAGAGCAAGAAAACGCTGCTGATCGGCTGCGACCCGAAGAGCGACACGACTTCGCTGCTGTTCGGCGGCCGCGCCACGCCGCCGATTATCGAAACCGTCTCGCGCAAGAAAGAAGCGGGGGACGAGGTGCGGATCGGCGATGTGTGCTTCAAGCGCGATGGCGTGTTCGCCATGGAGCTCGGCGGCCCCGAGGTGGGCCGCGGCTGCGGCGGCCGCGGCATCATCCACGGCTTCGAGACCCTGGAGAAACTCGGTTTCCACGATTGGGACTTTGACTACGTGCTGCTCGATTTCCTCGGCGACGTGGTGTGCGGCGGTTTTGGGCTGCCTATCGCCCGGGACATGTGCCAGAAGGTGATCGTGGTGGGCTCGAACGACCTCCAGTCGCTCTATGTCGCCAACAATGTCTGCTCGGCGGTGCAGTACTTCCGCAAACTCGGCGGCAATGTCGGCGTCGCCGGCATGGTCGTGAACAAGGACGACGGCAGCGGGGAAGCCGCGGCCTTCGCCGAAAAAGTCGGCATTCCCGTGCTCGCGGCGATCCCCGCCCACGACGATATCCGCCGCAAGAGCGCCAATTACGAAATCATCGGCATTCCCGGCGGCGAATGGAGCGGCCTGTTCGAAAAGCTCGCGCAGAATGTCGCCGACGCGCCGCCGGTGCTGCCGACCCCGCTGTCCCATGAACAACTGCTCGACTTGTTCAGCAGCAGCGAAACCGGCCGCGATGTCGTGCTCGAGCCGGCCACCGTCGCCGATTTGTGCGGCAAAAACGCGATCGAGAAAGCCTCGCTCGAAGTCATCTACGACGAGGTGTGAGTGGTTCGAATAAAGCCTGAGAGCTTTGGAAGCCTGGAATGACCGGCAACAGCGCAAACACAGAACTTGAATCCGCGGCGAAGCTGTCCACTTCGGCGGCCGCGGATGCGGTTCTGGCAAGCGACGCCGGCGCGGTCGCGGCGGCGGGCTGCCACGCGGGCGTAGATGAAATGCGCCGGGCCGCCAGCCAAGCGGGCAAGAGCGAAATCCTCGACCGCTACGCCCAGGACTACCCCGCCGGACCCCACGATCAGCCCCAGAGCATGTGTCCGGCGTTCGGCTCGCTGCGCGTGGGCCTGCGCATGCGGCGCACCGCCACCATCCTTTCCGGCTCGGCCTGCTGTGTCTACGGCCTCACCTTCACCTCGCATTTCTACGGCGCCCGGCGCACCGTGGGCTATGTGCCCTTCGATTCGGAAACCCTGGTCACGGGCAAGCTGTTCGAGGATATCCGCGACGCCGTCCACGACATCGCGGACCCGGAGCAATACGACGCCGTCGTCATCACCAACCTCTGCGTTCCCACCGCCTCCGGGGTGCCGCTGCAACTGCTTCCCAAGCAAATCAACGGTGTGCGGATCATCGGCATCGATGTGCCGGGATTCGGCGTTCCCACCCACGCCGAAGCGAAGGACGTGCTCGCCGGCGCCATGCTCAATTACGCCCGCGGCGAAGCCGAGCAGGGGCCGGTGCAGGCGCCCCGGGAAGGCCGCAGCGAGCGGCCGACGGTAACGCTCGTCGGCGAGATGTTTCCCGCCGACCCCGTAATCATCGGCGGCCTGCTCGAGCCGCTCGGCCTGAGCGCCGGGCCGGTGGTGCCAACCCGGGAATGGCGCGAGTTGTACGCCGCCCTGGATTGCGCGCTGGTGGCGGCAATCCATCCTTTCTACACCGCGGCATTCCGCGAGTTCGAGGCCGCCGGGCGCAACATCATCGGTTCGGCGCCGGTGGGCCGCGAAGGCACCGCCGGCTGGATTGAAAGCATTGGCGAATCGCTCGGCATCCCGCGAAGCAAAGTCGATGCGGCCAAGAACCGCTTCCTGCCGGCGATCCAAGGCGCCCTCGCCGGCGCGCCGATCAAGGGCCGGATCACGCTTTCTGGTTACGAAGGCTCGGAATTGCTGGTGGCCCGCCTGCTTGTCGAAAGCGGCGCCGATCTGCGCTATGTCGGCACGGCCTGCCCGCAGACCCGCTTTTCCACCGCGGATCGGGAATGGCTCGAAGCCAAAGGCGTCCAGGTCCAGTTCCGCGCCTCGCTCGAGCAGGATCTCGCGGCGATGGCAGAATACCGGCCCGAGCTGGCGATCGGCACCACGCCGGTTGTGCAGAAGGCGAAGGAGGCGGGCATCCCGGCGCTGTACTTCACCAATCTCATTTCCGCCAGGCCGCTGATGGGGCCGGCGGGGGCGGGCTCCCTCGCCCAGGTGGTGAACGCCGCCATGGGCAACCAATCGCGCTTCGATTCGATGCGCGAGTTCTTCACCGGCGTGGGTGCCGAGGACGCCGCCGGCATCTGGCAGGAAAAGCCGCGCTCCCAGGATGCGCTGCGGGAACAGTACCGCCGCAAGCACCGGCGCAAGTCAGCCAAATCGGCAAAACCGCAGAGCGAGTCGGTGGCCTCATGTTGATTCAGGATATGGACCGGGCCGGCGGCTATTGGGGGTCGGTCTACGTGTTCACCGCGGTCAAGGGCCTGCAAGTCGTAATTGACGGGCCGGTGGGCTGCGAAAACCTGCCGGTTACCTCGGTTTTGCATTACACCGACGGCCTGCCGCCACACGAGTTGCCCATCGTCGTCACTGGCCTGTCGGAAGAGGAGCTCGGCCAGCACGGCACCGAGGCGGCGATGAAGCGCGCCCACGGCAGCCTCGACCCGGATCTGCCCGCCGTGGTGGTGACCGGCTCCATCGCCGAAATGATCGGTGGCGGGGTCACCCCGGAAGGCACCAACATCCAGCGTTTCCTGCCGCGCACCATCGACGAGGACCAATGGCAAAGCGCGGACCGTGCCATGCAGTGGCTGTGGAGCGAGTTCGGCACCAAGGGCGGCCGCGCGCCCAAGGCCAGAAAGCGCAAGGAGGGCGAGCCGCCCCGGGTCAACATCATCGGCGCCACCTATGGCTATTTCAACATGCCTTCCGACCTCGCCGAGATCCGCCGGCTCGTCGAGGGCATCGGCGCCGAAGTGAACCTGGTCTTTCCACTCGGCAGCGCGCTCGACGACACGCCGA
Organism: Gammaproteobacteria bacterium; assembly: GCA_026709135.1. GTDB lineage: Bacteria > Pseudomonadota > Gammaproteobacteria > Pseudomonadales > Pseudohongiellaceae > UBA9145. The sequence goes on along the minus strand of JAPOTO010000163.1, from coordinate 13,677 downwards.
GGCTGGTGGACGCCGACGTCAACATCTGCCTCTACCGCGAGTACGGGCGCAAGCTCTGCGAAGCCCTGGACCGGCCCTATCTGCAGGCGCCCATCGGCTTGCACAGCACCACCAAGTTTCTGCGCAGCCTCGGCGAATTGCTCGACCTCGACCCCGAGCCCTTCATCGAGCGGGAAAAGCACACCACCATCAAGCCGCTGTGGGATTTGTGGCGCTCGGTTACCCAGGACTTTTTCGGCACCGCGAGCTTCGCCATTGTCGCCAATGAAACCTACACCCGCGGCATTCGCAATTTCCTCGCCACGGAACTTGGCCTGCCCTGCGCGTTTTCCTTCTCGCGCAGCGCCGGCGTGAAGCCCGACAACCAAGCCGTGCGGCAAGCGATTAAGGAGACTCCGCCGCTGGTGCTCTACGGCAGCTACAACGAGCGCATGTATCTGGCGGAACTCGACTCGCGCGCGATTTTCATTCCGGCTTCCTTCCCCGGCGCGGCGATTCGCCGCCACACCGGCACGCCATTCATGGGTTACTCCGGCGCGACCTGGCTTGTGCAGGAGTTCTGCAACGCCATGTTCGACGCGCTGTTCCACATCCTGCCGCTGGCCTCGAATCTGGACCGGGTTGAAGCGACGCCGGCGCGCCCGCACGAGGAACTGCCTTGGGAAGAGGCAGCCAAAACCGCCTACGACGAGGTGGTGGAGTCGCACCCGGTTTTGATTCGAATCTCCGCCGCCAAGCGGCTGCGGGATTCCGCCGAGCGCAAGGCGCGGGAAGCCGGCGAGGAGCGGGTGACCAGCTTGCATGTGGACCGGGCGCGGGAAGCCCTCGCGGGGCAGTCGGCATGAAGGTTGGCATGAGAGCGCGAGAACGAGAGCAACAAGAGCGGCGCATGCCCATGGCCGCGGAAGCGGTGGGCGGCGCCGGAACACAGGGGAGGGGGCTTGGGCCCCGCCCGGATTGTAGGAGAGTCGCAAATGCAAATGATGATTGACAAAGCGGGCCACGCTGAAACCAGGCTGCGCGATGTGAAAGCCAGGCAATACAAGCGGCTGTACTTTTCCTGCTTCATCGTTTTTCTGGTGGTGACCGCGATTGACCGGATTTTGCCCGGGCAATGGCGGTTCCGCCACGCGGAAAGCGATGCGGCGACAGCGGATCGCAAATCCATCGTCGAAGAGGCGAGAGAGCAGGCGGGGGTGTTCGTGCCCTACCTGTTCATGAATTTGTAGCGATCCGCGACCGGATTTCGCCCGCCCCGCGCGGGCGGGAGAGGCGGCGGCCCGGATGGGCCGCGGCGGCAAAACCCAAGCGCGGCGGGATTCGCGCGCAAACCGGCCTTGGGGCCATTGGAAAACAGAGGTGTACCCATGTCTAACGACGCAGAACGCAGTTCGGGCTCGCTCTCGGGGATGACCAACAATGAAGCCAAAGAGTTTCATAGTATCTTCATGTCGAGCTTCCTCGCCTTCACGGCGATCGCCATCGTCGCCCATGTCCTGGTGTGGATGTGGCGGCCGTGGATCATGTGAATGATCCCCGGCGAATGGATGGTTGGTGAAAATCACTTGAAACAGGAGTAATCCAAAATGTGGAGAATCTGGCAAATCTTTGATCCGCGCAGGGCGCTCATCGCGATGTTCGCCTTCCTTTTTGTGCTGGCGGTACTGATTCATTTCATATTGCTGAGCACCGATCGCTACAACTGGCTCGAAGGGGCCGGCGCGGGCACGGCGGCCGCCGAACCGATGGAGATGGCGCCCGCCGCCGCGGGCAACGACTCGGGTTCCGACTAGGCGGGCGCTGGCTCAACCGGCGCTTGCGCGCCGGGGCGGCCTGCGCAACTGGCGGAATCCGTCTGGCGGCTGTCAGCGGGGGCCGTGGCGGCATGGCCCCCAAGTCGCCCGGGAATGACCGGAGCTGTGGCCTTCGCGTCCTGTTCGCGTCTGGGGGCGGTGTCGCCCATTCCCGGCGCGGTCGGCACAGGCGGCGCAGTCCAGCACAATGCCAGCACAATGAAGGAGTATTGAGATGTCGATGCTCAGTTTTGAAAGAAAATACCGGATTCGGGGCGGAACCCTGATCGGCGGGGATCTGTTCGATTTCTGGGCCGGGCCCTTCTACGTCGGATTCTTCGGCGTGACGACGATCTTTTTCGCCGTGCTGGGCACCGCCCTGATTATCTACGGCGCCGCCATCGGTCCAACCTGGAACATCTGGCAGATAAATATCGCGCCACCGGACGTCAGCTACGGCCTCGCCCTGGCCCCGCTGAGCGAGGGGGGGCTGTGGCAGATCATCACGATCTGCGCCCTCGGCGCCTTTGTGTCCTGGGCGCTGCGGGAAGTCGAGATTTGCCGCAAGCTGGGCATGGGACTGCACGTGCCCTTCGCCTTCAGCGTGGCGATCTTCGCCTACTTCACGCTGGTGGTGATCCGGCCGGTGCTGATGGGCGCCTGGGGCCACGGTTTCCCCTACGGCATCCTCTCGCATCTGGACTGGGTTTCCAATGTGGGCTACCAGTACCTGCACTTCCATTACAACCCGGCCCACATGATCGCGGTGACCTTCTTTTTCACCACGACCCTGGCGCTGGCCATGCATGGCTCGGTGATCCTCGCCGCGACCAACCCCGGCGAGGGGCAGACAGTCAAGGGCGCCGAGCACGAGAATTGCTTTTTCAGGGACTCCATCGGCTATTCGATCGGCGCCCTGGGCATTCACCGGCTGGGGCTGTTCCTGGCGCTCGCGGCGGTCTTTTTCAGCGCGGTCTGCATCGTCATCAGCGGCCCGTTCTGGACCCGGGGCTGGCCCGAGTGGTGGAACTGGTGGCTTGAGCTGCCAATCTGGTAAGCCGGAGGAGGATTCCCATGCCAGAGTATCAAAACGTATTCACCCGGGTTCAGGTCCGCGGGCCCGCGGAACTGGGTGTGCCCCTGAGTGGCAACATCTGGCCGCGTTCGGGGCAGACCTTCGTATCCTACTGGCTCGGCAAGATGGGCGACGCCCAGATCGGCCCCTTCTACCTCGGCACCTCGGGCCTGCTTTCGCTGATTTGCGGCTTTATCGCCATCGAGATCATCGGTTTGAACATGTGGGCTTCGGTCAACTGGTCGCCGATTGAATTCGTGCGGCAACTGCCGTGGCTCGCGCTGGAGCCGCCTTCCCCGGAATACGGGCTGCGCATTCCTCCGCTCCAGGATGGCGGCTGGTGGCTGATGGCGGGCTTTTTCCTCACCGCGTCGATCCTGCTGTGGTGGCTGCGGATGTACCGGCGCTCGAAGGCGCTGGGCATGGGCACCCACATCGCCTGGGCCTTCGCCTCGGCGATCTGGCTGTATCTGGTGCTGGGGTTCATCCGCCCGGTGATGATGGGCAGTTGGAGCGAGGCGGTGCCTTTCGGCATCTTCCCGCATCTCGATTGGACCGCGGCGTTCTCGATTCGCTATGGCAACCTGTATTACAACCCCTTCCACATGCTTTCCATCGTGTTCCTGTACGGGTCGGTGCTGCTGTTCGCCATGCACGGCGCGACGATTCTGGCGGTGACGCGCTACGGCGGCGACCGGGAAGTCGAGCAGATCGTCGACCGCGGCACGGCCTCGGAGCGCGCCGCGCTGTTCTGGCGCTGGACCATGGGCTTCAACGCCTCGATGGAATCGATCCACCGCTGGGCCTGGTGGTTCGCCGTGCTGTGCCCCTTGACCGGCGGCATCGGCATCCTGCTGACTGGCACGGTGGTCGACAACTGGTTTCTCTGGGGGGTCAAGCACGGTTTGGTTCCCGAGTATCCGCAAGTGTTCCCGGCCGTTGCGGATCCGGCGCTTTCAATGGGAGAGTCAATGGGAGAGTCGCCATGATGAATCTGCGTGCGGCACGTGCGACAAGGGGATGCCGGGCCTTGCCGGTGGTGTTGCTGGCGCTGGTTTTGGCCGCTTGCGAGCGGCCACCGAACGAAGTGGCGCAGCAGGGCTTCCGCGGAACCGGAATGCTGGAAGTGGTCAATCCGCGCTTGCGCGAGGAGGCGCTCGCCGGAATCACCATTCCCGATCCATTGCCGCCGGTGCCGCCGAGTGGCACAACCGCCGGCGAGGTCTACCAGAATGTGCAGGTTCTCGGCGACCTGGATCTTGCGGAATTCACCCGCTTCATGGTGGCCATCACCGAGTGGGTCTCGCCGGAGGAGGGCTGCAATTATTGCCACAATCCGGCGGACTTGGCTGACGACAATATCTACACCAAAATCGTGTCCCGGCGCATGATCGAAATGACCCGCCACATCAACGCCGCCTGGACCGATCATGTCGGCGCGACGGGGGTGACCTGCTACACCTGCCACCAGGGTGAAATCGTGCCAGCCGAAATGTGGTGGGCGGCGGATCCGGGATCGCGCCGGACCCGGGGCCTGACCGCCGGCACCGCCGGCCAAAACCTTCCAGCCGTCAACGCCGGCCTGACCTCGCTGCCCGCCGATCCCTTCACCCCCTACCTGCTCGGCAACACCGACATCCGCGTCCACACCATGCAGGCGCTGCCCGATGGAACGCCGCTGCCCGCAACCAAACAAACCGAGGAAACCTACGCGCTGATGATGCACATCAGCGACGCCCTCGGCGTCAATTGCACCTATTGCCACAACAGCCAGCACTTCGCCTCCTGGGAGGGCAACTCGCCCAACCGGGTGACCGCTTGGCACGCCATCAACATGACCCGGGCCTTGAACACCGAGTATCTCGAACCGCTGGCCACAGAGCTGCCGCCAGAGCGCCGGGGCCCCAGCGGGGACGCCCCCAAGGCGAATTGCACCACCTGCCACCGCGGCCTCAACAAGCCGCTCAACGGCGCCAATATGCTGCAATACCACCCGGAACTGATTGGCAACGATTAGCTGGGCAGGCCCGGAGATCAGCGCTCGCCCATCGCCCATGTCGGCAGTGCCGCAAGCTGGGCGGCCCGCTTCCGGCAAGCGGGCATTTCTCGCCGGGGCCACCGGCTACATCGGTCGCAATGTGGCCCGGGAACTGGTCGCCCGGGGCTGGGAGGTCGTCTGTTTCGCCCGCCGGCAATCGGGTATCGCCGGAACCAACAGCCTTGATAGAACCCGGGCCATACTCGCCGGCTGCGAAGTTCGCGTCGGCGAGGTTTGCGAGGCGGAATCCCTGCGCCGCGATGGCTTCCGGGGGGAAGCCTTCGATGCGGTGGTTTCCTGCCTGGCCTCGCGAAGCGGCGGCATCAAAGACAGTTGGCGCATCGACTACCAAGCCAGCAAAGACTTGCTTGACGCCAGCCTGGAATGCGGTGCCAGCCATTTTCTGCTGCTTTCGGCGATTTGCGTGCAGAGGCCGCGGCTCGCTTTCCAGCAGGCCAAGCTGAAAATGGAGCACGAATTGGCCGGATCGGGAATCACTTGGACCATCGTGCGCCCGACCGCTTTCTTCAAATCCCTTTCGGGCCAGATCGAAGCCGTGAAGCGGGGCAGGCCCTTCACGGTTTTCCGCAACAGCCGGGCGGCCTGCAAACCCATCGCCGAGGCGGACCTGGCCGCATTCATGGCCGATTGCCTTGAGGATCCGGCCCGGCAAAACCGCATCCTGCCCATCGGCGGGCCCGGCCCGGCGCTGAGCGCCGAGGACTGCGGGCGGCTGCTGTTCGAGCTGCTCGGGCGCGAGCCGAAGTTCCGCCGGGTGCCGCTGTCGATCTTCCATATCGCGATTCCGCTGCTGAGCGCGCTGGGCCTGGTGCTGCCCCGCTTCCGGGACAAGGCCGAGTTCGCCAGAATCGGCCGCTATTACGCCACCGAGTCGATGCTGGTGCTCGATGCCGAAAGCGGGGAGTACGACGCCGCGGCCACGCCTTCCCATGGCGGAACGAGCTTGCGCGACTTCTACCGCCGCGCGCTGGAAAACGGCCTCGATGGGCAGGAACTCGGTGATCACGCCCTGTTCGCCGACTCGGGCGGCGGCGAACGCCCGCAGCCGTGATGGGGCGGGCCTGGCACTCGCGGATGCGGTCTTCCGTCCGGCGGAATCTGCCGCTGCTGTGCCTTCTGCCTTGGGTTGTTCTGGCCCAGGACGCCGACGAGCCGCCAGCGGACGGGTTCGATCTCGATCTGGGTTTCGAGGCGGATCTTTTTGCCGACGCCTTCGATGGGGAAGCCGAAGAAGCGTCCTGGCTTGACGATTTCACCGTGCGCATCAGCCAGCAGGTGTATGGCCAGATCAACCGGCACAGCGTCGAACTCGCGCCCGGTTTTCGTTTTCCCAAGGAACGCGGGCTGGAAAACAACCGCTTCGGCGTCAATGTCCGCTACCAGAATCTTTTCGCCAACGGCTGGCTGCTCCAGGCCAGCGCCCAGACCCGCGTGTTCTGGAATCAGGACTACGAATACATCGCCAACGATGACGGGATTGAAACCGAGTCCCGGGTCAACGAGTTCTTCATCCAGCGCAGCTTCGGCGCCCACAGCGTCAAACTCGGCAACCAGACCGTGGTCTGGGGCGAAACCGTCGGCAACTCGGTGCTCGATGTCATCAATATCGCCGAATTCCGCGATTTCACCATCATCGATATCGAGGACGCCCGCCTCAATCAGTTCCTGCTCGTCTGGGACTATTTCAGCGAAAATTCCGGCAGCCTCTCGACGTTCGTCAATCTCTACCCCGACTTCAATCCCGCGCCGGTGCGCGGCAGCCCGCTGTTCTTCGACCCCGGTTTCCACCTGCCGGATTACGACCGCAACGGGGACATCCTGTTCGAGCTCGGCAGCCAGTGGCGCTGGTCGATCGAACGCAGCGATTTCGCGCTGATGGCGGCCTATCTGATCGAAAACCAGTTGCGCTGGGAGCCGCCAGCCCCCGGCGGACTCGACGGTCTGGCCAAAAAGAACGATTTTCTGTTGCTCGGTTTCAGCGCCAACCGCGCCATCGGCGACCTGCTGCTCAACTTCGACCTGGCCTACAGCCACGGCATCCTCGCCAATGGTTTCAGCCTGCCTGGGACATCGGGGCTTTCGGTTCCCATCGACGCAACCCGCAACCAAGTGGGAACCTCCTTCGGCCTCGAATACGCCATCGACAATGAACAAAGCCTCAGTGTCGGCGTGCAGGCACAGCAACTGCTCGATGCCAACGAAGGATTGCCACCCGGCCAGCCATTGCTCAACGAGGACATTTTCGGCAACTGGCTGCTGCGCTACAGCAACAGCCTGCGCAATGGCGATTGGGTGCTTTCGGCGACGATGTACGGCGATCTCGAAGGCGATTCCCTGATCGGGCAGGCCGGCGTGGATTACACCATCGACGACAACTGGTCGATCAGCGGCCAAGTCCTCGCCATCAGCGGCAGTCTGCCCTCGCCGATCGCCTTCTTCGACCGGGATGTGCGCCTCGGCGCCACGGTGAGCTATTCATTCTGAGCCAAGCCCGCAAGCGCCGCTTCAAGTCTCGACTCGGCGCTGGCATCCGGGGGAAGCCCGAAGCGCAGATGGCGCCGGGACCAGTGGAACCGGCGAACGCTGATACCCCGCCGGGCGAGTTGCGTCCAGACCGCTTTGGCATTCCCGGTTTCCACCCACTGGAACAGGTCGGTTCCGCCCGCGACGCGCAAGCCCCGCCGTGAGAGCAGCTCGCGCAGCCGCCGCGCGGCGGCGGCGAGGCGGCTGCGCGCCCCGGCTTGCCAGGCGCGATCCGCATGGGCCGCGGCGCCGATCTTGAGCGCCGGGGTGGATACGCTCCAGCAGCCGAGGCGCTCGGCCATGGCCCGGCGGATTTCCGCGGGCGCGAGCAGGGCGCCGAGGCGGAGGCCCGCCAAGCCGAAAAACTTCCCGCTGGAGCGGAGAATCAGCAAATTCCCGCCGCCAGCCATTGATGCCAGACTCAGATCGGGCGCAAGCTCGGCGAAAGCCTCGTCGACAATAAGCCAGCCGCCGCGCGCGGCGAGCCGCCCGCGGGCCTCGATCAGCGCGGAGCGTTCCAATCGCCTTCCATCGGGATTGTTGGGATTGCAGACAACAATCGCGTCCGCGGTCCCGGCTGCCGCCAGCGGGTTGGCCGAGGCGATCACCTCGCGCTCCGCCGCCCGCCACACCCGGGCGTGATCTTCGTAACTTGGCGCGAGTATCGCCAGGCGGCGCGGCGCAAGCACATCCGGCAACAGCCGGATCGCCAACTCGCTTCCGGGGACGGGCAAAACCGCCTCGCAAGGGGCGCCATAGGCTTGCGCCATCGCTTCGGCGCAGGCCGCGAAATCCGCCGTATCCGGCAGCCGCTGAAGATCCGCGATCTGGACATTCGCGCCGGGCCAGGGCCAGGGATTGATTCCCGTGGATAGATCGAGCCACGGCTCCGGGGCGTCGGGGAAGCGCCGGCGCATGGCATCCAGCGCCCCGCCGTGGCGGTCGCGGCCGTTCATGGCAGTACCTTCAGCAATGCGCCGCCGCCCATTGCCACCATGCCAAGCAGCCCAAACAGCAACGCTTTGCGGTAGAGGGCAAGCGCGGCGCGAATTTCGGCGGCTTCGGGAAGTCTGCCGCCCGCGTTGAGCCAGGGTTCGTCGGCGCCGGCGCGGGCATAGGCGCGGGGCCCGCCGAGGCGGATGCCGAGCGCCGCGGCCACCGCGCTTTCCGGCCAGCCGGCATTGGGCGAGCGGTGTTTTCCCGCATCGCGCCACATCACGCCGAATATCGCGCCGGGCTTTCCGCCCGCCACGGCGAACAACAGCCCGGTCAGCCGCGCCGGAAGCAGGTTCGCAAAATCATCAAGCCGCGCCGCGAAGCCGCCGAAGGCGGCATGGCGGGGATTCAAATGGCCGATCATCGAGTCCAGCGTATTGATCGCCTTGTAGGCCGCGATGCCGGGCAAGCCGAAGAGGATGCCCCAGAAAATCGGGGCGATGACGCCATCGGAGGCGCTTTCCGCCAGACTTTCGATCGCCGCGCCGGAGATTTCCGCAGGCGAAAGCTCGTCGGTGTCGCGTCCGACGATTTTCGCAACCGCGGCGCGGGCGGCATCGATCCGGCCCGCCGCAAGCGGATCGTGGACCGCGGCCACATGTTCATGGAGGCTGCGCGAGCAGATCAGGCTTGAGGCCACCGCCGCCTCGGCGAGGAAACCCGGGGCGGTCGCCGGCAGCAGCATCGAGACGGCTATCCCCGCAAGCGCGGCGAGCAAGACCGCGGCGCCCGCCGCGAGGATGCCGAGCCCGCGGCGGCGCGAGTCGCTGCAATCCGCGCGATTGAATGTCCGCTCCAGCTTGCCGATGAAGGCGCCGAGCCAGACCACGGGATGGCGGATGCGGCGGTGCAGCCAATCCGGGTAGCCAAACGCGATTTCAATCGCCCAGGCGGCAAGCATGAGGCCCGCGCCGCCGGCAAAGCCGCTCATGCCGGCGGCGATTTTTCGCTGGCGGGCCGCGCCGCGCAGGCGAGCAGGGCATCGATGTCAAGCGCGGTTTCGACGCCATCGGCGAGTTCGTCGAGTGCGCGCTCGACGGTGGCGCGGTAGTCGAATCCGGCATCGCGGCGGATGTCTTGGGCGCCGCAGCGCCGCAGCCATTCGCGGCGGAAGCCGTCGTTGGCGAACACGCCGTGCAAATAGCTTCCCTCGATCAGGCCGTCGGCGGAACGCGCGCCCTCCGCCCGGCCATCGATGGTGAACATCGGCCGGGCGCAATCGGCGCCCCGGGTGTGGCCGGCATGTATCTCGTAGCCGGCGGCGGGCAGGCCGGTCAGCGCGCAATGCGCTTGAGCGGTATCGACCGTCTTGGCCGCGCGCATTTCGGTGGCGACATCGAGCAGGCCGAGGCCGGTGGTTTGAGCCGGCGGGCCATCGATGCCATCCGAGTCGTCGATGGCCCGCCCCAGCAGCTGAAACCCGCCGCACAATCCAAGCACGCGCCCACCGGAGCGGGCGTGGGCCAGAATCCCGCGGTCCCAGCCCTGGGCGCGGAGAAAATCCAGCTCGGCCGCGGTCGATTTGGTGCCGAACAGGATGATCACATCGGCGTCCGGCGGTAGGGCCTGGCCCGGACAAACCCAGGCGAAGTCCACCGCGGGCTCCATCCGCAGCGGGTCGGCGTCATCGAAGTTGGCGATCCGCGACAGCATGGGCGCGGCGATTCGCAGTTTTCCGCCGCGGCCGCCTTGGCCGCGTTCCAGCACCACCGCGTCTTCTGCCGGCAGCTTCGCGGCGCAGGGCAGCCAGGGAATCAGGCCGAAACCGCGCCATCCGGTTCGCGATTCGATGGCGGCCATGCCCGCATCGAATAATTTCGGATCGCCCCGGAACTTGTTGACCACAAAGCCGCGGATCAGCTCCGCGTCCGCCCGGTCGAGCACGGCTTGGGTGCCGACGACGCTGGCGATGACCCCGCCCCGGTCTATATCGCCGATCAGCACCACCGGGACGCCGGCCCGCCGGGCGAATCCCATGTTGGCGATGTCGCCCTGGCGCAGGTTGATCTCCGCCGGGCTGCCGGCGCCTTCGACGATGATCAACTCGAATGACTCCGCCAGACGGTTGAAGCTGGCGAGCACATCGTCCATGAGCGCGCCCCGCCTCGATGTGAAGTCGGCCGCCCGCAGCTTGTGGCGCGGCTTGCCGTGGACGATGACCTGGGCGCCGCGGTCGCTTTCCGGCTTGAGCAGGACGGGATTGAAATCGACTTGGGGGGCGAGCCCGGCGGCCTGGGCCTGCAGCGCCTGGGCGCGGCCGATTTCGCCGCCGGCGCAGGCGGCGGCGTTGTTCGACATGTTTTGCGGCTTGAACGGCGCGACCCGCAGCCCCCGCCGCAGCGCGATGCGGCACAGCGCGGCGACGATCACCGACTTGCCGACATCGGAGCCGGTCCCCTGGAGCATCAGCGCCCGAGCCCTCATGAATCGCCCCGCATGGATCGCCGCCGCGGAGATGGACTGACGCGGGAAGTGCTCACAGCGGCGCCTGCATTTCGACCCGCGCACCCGCCACTTCGGCGCGAACCTGGTAGATCTCGGCGATCCGCTCCGCCGTGAGTGTTTCCGCCGGCGGGCCGTCGGCGACGATGCGGCCCCCGCGCATCCAGATCAGCCGGTCGGCGAACCGCGCGGCCAAGGCAACCTCGTGCAGCACCACGAGCGCGCCCGCGCCATCGCCGACATGGCCGCGGATCAATTCCATGATGCGCAGGCTGTGGCGCGGGTCGAGGGAGGCCACCGGCTCGTCGGCCAGCAGCATCGGCGCTCTCGTGGCGAAGGCCCGGGCGCAGTGCACCCGCGCCAGTTCGCCGCCGGAAAGCGAATCGGTCGGCCGCTGGGCGAGCGCAAGCAGATCGCATGCCGCCAAAGCCGAATCCACCGCGCGGACATCCTCCACACCGGGCCGGGCGGGCGCGCAACCCCAGGCGTAGCGGCCCAGGCTGACCACATCCCGCACCGGGCTTGGCCAGGCCAATGGCCGGCTTTGCGGCAGGTAGGCAAGTTCGCGCGCGCGTTCCATTGGCGAGAACGACCGCAGCGGCCGCCCCCGCAGCAATACCCTGCCCGAGGCAGTCGGCACCAGCCCAAGCACGCCCCGCAGCAGGCTCGTTTTGCCAGCGCCATTGGGGCCGAGCAGGGCGGCAAACTCGCCCGGGCGCAGTTCGAGCGAGGCTTCGTCCACCAGCGTCGCGCCGCCGGCATGCAGGCACAGCCGCTCCACTTCCAGCGCGGGTTCCGCCCGCGAGGCTTTCGTTTGCGGTTGCGGCGCAGTCATCGCTCAGCTCCGCTCCATGCCGAGGCTTCGGCGCCGCATCGCGATCCAGACGAAAGCCGGGGCGCCGATAATCGCCGCGACCACGCCGAGCTTCAGCTCGTTGTCGGTCGGCAGCAGCCGCACGCCGATATCCGCCAGCACCAGGATCAGGCCCGCGAGCAGCGCGGCGGGAAGCAGGGCGCGGCCCGGATCGTGCCTCACCAGCGGGCGCACAATGTGCGGCGCCACGATGCCGATGAAGCCGATGGCGCCGGCCATGGCGACAGCGCCACCGGTGGCCAGCCCGGCGCCCGCCACAATCAACAGCCGCTGCCGCCGCAGGTCGAGGCCAACCCCGGCGGCGGCCTCCTCCCCCAGGGTCAGCGCCCACAGGCCCCGGCGCGCCGCATACAGCACCGCCATGCCCGCGGCGATGAAGGGCACTGAGAACGCGATGTCGGGGAAGCTGCGGTTGGCCACCGAGCCCAGCATCCAGTTGATCATGTCCGACAGCGAAAACGGATTCGGCGCCAGATTCATCAGCAAGCTCATCATGGCGCCGGCGAAACTCGACAATCCGACCCCGACCAGGATGAGCGTCACCACGGATGCGGTCCGAATCGCGGCGGCGGCAATCAGAATCGTCGCCAGCATGGCGCCGGCGACCGCCGCCGCGGGCAAGAGCCAAGGGCTGAACGCGATGAAGCCGTAGTACAGGGTGAACGTCGCCCCGAGTGAAGCCGATGCGGAAACCCCGAGCACGCCGGGATCGGCCAGCGGATTGCGCAGCAGCCCCTGCAGCGCGGCGCCGCTCGCCCCCAGCGCCATGCCGACGATGTATGCCGCGAGCGCCCGCGGCAGCCGCACCTGCCAGACGACGGTGCGCTCCGCCGCCTCGGCGGCGCCAAGCAGCGCGGCCAGCACCCGGCCCGGCGCCATCGGCGTCGAGCCAAGCAGCAAGGCGGCGAAGATCGCCAGCGCGCTGGCCAGCAGCAATGCCGGGATCAACAAGCCGCGGGTGCTCATGGCGCCGCGCTCCGCGACAGGGCCTCGATGGCGTCGAGCGCAAACCATCCGCCGCACGCGGTCCAGGCTCCCTGCAATGATACGACCTCGCGATCAGCAAGCTGTTGCCGGGCCACTGGGTGGCGCATCGCGCTCCACAGATCCCGGTGCGCCGCGCTCGTGCCGAAACTGGCGTAGGCCACCCGCTCCGGCGGTTCATGGGCGAGGGATTCGAGTGGAATCGACCGCCAGCCGGGGAGTTTTTGATAGTTCTCCAGCCCCGCGGCCAGCAGCATCTCGTGGATCAGCGAACCGGGGCCGGTGGTGACGCCTCCCGGTGTCATGTACAGGGTTCGCGCCGTGTCCCGGGGCTTGGGCAAGGCCGCGAGGCGCTCGCGGGTTTCGGCGACAACTTCCCGCCCGCGGTCGGATTCGCCGAGACCGGCGGCGACGGTTTCGGTTAGCGTCAGGATTTCGGCGATCGTGGCGGCATAGCCCACGTTGAGCACGGGGACGCCGGCCCGGGCGTAGAAAGCCGCGGCGTTGGGGCCGCCGCCATAGGAGCGGACCACCAGGTCCGGGTTCAGCACGAGCACATCTTCGGCCGCCGGGCGCACCGCGGGGATTCCCGGCGCCAGGTCGCGCAGGTAGGAAAACGCCCGGCCCGCATCGGGGGAGAGCGCGAGGATGCGTTCCCGGTCGACGAGTTTCAGCACGTACTGGTCGGCGCAGTAATCGAGGCTGACGATGCGCGCCGCCCGGGTTTCGCCCGATGATGGGGCCGGCCCCTGTTCGGACTCGGGCGCCACATCGCAGGCCGCCAGCCACAACAGCGGACAAAGCAGGATGATGCCGATGGCTGGTGTTCTCAAATCCGCTCCACTCTAGATGTAATGAAAAACTCCTTCCGTGGAGTTTTTCATTGTCGCAAAACAAAAGCGTGGTTTTGTTTTGCTCGCGAATTCAATGG
>JAPOTO010000098.1 GCA_026709135.1 Gammaproteobacteria bacterium | reverse complement strand
CGGCGGCACATCCGTGTGCCGCGGGGAAGCGCGGAATCCGCCAAGACAAGGCTATGCTTTAGTTTTGAAAAATTCCTTCCATGGAATTTTTCATTGTCGCAAAACAAAAGCGTGGTTTTGTTTTGCTCGCGAATTCAATGGCTTGCGCCATTGCATTCGGCGGCACATCCGTGTGCCGCGGGGAAGCGCGGAATCCGCCAAGACAAGGCTATGCTTTAGTTTTGAAAAATTCCTTCCATGGAATTTTTCATTGTCGCAAAACAAAAGCGTGGTTTTGTTTTGCTCGCGAATTCAATGGCTTGCGCCATTGCATTCGGCGGCACATCCGTGTGCCGCGGGGAAGCGCGGAATCCGCCAAGACAAGGCTATACTTTGGTTTTGAAAAATTCAGTCCGGGCAGCGAACCACGGCGACAACAGCGATGAACTACGCCAATCTCACCACCGCGCTGCGGATTGCGTTGATTCCGGCGATCCTGGCCTGCTACTTCTCCGGGCTGGCCCAGGCGCATCTGCTCGCCGCGGGGCTTTTCGCCATCGCCAGCCTGACCGACTGGCTCGACGGCTTCCTCGCCCGCAGGCTCAACCAGGCCACCGAGCTTGGCGCCTTCCTCGACCCGGTGGCGGACAAGCTCCTCGTCGTCGTCGTCCTGCTCGTGCTGCTCTCCGTCTTCCCCGCGCTGTTGCCGCCGGTGGCCATCATCGTGCTGCGCGAGCTCATCGTTTCCGCCCTGCGCGAATGGACCGCGGGCCGGGGGCGGCGCGTCGGCGTGGCATTCCTCGGCAAGCTCAAGGCTGCCATCCAGATGCTCGCCATCACCGCCCTGCTGCTCGTCGAAGACGGCGGCCCGGCTTTCCCGTGGCTGATGGGCGCCAGCCTGATCCACCTCTCCGCGCTGCTGGCCCTGTGGTCAATGGCCCAATACTTCCACCACGCCTGGCGCACCCTCCGCGACTGAACAGCAACCTCCAGCCACCGGACGACGACAGGTCGAAGCTTCGGCTCGAAGCCTCGCTTGACTCCCATCCGATTGGCTTTAGAATACGCGTCTTGCTTGCTGCGGGAATAGCTCAGTTGGTAGAGCACGACCTTGCCAAGGTCGGGGTCGCGAGTTCGAGTCTCGTTTCCCGCTCCAATTCCTTCGGCTGGGTGGCAGAGTGGTCATGCAGCGGACTGCAACTCCGCGTACGCCGGTTCGATTCCGACCCCAGCCTCCAATCCCGCCAATCCCCAGCTGACCTCCAACCGCCCGGGTGGTGAAACGGGTAGACACAAGGGACTTAAAATCCCTCGATCAAACTGATCGTGCCGGTTCGACTCCGGCCCCGGGCACCAGCCGCCTTTCCGCGGCGGCATCGGCGCCGAGGCGGCCGGGCTCGTGTTGCGCGAAGCCAGCGGCATGCTCGCCGGCGAACCCGGCCAGCCCGATTGGTCCGCCGCCGATGAAACCCTCTCCGGCAACCCCCGCCTGCTGCGCCTGCGCGCCAACATCGGGCCGAAACCCAACGGCGGTGTCGCCGCTGGAAACTAAGTGAAGACACTAGGAATAGCAGCATGAGTGAAATCTAGGAGCCTGCGCCGCAGGAATTCACGGCTGCAAATCCGCTCTCATCCGCGCCCTTGGCTGATCGATTTCGTTGAATATAAGCCAATATTCGCCTCAATCGATCAGCCAAGGGCGCGGCGATATCGAATTTTCGCTTTCGCGAATTCCTACGGCGCAGGCTCCTAGGTATTTTCTGACTCGTACAATCGTTGCTAAAATAAGTCTCCCGGACTGCTTCTGCACACGAACAAAAAGAGGGGATCCCGATGTTCAAGCCTTTCTCCGCGAGCCGATCCGCCCTGCAGCTCCGAAACGCTTTTCTTTGCGCGCTCCCGCTTCTGCCACTTCTTGCGATTTTCGCGCCGCACGCCAGCGCGCAATCATATTGGTCGCTGCCGCGTGTCGAGGTCGCTGCTGGCCCCGCGGTGACGGAAGGCGAACCTGCAACCTTTCACGTTCGCGTCAGACCGGTGCAGACGGAGGACTTGGAAGTGCCTGTCACAGTGTGGAATTTTGGCAAGAGCGTCCTTGCCAAAACCAGGATAGACATGACGGTCACCATCCCGGCAAACACGAGCCAAGTCACCGCGAGCGTGCCGACC
>JAPOTO010000119.1:11032-20930 GCA_026709135.1 Gammaproteobacteria bacterium | reverse complement strand
GCGCCGTAGGAATTCACGGCTGCAAATCCGCTCTCATCCGCGCCCTTGGCTGATCAATTTCGTTGAATATCAGCCAATATTCGCCTCAATCGATCAGCCAAGGGCGCGGCGATATCGAATTTTCGCTTTCGCGAATTCCTACGGCGCAGGCTCCTAGCCGCTGGCCGGATGGGGGAGCATGGCGGGCGTGCGAGACAGGATGTCGAGCCCGGAGCGTACATGGACGTATTCACAGCGTCCGCAATGCTCCCCCATCCGGCCAGCGGCGGGTCGAAGCCAGATAAACCCCCAAAGTCAAATTCGCGGCGCTTTCTCACAACAAATCGGCGATGTCGTCGCGCTCCTGACGCAATTCGTTTTCGGTCGCCGTCATCATGGCGCGGCTGAAATCGTTGATGGCCAAGTCCTGAACGATCCGGTAGCCGCCGTTTTCGCAGATGACTGGAAAGGAATAGACCAGCCCCTTTTCGATGCCGTAGCTGCCGTCGCCGCAAACCCCCATGCTGACGATGCGACCGGCGCTGCCGAGGGCCCAGTCGCGCATATGGGCGATCGCCGCGTTGGCCGCCGACGCCGCGCTCGACAGGCCCCGGGCCTTGATGATGGCGGCGCCGCGTTGCTGCACTTCGGGGATGAAGCGCCGCTCGACCCACTCGTGTTCGACGAGTTCGACGGCCGGGCGGCTGTCGATGCGGCAATGGTGGATGTCGGGGTACTGGGTCGCCGAGTGGTTGCCCCAGATGATCATGCCGTCCACCACGGTGCTGTGGCTGCCGGTTTGGGCAGCCAGCATAGCCACCGCGCGGTTGTGGTCGAGGCGGGTCATGGCGGTGAAGCGCGAAGGGTCGAGATTCGGGGCGTTGCGGCTGGCGATCAGGCAATTGGTGTTGGCGGGGTTGCCCACCACCAGCACCTTCACCCCGCGGCTGGCCTGGCGGTCGATGGCCGCGCCTTGGGCGGAGAAGATCTTCGCGTTGGCCTTGAGCAGATCCTTGCGCTCCATGCCCGGGCCCCGGGGCCGGGCGCCCACCAGCAGGCAGTAATCGGCACCGCCAAAGGCGGTGTCGGGATCGTCGGTCTGCTCTATGCCCGCCACCAGGGGAAAGGCGCAGTCCTCTATCTCCATGACGGTGCCGGCGAGAGCGTCGAGGGCGGGGGTGATTTCCAGCAGTTGCAGGATGACCGGCTGGTCCTTCCCCAGCATTTCCCCGGCGGCGATGCGGAATAGCAGGGCGTAGCTGATCTGGCCCGCGGCGCCGGTAACCGTTACCCGTACTGGTTCTTTCATATGCGTTGCCTGTTTGCGCTGGTTTACGGAGTTGATGGCGGTGAGAGAGGGATTCGAACCCTCGATGCCTTTCGGCATACACACTTTCCAGGCGTGCTCCTTCGACCACTCGGACATCTCACCGCGGCGGCGGTATTGTCTCCCAGTTCCGCCGTTGCCGCCAAGCGGCGCAGGCTCCCGGCCTACTGCCGCGCGTCGCGGCCGAGCAAATCCTTAGGCCGCACCGGCGATGTGGCCCGGTAGACGTTGATTTCCAGCCCGCCCCGGCGCAGAAAATGCAGCGACAGGCTCGCCTGGTCGGGCGCGCAGGCGCGCATGATGTCATGAAAGGCCCGCTCGGCGCAGCTTTCGTGCCAGGCCGCCTCGCCGCGGAAGGCGCACAGATACGACAGCAGACCCGCCTCGTCGATTTCCGCGCCGCTGTAGGCCAGCGCCACGCTTGCCCAGTCGGGCTGGCCGGTGACCGGGCACAGCGAGCGGAACAATTCGCTGCGAACCTTGCGGTTGTCGACCCGGCGCCCGCCGCTTGCGAGCAGCCCGGGATCCGGCCCGTTCGGGGCTTGCCGCGGCAGGTGGTGGTCGATCAAGTCGAATTCCGCCAAGCGGCAATTGTCGGGATACGAAACCAAACCCCAGACACGCGCCTCGACTTCCGCGCCACAGCAGGCCGACAAATCTTCGGCAATCCGCCCGGCGGCCAGCGACTCGCGGGCGAAGCGCTCGCCATTCAAACCGGCGAGGTAGAGCTTGAGCGATTTGGATTCCACCAGATTCGGCGAATCCGCCGGAAACAGGAACTCGCCGACGAACACCGCCGGCCGCCCTTCGGCATCGAGCCAGGACAATTCATAGGCGCGCCAGTGGTCAAGCCCATAAACTGGATAGCCGCCGCCGGCGACTGGCTCGCGGGGAATCGCATGGAGCACCCCGGGGCTGTATTCCCCGGGAATCGCCACTTTGCGGCCCAGCGGATTGCCGCCCATGGTTCAGCTCCGCACCCCGGTGCCCCGGCGCAGCAGCCAGATGCACACGCCGTAGAGCAGCACAATGAACAGGACGAGCATGGCGAAGGCCCAGGCCACATCGATGTCGGAGGTGCCGAGGATGCCGTAGCGGAAGGTGTTGACCATGTAGAAAATCGGGTTGAGCTGGGAAACCACGCGCCAGAATGGCGGCAGCAGTTCGATGGAATAAAACACCCCGCCGAGGTAGATCAGCGGCGTCAGCACGAAGGTCGGAATGATTGAGATGTCGTCGAAATTGTTGGCGAACACCGCGTTGATGAAACCGCCCAGCGAAAACACCAGCGAGGTGAGCATGACCACGCTGAATGTGATGGGCAGGCTGTGGATGCCGAGGTCGGCGAAAAACAGCGACACAACGGTAACGATCAGCCCGACGCAAAGCCCCCGGGCCATGCCGCCGGCGATGAAACCGGCGAGGATGACATAGTTGGGAATTGGCGCCACGAGCAGCTCCTCGACGCTGCGCTGGAACTTCTGGCTGAAAAACGACGACACCACATTGGAATAGGAATTCTGGATGACGGCCATCATGATCAGACCGGGCACGATGAACTCCATGTACTGGTAACCGCCCATTTCGCCGATCCGGCTGCCCACCAGGTTGCCAAAAATCACAAAATACAGCGAAATCGTGATCACCGGCGGCACCAGGGTTTGCATCCAGATTCTGGTGAAGCGCCGCACCTCGCGGGTGACGATGGTCTCGAAGGCGATCAGGCGGTGGTCTGTGCGCATCGGGCCCATCCTCTCGCTATTCGGTGGCGGCGGCAATCGGTGCGCATCAGCCCTCTCCTCCGCCATTCGCCCGCAGGCGCGAGAGGAAAAGCTGCTCGAGCCGGTTGGCTTTGTTGCGCATGCTGGCGACGCGGATGCCGAGTCCGTCGAGGACGGCGATGGCGCTGTTGATGTCGCGGCCGCCGGAGAGCACCGCCTCGATGCTGTGCGCATCGGTCTTGCGCAGGGAAAGCCCCGCTTCCTCGTGCGCCACATCGCCGGCGAGGGGGCCGTCGGTGTCGAGGACATAGGCGTGGGTGTCCAACTCAAGCAGCAACTTCTTCATGCTCGTGTTCTCGATGATGCGGCCCTCGTCGATGATGGCGATGTTGCGGCAAAGCTGTTCGGCTTCCTCGAGATAATGCGTGGTGAGGATGATCGTGGTGCCGGCGCGGTTGATTTCAAGCAGGAAATCCCACATCGAGCGGCGCAATTCGATATCGACCCCGGCGGTGGGCTCGTCGAGAATCAGCAGCCGCGGCTCGTGCACCAGCGCCCTGGCGATCATCATGCGCCGCTTCATGCCGCCGGAAAGCGAGCGCGAGCGCTCGTTGCGCTTGTCCCACAGGCCGAGCTGTTTGAGGTATTTCTCGCTGCGCGCGGCGGCGAGCTTGCGCGGCAGGCCGTAGTAGCCCGCCTGGGTTCGCACCACATCGCCGACTTTCTCGAACTGGCTGAAGTTGATCTCCTGGGGCACGACGCCGAGGTCGAGCTTGGTTTGGTAGATATGGGTATCGACATCGCGGCCGAAAACCCGCACCTCGCCCGCGGTTTTGGTGACGAGGGTGGAGAGTATGCCGATGAAGGTCGATTTGCCGGCGCCGTTGGGCCCGAGCAGGGCGAAGAAATCCCCTTGCCCGACTTCGAGGGAAATGCCTTTCAGCGCGACGGTGCCGCTGGCGTAGCGCTTTTCGAGCTGGCTGACGGCGATGGCAACGGTCATGGCAAGTCTGCGCCACACGAGGGAACAGCGGGCAAGCTGGGAGCCTGCGCCGGTTTCACGCAAAAAACCCGGCTCGCGCCGGGTTTCCGCAATTGGCGTCCCCTAGGGGTTTCGAACCCCTGTTGCCGGGATGAAAACCCGGTGTCCTAGGCCTCTAGACGAAGGGGACAGATCCGGCGGGCCCGAGGCCCGCACCGGAAAGCGGGGCATTCTAATGAAAACCATCCACCGCGGTCAACCGCTAGAGTTGTCCGCTCCGCGCCCACCCGATTGGATGATGTTTGGATACTGCTTGCGGATTGATGTTTGATGTTTTAGCATCACGGATTGGATCCTGAAGGAGGATTGCATCATGCGCACCACGCTGAATCTCGACGACGATGTGTTGATGGCGGTGAAGGAAGTGGCGAGGCGTGAATCGAAAACCGTGGGGGCGGTCGCCTCGCGTCTGCTGCGGAACAGCCTCGCCGGGGTGGCCGAAGATCGCGCGGAATACGCTTCCGCGCCGGCGGAATTCGGCTTTCGTCCGTTTCCCAAGCGCGGCGGAATCGTCACCAACGCGCTGATCGACCGGCTGCGGGAAGAAGTGGGCGACTGATGCGGGCCCTGCTCGACGTGAATGTGCTGATCGCCCTGCTTGACGCCGGGCATGCGCACCACGGGCCGGCGATGCGTTGGCTTGGCCGGAACATCAGGGATGGCTGGGCAACATGCCCGCTTACCGAAAACGGCTGCCTGCGAATCATGGCGCAACCGGGCTATCCGAATCCCCTGCCCACCGCGCTCGTGGCCCGGCGGTTGCGGGAGGCGACGCGGGCTGGCGACCACGCTTTTTGGACTGGGGATGTCAGCCTGCTCGATGACGCGGTGATCGACTGGGATCGGGTGATCGGCCCGCGGCAGCTCACCGATGTGTACCTGCTCGCGCTTGCGGTGGCGCGGGGCGGCCGTTTCGTCACTTTCGACACCCGCGTCCCGGCCTCGGTGGTTCGCGGCGCGGAGGAGCGAAGCCTCGAGGTGATCTGAACGCAGCTTTCGTGACTTCGATCCGTCGCCGTCTGGGGGGCTGCGCGCGGCGGACGCCGTAAACACGTCCCTGTGGGCTTCGGGCTCGACATCGTGTCTCGCACGCCCGCCGCGCGCAGCCCCCCAGACGGCGACTCACGCTGCGGAGTACCTGACAGAACGGGGAATGAATCCCTTGCCCGGGGCAATCAAAGCGCGATGGCTTCGATGAGTTTCATCAGCGGGGCGGGATAGACGCCGAACAGGAGGATGAGGGCGAAGAGTGCCGCGACCACGCCAAAACCCGCCCTGCCCCGCCTGAGTTCGGGGGCGTCGTCTGGCACCGGCAGCAGCATGCGGTAGACGATGCGGAGATAGTAGTAGAGGCCGATGCCGCTGCCGATGACGAGGGCGGCGAGCAGCGGCCAGAGGCCGGATTCCACCCCGGCGAGGATCAGATAGAACTTGCCGATGAAGCCCGCGGTGAGCGGGATTCCCGCCAGCGACAGCAACATGCCGGTAAATGCCGCGGCAAGGGCGGGCCGGCGCCAGAACAGGCCCTGGTATTGGGCGATGCCATCGAACTCTTCGCGGTCGCACGAGAGCAGCGAGACCACGCCGAAGGCGCCGAGGGTCATGATGGCGTAGGCGACCAGATAGAAAGTCACCGCTTCGACGCCGACCGGGCCAACGGCGTAAAAGCCGCCGATGACGGCGATGAGCAGGTAGCCCATGTGGGCGATCGACGAATAGGCGAGGATCCGCTTGAGATTGTCCTGCTGCAGGGCGAGCAGGTTGCCGGCGAGGATCGACAGCAGGGCCAGCAGCGAAAAGGCGATGACCACCTGAACGATGCCCAGCGCCCGGGTTTCCACCACGAGCCGCAGCAGGACGACCGCCACGGCGATTTTGCCTATCGTCGCCAGATACGCGGTGGCCGGCGCCGGGGCGCCTTCGTAAACATCCGGGGTCCAGATGTGGAAGGGAAACAGCGACAGCTTGAAGGCGACTCCAGCGGCAACCAGCAGCAGGGCGACGATGGAAAAGCCGGTGTTCTGGCCCGCGGGCAACTCCGCGAGGCCGGCGAAAAGCAGGCTGCCGGTTTCGGCGTAGATCAGCGCCACGCCGAACAGGATCATCGCCGTGGAAACCGCCGACAGGATCAGGTACTTGACCGTGGCTTCGAGGGCGCGCCCGGTCGCCTGCCGGCGGCTCTGCACCGGGTAGGCGAGCATGCCATAGAGCGCCATGCTCAGGGTTTCCAAGCCCAGCAGCAGGCTCGCGAAATGATTCGCGCCAACGAGCACCACCGCGCCGAGCGTGGCGAGCAGAACCAGGAGATAGAACTCTTCGCGCTGGTCGTCGAACTCCGACCAATAGTTGTGCGCCAGCAGGCACACGCCAATCGCCAGCACACAGATCAGCACGGTGAAAAACTGCGCGAAGCCATCCATCGTCAGCAGCGGAATCGGCGAGGGGTCCGGCCCGGCCATCAGATGGTGGGCCAGCAAGCCGGCAAGCAGCAGCCCGGCCAGCGTGGAAGCCAGCGCGAATGGATAATGCCGCCGCGCGCCGATCGCCAGCATCACCCAGACCGCGGCGACGGTCAGCACAATCGGCGGCAGCAGCGGGATCAGGTCCCCCGCGCTCACCACATAGCCGGTGAAATCCATCATGGCGGCAAGGCTCCCGCTCCCGCGAGCGCCTGAACCGGCTGCCCGTCAAGCAGGGCCTGCAGGGCCGGGGCGGACAGGTCGAGGAAAGACTGGGGATACACCCCCATCCACACCAGGCCCAGCATCATCGCGGCATAGTAGGCCAGCTCGCGATTGTCGAGATCGCGCAGCCGAGCACCGTCGAAAGAGCCATCAGAGTATTTGCCCTGAAACACCCTCTGCATCACCCACAGCGAATACACCGAAGCGAAGATCAGGCCGAAGGCGGAAACGATGGTCAGCAGCGGATTGGCCTGGAAGGCCCCGAGCAAGGCCAGGAACTCGCCGATGAAGTTGCCCAGCCCAGGCATGCCGAGGGCGGCGATGGAAAAGAACATCGCCACCGCCGCCATCCGCGGCACCCGGCCCCAGAAGCCGCCCATTTCGAGCATGTTGCGGGTGTGGATGCGGTGCTGCAGGCCGCCGGCGAGCATGAACAGCGCCGCCGAACTGAGGCCGTGGGCGAGCATGGTCATCACCGCCCCCTGCAGGGCGAGCTCGTTCCAGGCGTAGACGCCGAGGGTGACGAAACCCATGTGGCTGACGCTGGTGTAGGCGATGAGCCGCTTGAGGTCGGCCTGGGCGAAGGCAACCTTGGCGCAATAGAGGATGCTGATGGCGGCCAGGGTCATGGCGATGGGGGCGAATTCCGCCGAGGCGTTGGGGAACAGCGGCACGGCGAAGCGCACCAGGCCGTAGGCGCCGGTCTTGAGCAGAACGCCGGCGAGGATGATGCTGCCCGCGCTCGGTGCTTGGCTGTGGGCGTCGGGCAGCCAGTTGTGGAAAGGCGCGCTCGGCAACTTGGTGGCGAAACCGATGAAGAAACCGAGCATGACCCACATTTCCAAGCCGGGATTCATCCGCACATTGAGCAGGTCGAGATAGTCGAAACTGAAGAAGCCGAGTTGCAGGTAATGGAACCAGGCGAGAGCGGCGATGGCGACGAGCATCAGCAGGCCGCTGACCTGGGTGAAGATGAAGAACTTCTTCGCCGCGTAGAACTTGTTCTCATGCCCCCAGATCGCGATGATGAAATACATCGGGATCAGCATCACCTCCCAGAAGAAGAAAAACAGGAACAAGTCCAGCGCGGTGAAGATGCCAACGACCCCGGCAAGGGTCCACAGCAGGTTGAAGTAGAAGAAGCCGGCCCGGTGGCGGATTTCCGCCCAAGCCGAGCCCACGGCGATGATGCCGAGAAAGGCCGTCAACAACAGCAGCAGCAGCGAAAGCCCGTCGATGGCGAAATGCAGGGAAATGCCAAAGCGCGGCAGCCAGGAGCGGTTGGTTTGGGCAAGCCAGCCATTCTCCGGCGCGGCGCCGAGCAGCGGCAGCATCAGCAGCAGCCCAGCGGCCAGCACCGCCAGCGCCACCCAGCGCGGCGAGTTGGGATGGACGCGCTCGCTGGCCCAGGCGGCGATTCCGCCAAGAAACAGCAGCGCGATGAGCCAGACCGCGATCACAGCAGCGCTCCCAGGCCGATCAGCAGCACAAGCCCGGCGGCCATCGACAGGGCGTACCAGCGCAGATAGCCCGTCTGGCTGCGGGCGATCAGCAGATGCCCCGCCCGGCTCAGCGCGGCCAGGCCATTGTAGAAGGCGTCGATGAAGTCTTTGGCGTTGACCCGCGCCAGCCACAGGAAGGGGTGGACGAAGAGCGCGTCATAGAGCCGGTCCATGCCCCAGCCGCTGTGCCAAAAGCGGTGCAGCGCCCGGGCGCCGGGAAGCGCCATGAGCTTTTCCACAGACAGCGCGCCAGAACCATAGAACAGGTAACTGATGGCGATGCCCGCCAACGGCGCGGCTATCATGATGCCATGCAGCAGCGCGCTGGCGTGGTGTTCTTCGGCGTGGTGGCCGAACACCGCATCGAGCGGCAGGGGAATCCAGCCGCCGAACAGCGACAGCGCCATCAGGATGAACAGCGGCAGGGCGATATTGAGCCCCTTCACCTCAGTGGCGTCGTCATGCCCGCGGCTGGCGCCGAAAAAGACCACGAAAAACAGCCGGAAGGTGTAAATGCCGGTGAAGAAGGCGCCTACCACCCCGCCAAGCCAGAGCCAGAACCCCGGCCCTCCAGATTCGAGCGCGGTCAGCAGAATCTCGTCCTTGCTGAAGTAGCCCGAAGTGTAGGGAAAGGCGGTCAGCGCCAGCCCGCCGATGAGGAAGCACAAAAACCCCACCGGCAGCGCCCGGCGCTTGCCGCCCATGCGGAAGATGTCCTGCTCGTGGTGCAGGCTGAGAATCACCGCGCCGGCGCCGAGAAACAGCAGCGCCTTGAAGAAGGCGTGGGTCATCAGGTGGAAAACCGCCCCGGACCAGGCGCCGACACCAAGGCCGAGGAACATGTAGCCGATCTGCGAAACCGTGGAAAAGGCCAGGATGCGCTTGATGTCGCTCTGGGTCATGGCGGTGAATCCCGCCATCAGCAGGGTGATCAACCCCACCCAGGCGACGAGCATCTGCACATCGGGGGCGAGCTCGAACAGCACATGGGTGCGGGCAATCAGATACACGCCGGCGGTGACCATGGTGGCGGCGTGGATCAACGCGCTGATCGGCGTCGGCCCCGCCATGGCGTCAGGCAGCCAGGTTTGCAGCGGCAACTGGGCCGACTTGCCGACGGCGCCGCCGAGCAGCAGCAGTGCGGTGATCGCCGGCAGCGCCGAACCCAGCGGCCACTCGGCTTCCGCCGCGTGGAGCAGATCCTGGATGTTGAGCGTGCCGAGCTGGGCGAAGAGCAGGAACAGGCCGATGGCCATGGCGGTGTCGCCCACCCGGGTGACGACAAAAGCCTTGCGCGCGGCGTAGCCGTTCTCCGGGTTGCTGTACCAAAAGCCGATGAGCAGGTAGCTGCACAGGCCCACGCCCTCCCAGCCGAGATAGAGCAGCAGCAGATTGTCGCCGAGCACGAGCAGCAGCATCGAGAAGACGAACAGGTTCATGTAGCAGAAGAAGCGGGCGAAGTCCGGGTCGTCCGCCATGTAGCCGGTGCTGTAGACGTGAATCAGGAAGCCGACCCCGGTGATGACGAGCATCATCACCAGCGACAGCCCGTCGAGATAGAGGTTGAAACCCGGCTCGAAGCCCGCCACCGAAATCCAGCTCCACAGCGGCACGGTGTGGCTTTCGAGGCCCGATTGCAGGAA
>JAPOTO010000119.1:0-10765 GCA_026709135.1 Gammaproteobacteria bacterium | reverse complement strand
ACAACTGGATGATCAGGCTCAGCCCCACCGCGACTTCGGCCGCGGCGAGGGTGAGAATGAGCAGGAACATGATCTGCCCGTCGGGCTGTTCCCAGCGCGAGCCGGCGACGATGAAGGCCAGCCCGCAGGCGTTGAGCATGACTTCCAGCGACATCAGCACGAAAACGATGTTGCGCCGGGTGAGCACGCCGATCAGGCCCAGCGAGAACAGGATTCCCGCCAGAATCAGCCCATGCTCGATGGGAACCGCGGCCATCACTCGTCCTCTGCGCGGATTTGCCGCGCCAGGTGGTAGGCCGAAACCAGCCCCGCGAGCAGCAGGATCGAGGCGAGTTCGACCGCGAGCACATAGGGCCCAAACAGCCGCGTGCCCACCGCCATCACCCCAACCTGCTCCGCGGCCGACATGCCCTCGACGCCGCTCATCACCAACAGCAACTGCGCCAGCAGCACGCCGGCGAGGAAAGCCGGCGGCAGCCAGCCACCCGCCCGCAGCCAGTCCCGCTCCTGCTCCCGGGTGTTCTGGCCGAGATTGAGCATCATGATCACGAACAGGAACAGCACCATGATCGCCCCGGCGTAGACGATGGCCTCGAGCATCGCCGCCAGCGGCGCCCCGAGTGTGTAGAAGATCACCGCCACCGCGAGCAGGGATAAAATCAGATACAACAGGGCGTGAACGATATTGGTTTGCAAGATCACGCCGATGGTGGCGATGACGGCGACTGCCCCGGCAAGATAGAACAGCAGCGTCATGGCAGCAGGCTCCGCACATTTACCGGCTCGGCCTCGTTGAGCGCCTCGCCCTTGTCCTTGCCGGCAACCTGCTTGCCGGCGACGCGGTAGAAATTGTAGTCGTGGTACTTGCCGGTGCCGTCGATGAGCAGGTCCTCCTTTTCCCAGACCATGTCCTGGCGCACGTATTCGGCCATCTCGAAATCCGGCGTCAACTGGATGGCGTTGGTGGGGCAGGCCTCCTCGCAAAAGCCGCACATGATGCAGCGCGAGAAATTGATGCGGAAAAACTCCGGGTACCAGCGGCCGTCCTCGGTTTCGGCCTTCTGCAGGGCGATGCAGTCCACCGGGCAGGCCACCGCGCAGAGATTGCAGGCCACGCAGCGCTCCTCGCCGTCAGGGTCGCGGCTGAGAATGATGCGCCCGCGCCAGCGCGGGAACATGTAGGGTTGCTCGTCGGGATACTGCACGGTGTCGGCTTTGACGAAGAGTTTGCGGAACACCCGCCACAGGGTGACCGCCTGGCTGAGCAGGGTGTCCCGGATCAGGCTGAACATGTTCGCCTCCAGATCGTTGTTTCACGCCCGATACGCATCGGCTTCTCCTATTGCGCCGCCAGCACCACGGCGCCGGTGGCCAGCAGATTGACCAGCGACAGCGGCAGCAGGAACAGCCAGCCGTAGCTCATCAGCTGGTCGTAGCGCGGCCGCGGCAGCGCCGCGCGCATCAGAATGAAAAACGCGATGAAGAACCCGGCCTTGAGCGCGAACCAGACAATCGGCGGCAACAACGCCGGCCCAAGCCAGCCGCCGAAGAACAGCACCGTGATCAGCGAGGAAATCAGCACCAAACCCAGGTATTCGCCCACGAAAAACATGCCGAATTTCATGCCCGAGTATTCGGTGTGGTAGCCGGCGCAGATCTCCTGCTCGGCCTCGGGAATGTCGAATGGCAACCGGTGGCTTTCCGCCACTCCGGCAATCAGAAAGATCAGAAAACCGACGCACTGCGGCACGATGTACCAGCCATCGGCCTGGGATTCGACGATCTCGCGCAGGTTGAAGCTGCCGGCGAGCACCACCACCCCAAGCAGGGAAATGCCCATGAACACTTCATAACTGACCATCTGCGCCGCCGCCCGCAGGCTGCCGAGCAGGGCGTACTTGTTGTTCGACGACAGCCCGCCGAGCATCACGCTGTAGGCCCCGAGCGAGGCCATGGCGAGCACGAAGAGCACGCCGATGTTCGAGTCGATGACACCGATGTTCGGTGCGAAGGGGATCACCGCGAAGCTCATCAGCACGACGACCATGATGATCGCCGGGGCAATGACGAAACTCAGCCGATCGGCGAATGGCGGCACCCAGTCTTCCTTGGTGAAGATCTTGATCATGTCGGCGACGACCTGGAGGATGCCGAACCAGCCCAGGCGGTTCGGCCCGAGCCGTTCCTGCCAGAACCCCAGCAGCCGCCGCTCGACCCAGATCAGCATGGCGGCGATGACGATGACCACCAGCAGGATGCTGGCGATGCTGAGGGCCGAACCGACTGCGTATTCGAACACGGCCTAGCTCTCCCCCGCCGCCTCGTCCCGAACCAGGTCGGCGACAATCAATTGCCCGAGCCCCCGGTCGAGGCTGGCGGGCGTTTCCGCCGCGGCCAGGCTGACCCGGCCGCCAAGGCCGTGGAAATCGAGTTCGCGGTCGCTTGAGTGGAGCGCCGCGGCATCCGGGCTCATTTCCCCGCGGATGCAAGCCAGGGCGGTAACCGAAACGCCGTTGCCGCCGGACGCGCCCAAAGTGCTTAGCGTGACGCCCTGCCCCTGCCGCAGGCCATGCTTGCGGGCGGTTTCCGGCGCCAGCGCGACATAGGCTTCACTCATCCGCTCGCGAATCGCCGGGCTGCGCGAGCTGAGTTCCTCGCTGCCGAAGATCTGCGCCGCCGGCAGCAATTCGAGGCTTTCGCCGTTAAGTCCTTCGCCGGCGTTTACTTCCAGGCTGTCGGGGGCGGGATGATACGCTCCGCTTGCGGCGCATTTTTCCAACAGCAGCACACCGGCATGGCCTTGGCGCAATGGTCCGTTGATCTCGTCCTGGAACTTGCTGATGCTCTGGTTCGAGTTCCATTGCGGCGCCCAGGACGAAGCCAGGATCGTGGCGTCGCGTCGGGGCGGAACGCCTTCCATGGAAAAGGCCAGCGCCGATTCCGGGTCCTGGGCCTGCTTTGGCTCGTGGACATTGAGATTGGCCTTCATCGCGGTGCGGCCACTGTAGCGCTCGGACTGCCGCGGCACTTTCGCCCCCGCCGGCAACTGTGAAGTATCCGGCAGCACTTCGCCAAGCCGGGCGAGGGCGGGGACCGCGCCAGCGCATGAGAGCAGCGCTTGGCGGACAGTCTGGAACTCGCCAGTCCATTGCCAAGCCGGGCGCGCCGCGCTGTGGTTGCGGTGCACCTGCCAGGCGAGCTGCGCCCTGCCCTCGTAGTTGATCCAAGTCGATTGCTGTTCGGAAAAAGCGGTCACCGGCAACACGAGATCGGCCTTCGCCGTGGTCCGGTTTGGCAGCAGATCGAGCGCCGCGGTTTGCTTCGCCACGGCTAGCGCGCCATCGACCTCGGCGTGCGGCGCGCGGCGGTAGAGGTCGTTTTCGAGCACGATCAGATTGGCGGCTTCGCCGCTGGCGAGCTTGCGCAGCGCCTCGCCAAGGCGGTTGCCGGGCCGGGTCAGCAGCTGCAATCCCACGCTGTTGACCTCGGGGGCCAGCAGGCAGAGATCCACGGGTTCCGGCTTGGCTTCACCATCGCCTTGGCGTTTGCCCCGCTCCAGAAACAGGGCGCGGGCGATATTGGCCGCGCCGCGGATCAAATCGGCATCGCCGCCCCCCGCCCCGGCGACAATCAGCGGCCGCTTCGCGGCGAGCAATGCTTCGGCCATGCTTTCAAGAGAGCTTTCGAGTTCGCCGCCTGCTTCCGCGCCGGCGGGCGCGGCATCGTGAATCCGCCGCGCGAGGGCGAAGGCGCCGCGGGCAAGGCCGGAAGGCGCATCGATGATTCGTTGCTCGGCCACATCGTCGAGGCGGGTGGCGCCGCTGGCGAAAATGAACAGCGGGCTGCGCTCGTGCTGGGCGAGTTCGCGCACGGCGGCGTCCTGCCAGGGCGGAATCCGCGCCGCTTCCGCAAGTTCAAAAGCCCGGTTGCGAACCGACTGGCGCAGGGCGAGGGCGATTCGCGGCGCGGTGTTGGTGACATCCTCGCCGAGCACGAGCACGCAATCGGCCCGCTCGATTTCGCGGATCGAGGGATTGTGGAAAGCCGGATCTTGCGCGAGCGCGACCATCTCCGCCAGGCAGGCGTATTCGGCGTCGGAGCAGCCGGCGTAGAAGTTTTCCCCGCCCACGAGCTGGCGCAGGGCGAAATTGGCCTCGACCCCGGCCCGGGGCGAGCCGATGGCGATCGCGCCGCCGCCATCGGCCGCGATTTCCCGCAACCGGTTCTTCGCGGCATCGACTTCGAGCGCATTGCCCTCCCCATCCAGCGGTGTTTTCAGCCGCCGCGGGTCGTTCACATAGCCGCTGCCGAAGCGGCCCCGATCGCAGATGAAGTAGCCATTGAGTTCGCTGTGGTAGCGGTTGACGACGCGGCGCAATTCGCCGTAGCGCTCGCCGGGTGCGATGTTGCAGCCAACGCCGCAGCCGGCGCAGACCGAGGGCGCGGTCTGCAAATCCCACTTGCGGGTGTAGTTTTCGCTGAACACCTTGTCGGTGAAGACCCCGGTGGGGCAAACCTCGACGAGATTGCCGCTGAACTCGCTTTCGAGCACGCCGTCGCGGTGGCGGCCGAAGTAGGTGTGGTGGTGCGCGGCCTGGGCGGAGAGGTCGGTGCCGCCGGCGTACTCGCCATAGAAGCGCACGCAGCGGTAGCAGGTGATGCAGCGGTTCATCTCGTGATTGATGAAGGGGCCGAGATACTGGTTGCGGTGGGTGACTTTTTTCTTGTCGTAGCGGCGGTAGTTGTGGCCCGACATGAGCGTCATGTCCTGGAGGTGGCATTCGCCGCCCTCCTCGCAGACCGGGCAGTCATGGGGGTGGCTGATCATCAGGCTTTCGATCACGCCGGCGCGGAAAGCCTTCGCCTCCGGGTCTTCGATGGAGATTCTCGCCCCGGCCTGCGCCGGGGTCATGCAGGCCATGGTCAGCAGGCCGTCTTGATCGTCTTCGCCGCGGTACTGCTTCACCGCGCACTGGCGGCAGGCGCCCACCGAACCCATGCACGGATGCCAGCAGAAATACGGCAGGTCGAGGCCCTGGGACAGGCACTCCTGCAACAGGTTGTTGCCGGCATTGACCTGGTAGGCCACGCCATCGATCAGGATTTCAACTTTCGTCTTGTCGGTCATGGCTGGTCTGCGCTCAATTCCGGTATGGGCAGCGTTGTTCGCTGATATGGCGCTCGAAATCCTCGCGGAAATAGCGCAGCCCGCTGCCGAGCGGCGCCGTGGCGCCGGGGGCGAGGGCGCAGAAGGTTTTGCCCGGGCCCATGTAGTCCACGTGTTCTTCGAGAATCGCCAAGTCCCGCTGGCTGCCCTTGCCCGCCTCGAAGTCGCGGAAAATCTCATCGACCCAGGGCAACCCATCGCGGCAGGGCGTGCAGTAGCCGCAGGATTCGTGGGAGAAGAAGGTCATCAGGTTGCCGATCATCCCCACCGGGCAGGTCTGGTCGTCGAGCAGGATCAAGGTGCCGGTGGCGAGCCGGCTGCCGGCCCCGGCGATATCGTCGTAATCGAGATTCAAGTCGAGATGCTCGGGCAGCATGAAATCGGTCGAGCCGCCGCCGGGCAGGAAACCCTTCAGTTTCAGGCCGTCGCGCATGCCGCCGCCATGGACTTCGAGCAATTCGCGGATCGGCGTGCCGAGCGGCAGCTCCCAGCAGCCCGGGGTGCGGGCCTTGCCGCTGATGCCGAACAGCTTGGTGCCGTGGTCCTTGCCCTTGGTCAGGCTTTGGTACCAGTCGACGCCCCAGGCGAGGATGCCCGGCAGATTGCAGATCGTTTCCACATTGTTGACGATGGTCGGCTTGCCCCACAGTCCGCTGACCTGGGGGAAAGGCGGCTTGGCGCGGGGGTTGGCGCGCTTGCCCTCGAGGGCGTTGAGCAGCGCGGTTTCCTCGCCGCAGATGTAGCGGCCGGCGCTGGTGTGCAGGATGATGTCGAGGTCGAAGCCGGTGCCGAGCAGATCGCGGCCGAGATAGCCTTTGTCCCGGGCCTGCGCGATGGCTTGGCCGAGGATGCGCTCGGAGTCGGTGTATTCGCCGCGCAGGAAGATGTAGGCCTTGCTCGCGCCGATGGCGTAGGCGGCGATGATCATGCCGTCGATGAGCAAATGCGGGTCGCCCTCCATCAGCAGGCGATCCTTGAAGGTGCCGGGTTCCATTTCGTCGGCGTTGACGACGAGGTATTTCTGCTTCGGCGCATCGTCGCCCGCGGGCACGAAGCTCCATTTCAGGCCGGTGGGGAAACCGGCGCCGCCGCGCCCTTTCAGCCCCGAATCCTTGACCTGTCGCAGCACATCCGCCGGGCTCAGGCCCCGGGCGATCTCATGGAGGCCGCGATAGCCGTCGGTCGCCTCGTAGGCCGGGAGATCAAGCGGCGGGCGCGAGAAATCGATGTTGCGG
Source organism: Gammaproteobacteria bacterium (assembly GCA_026709135.1). Lineage (GTDB taxonomy): Bacteria > Pseudomonadota > Gammaproteobacteria > Pseudomonadales > Pseudohongiellaceae > UBA9145. Next base: position 4,363 of record JAPOTO010000119.1, on the reverse strand, counting down.
GTCAATGGATTGGCGACCATGGTCAATCCCGCCCTTTGCGGTAGCAGGCGAAAATCTCGCCGAGGTTTTGCTGGTCGAGATTGCGGTGCTGGTCGCGCCCCACCATCATCACCGGCGCCCGGTCGCAGTCGCCGAGGCAAGGCACCGGAATCAGGGTGAATTCGCCATCGGCGCTGGTTTCGCCGTAGTCGATGCCGAGTTCGGCGGAAATCTCCTCCTTCACCGCATCGCAGCCCATGATCCAGCAACTGACGCTCTTGCAGAACAGGATCACGTTGCCGCCGACTGGCTGGCGGTAGATGAGGTTGAAGAAAGTCGCCACGCCTTCGAGTTCGGCCACTGGCAGGCCGAGATAGTCGGCGACGGCGAGCAGCGATTCGTCGGAAACCCAGCCGCGGTGCTTCTGCACGATCTTGAGCGCCTCGAGCCCGATGGCGCGGGTGTCGGGGTAGAGCCCGCGCTCGTGCTCGATCTCGGCGATTTCAGCTTCGAGCAGGTACTCCGCCGGCGGGGCCGTCGAGGCGATCATCTGTTCGCGCGCTTGTTCGTGCTGGGCACTCATCGTTTTCCGTCCACCTGCGCCTTAACGGTCCACATCCGCCATGACGAAATCGATGCTCGCGATGATCGCGATCAAATCCGCCACCATGAAGCCGTTGCTGATATGGGGAATCATCTGCAAATGGGCGAAGGAGGGGGTGCGGATCCGCGTGCGGTAGGAGCCGCCGCTGCCGTCGCTGACCAGGTAGTAGCTGTTGATGCCTTTGGTGGCCTCGATCGACACGGTAACCTCGTCGGGTGGAACCACCGGCCCCCAGCTCACGCTGAGGAAGTGGTTGATGAGGGTTTCGATGTCGCGCAGGGTTTCCTTCTTGCGCGGCGGCGTGGTCAGCGGATGGTCGGACTTGTAGTGGCCGCCGGGCATATTGTCAAGGCATTGCTTGATTATCCGCAGGCTCTGGCGCATTTCCTCGACCCGCACCGCGCAGCGGTCGTAGCAGTCGCCGTTGACGGCGATGGGCACGTCGAACTCGAAGTTGTCGTAGCCCGCATAGGGGCGCTGCTTGCGGAAGTCCCACTCGAAGCCGGTGGCGCGCAGCCCGGCGCCGGTGATGCCCCAGTCAAAAGCCTCCTTGGTGTCGTAGACGCCAACGCCCTGGGTGCGGCGCTTGAGCACGCCGTTGTCCAGCACCATGGCGTCGTAATCGTCGAGCCGCGGCGGCATGAATTCGAGCAGTTCGCGCACGCGGCTGTCCCAGCCTTCGGGCAGGTCCTGGGCGACGCCGCCGATGCGGAACCAGCCCGGATGCATGCGCGCGCCACAGATCGATTCGATGATATTGAAGATGCGCTCGCGCTCGACGAACATGTAGAAGATCGGCGAAAGCTGCCCCACGTCCTGGGCGAAGGTGCCGTAGAACAGCAGATGGCTGCAAATGCGGAACATCTCGGAGAGCATGACGCGGATCACCTTGGCGCGCTCGGGCACCTCGATGCCCGCCATCTTCTCCACCGCCATCACATAGGGCAGGTTGTTCATCACCCCGCCGAGGTAGTCGATGCGGTCGGTGTAGGGGATGAAGGTGTGCCAGGATTGGCGCTCGGCCATTTTTTCCGCGCCGCGGTGGTGGTAGCCGATGTCGGGAACGGCGTCGATGAGAATCTCGCCGTCGAGCTGCAGGGCGATGCGGAACGCCCCGTGGACGCTGGGATGATTGGGGCCGAGATTGAGGAACATGAACTCGGACTTCTCCGATTTGCGCTTCATGCCCCATTGCTCGGGATTGAACAGCAGCGCGTCCTGCTCGTGGGCCGCCTGGTCGTCATCGAGCGAATACGGGTCCATCTCGGTGGCCCTGGCGGGATGCTCCTTGCGCAGCGGGTTGCCCTGCCAGGTCGGCGGCAGGATCAGCCGGAACAGGTTCGGATGGCCATCGAAGTGGATGCCGAACATGTCGAAGGCTTCGCGCTCGTACCAATTCGCCGCGGGCCACAGCCCTGTCACCGTGGGGATGCTCAGGTCCGCATCCATCAATGGCACCTTGACGCGGAAATCGCAATTGCCCGAAAACGACATCAAATGATAGACAACGGTGAACTCGCTGGCTGGCTGGCCCTGCCGGTGGCTGCGCATGCGCTCGTCGATGGCGGTGAGATCGAACAGCATCTCGAAGCGCGGCGCGCCCGTTCCGGTTCCATCGCGCAACTCGCGCAGCAGCTCGACCACATCGGCCCGGTCCACCCAGGCCGTGGGGATTTCGTCGCAGGTGAATTGCTCGGCGAGCAGGCGGCCGGCGAATTTCGCCGCGAGCGCCGGCGGAATCCGGCTGGTGGCGGCTGAGTTTGTTGAACTCGCGGTTGCGGTTGCGACTTGCATGTCGTCGATGCTTCCCTTTCTTCCGCCGCTCAGACGCCATCGGGGGAGCGCAGCTCGGTGGCTGCGATCCGCTCGGCTTGGCGGAACTCCCGCTGCACGGTTCTCGGCTTGTGCTGGATGACGCCTTGGTCGTTGATGACCCAGCTCAATGGCCGGCGCTGTTTGCCGACCTGCTCCTGCAGCAGAATCAGGCCCTGGAGCAGGGCTTCGGGCCGCGGCGGGCAACCGGAAACATACACATCCACCGGCAGGAACTTGTCCACCCCCTGCACCACCGAATAAATGTCGTACATGCCGCCGGAATTGGCGCAGGAACCCATGCTGATGACCCACTTGGGCTCGAGCATCTGGTCGTACAGCAGCCGCACCACCGGCGCCATCTTGCGGAACACGGTGCCGGCGATGACGATCATGTCCGCCTGCCGCGGCGTGCCGCGGATGACTTCGGCGCCGAAGCGCGCGAGATCGTGGCGGGCGGTGAACGCCGTGGCCATCTCCACATAGCAGCAGGAAAGACCGAAGTTGAACGGCCAGATCGAGTTTTTCCGCCCCCAGGCGATCATGTCCTCGAGATTGGCCATGACCACGTTGCGGCGCAGGAATTCGTCGACGCTGGCGCCGCCGGGCTGGCCCGAGGCGGCTTCCTCGGCTTTCTGCAAACGCCAGCTCACAACGCGAATTCCTTGCGGTTGGTCACGCCGCCGGCGCCGCGCACTTCCCGCAGCCGCCGCCGCTGCACCTCGGTGCGCCAGTCGAGCGCGCCCACGCGCCAGAGGTAGAACAGCGCCGCGAGCAGTATCCCGATGAACACGCTGATTTCGATGAATCCCACCCAGCCGGTCTCGCGCACGGAAACCGCCCAGGCGAAGAGGAACACGACCTCGAGATCGAAAATGATGAACAGGATCGCCGGCAGATAGAAATGCACCGCGGTGCGGAACTGGGCCGAGCCCACGGAAACAATGCCGGACTCGAACGGCGTCCCGGTGTACTTGCGCGAGGCGCTCTGCCCCAGAAAATACGACAGGCCGAGCATCACGCCGACAATCGCCAGCACGGCGGCGGCATAGACAAAAAACGCTGTGAGTTCGCTCATCGGAAGGCGGCGCAGGCGACACCAAAAATTGGTTGCGCAATGTACACGGAACCCCCGCCCAAGGCAAGCGGGGTTGCGGCGGGGCGAGGCTTCGAATTGTCCCCATCTGGCGGGCCGCGCGCGGCGGACGCCATGAAATTTTCGATTTTCTTGCATCCAGAGCCCGGAGGGGACAACATTCGCATCATCGATCCCAGTCAAGCCGCGAAGCGAAGGCGTCCGCAAAGGTAGTTATGCAAGGAAAGCGATTCCGCGAGCAGTTGCCGGAGAACTGCCCGCCACGCGAGGCGTGGCAAGTCAATGAAGAACTAGAGATGTTCCGGCTGGTGCGCAGACAGATTCCGGTGGAGGCGGATTTCCGCTCCCAGCGCGCCGAGCGCCCGAAAGCTTCGTTCCCCGGTGTTTCCGAGTGCCGGGCTCGAGGCTTGTCGCTTTTCGCTGACCGGGAAGACGCCGTGATGCGGCTTTCGCTCCCCAAGCTGAGAGGGCGGAAAATCTGTCGAGTTCGATTGGACTCGGGAGCTGGATACATTGAACAAACCGGCGAAGGCTCCCACCATACCTGGTGGCCGCTCGCCGACTACGACATCTTGGCCCAGTGCCAGACGGAGTCAACGTGAAAACCGTCAACTATCTGAGGACGCTGGACTACTACGACGGGCCACTGCTGTTCGAGGCACGCGATGACATCGGCGGGCACTATCTCGGCATGGCGGTGGAAGCGGCGGAAGGTGCCGATGCCTTTGTGGTCGTCGGTGTCGCGCCCGAACGTTTGCGTCGGTTTCGCGCCGGTCTGATCGATCTGCGCGATCTGGTTCTCGAGGCTGGCAAACAGGAATGGTTTTTCACGGATTCTTCCGATTTCTCTCAGCCCTTGCGCCTGTCGGCCA
>JAPOTO010000236.1 GCA_026709135.1 Gammaproteobacteria bacterium | reverse complement strand
CTGCTGCTTGGCGCCTTGCTGGTGGTCATCGCCTGGCTCCAGTACGAATTCTGGCTGGGGGAGGACGGCTATCCGGCCCTGCGCGCGCGGCAGGCCGAAGCCGGGGATCAGCGCGCGCTCATCGCCACGCTCCGCGACAGCAACCGGCGACTCGAAATCGAGGCCCTCGACCTCAAGGAGGGCACCGAAGCCATCGAGGAAAGGGCGCGCTCGGAACTCGGCATGATCAAAGAGGGCGAGACCTTCCACATCATCGTGGACGCGCCCGAATGAACTGCTGGGGCGTTCTTCCCGCCGCGGGAAGCGGCGCGCGTTTCGGCTCGGAAGTCCCCAAGCAGTATCTTCCGCTCAATGGCCGGGCGGTGCTGTCCTGGTCGGTGGCGGCGCTGCTCGCGGCGCCGGTGAAGGCCCTGGCCATCCCGCTGGGCCCCGGCGACCGCCACTGGCAATCGCTCGGCCTCGACGACGATCCCCGCATCCGCGTTTGCCGAGGCGGCGCGACCCGGCAGCAATCGGTGCTGGCCGGCCTCAATGCCCTGACCGCGGGAAAGACAAAGACCGGGCGCAATGAAAGCGCCGCCGCCGGGGACTGGGTGCTCGTCCACGACGCCGTGCGGCCCTGTGTCCGCGCCGGCGACATCGCCCGGCTGCTTGCCGACACCGCGGCGAGCGGCGCCGACGGCGGACTGCTCGGCTGGCCCGTGGTCAACGCCCTCAAGCGCGTTGCCCCCAACATGGCCGTGCGGAAAAATGTGGCGCGGGAAAACTGCTGGAACGCGGCGACGCCGCAAATGTTCCGCTTCGGCGTCCTGCTCGACGCGCTCAAGCGGGCCGAAGCCGAAGGCAGCTCCCACGTTGACGAGGCGGCGGCGGTCATCGCCGCCGGCGGCAAAGTTGTGATGGTCGACGGCGCCAAGGACAATATCAAGATCACCCACAAGCCCGATCTCGCCTTGGTCGGGGCGATTTTGGGCCAGTTGGGGGAGGAGATTCTTTGAACCACCCCGAGCTCCACCGGCTTCGCATCGGCCACGGCTTCGATGTGCACCGCTTCGCCGCGGAATTCGATCCGGCGAAACCGCTGATTCTGGCCGGAGTTGAATTGCCGATCCGGCGCAGCCTGTTGGCCCATTCCGACGGCGACCTGCTGCTGCACGCGCTCGCCGACGCCGTGCTCGGCGCCGCTGGCGCGGGCGATATCGGCCAGCTTTTTCCCGACACCGATCCTGGCAACGCTGGCATCTCCAGCAAACTCATCCTCAAAGCCGCCCTCGACAAGGCCGCCGGCCAGGGCTTGGCGCCAATCAATATCGACCTGACCGTGATCGCCCAGGTGCCGAAGCTCTCGCCGCATGCCGCGGCCCTGCGCGGGAGTCTGGCGCGCCTGACCGGCCTTCCGCTGGAGCGCGTCAACCTGAAAGCAACCACCACCGAGCGCATGGGCTATCTCGGCCGCGAAGAGGGCATGGCCTGCCACGCGGTTGTTCTGTTTGGGCCGGATGCCTGAGCCGCCGCCCATGGCCGGGCAGCCCGACTTGGCCGACTCATCCGGGTCAAGCTGGTGGAATCTCTCCCGCCTGTTGCCGGCCCCCGCCAATCACGCCCGGCTAAAGCACTGCGCCAATGATTTTCAGGTGCGCGAGGAACTGGGCTTTGATTTGACCGGCGCCGGCGAGCATCTCTGCGTCGAGGTTGAGAAAACCGGCCTCACCACCCTTGAAGCCGCGCGCCGGCTCGGCGCCGCGGCGGGCCTCGGCCAGGCCGACATCGGCTACGCCGGGATGAAGGACCGCAACGCCCGCGCGAGCCAATGGTTCAGCCTGCGGCTGGCGGAATCCGCCGATGGCCGGCTCGCCGGGGCCGAGGACGGCAGCCTGCGCATCCTGCAAGCCCGGCGCAACGCGCGCAAGATCCGCATCGGCAGCCACCGCCACAACCATTTCCTGATCCGCCTGCGCGATTTCAGCGGCTGTCGCCAGGACGCCGAAAACCGCCTGCGCGCGCTGGCCGGCGGCGGCGCGCCGAATTACTTCGGCCCCCAACGCTTCGGCATGCTGGCGGGCAATCTCGAACAGCTTCGCCAGCGCATCGCGCGGCAAGCCGCTGGCGCGCCGGGGCGCAGGCTGTCCCGCGGCGAACGCTCGCGGCTGTACTCGGCCGCCCGCGCCCTGTTATTCAACGATTTGCTCTCGGCCCGGCTGGCGCGGGGCAACTGGAACCGCTTCGTGCCGGGGGATGTCGCCGCCCTCGATGGATCGGGCCGGCTGATCCCCGCGGCGGAAGCGGACCCGGCCGGTGAACTGCAAGAGCGGCTCGACGCCCTCGATACGCATCTGACCGGCCCGCTGGCCGGGGCGAAATTATCGCGGTCCAGGTATGAAACTCGCGCCGAGGCTGCCGATATGGAGAATGCGGTGCTGGAAAATCATGCCGACACGCTGGCTTGGCTGGTCCGGGAAGGTGTTGAAGCGGGCCGAAGGCCGCTGCGTTTCGCGCCGCGGGAATTGCGCTGGAGTTGGAACGGCGACGACCTGCTGCTGCGCTTCGCGCTCACCCGGGGCGCCTACGCCACGAGCCTGATCCGGGAGTTGTGCCTTACCGATGGAAGCGAAACAGGAAACGAAGCTGAATCTTGACGGCATCGGCATGACCTCGCGCCGCACCCGCGAGCGCCTTATCGCCGGACTCGAGCGCAAGGGCATCCGCAACTCCGCGGTGCTCGATGTCATGCGCGCGACGCCGCGGCATATCTTCATCGAAGAGGCCTTTTCCCATCTCGCCTACGAGGACCGGCCGGTCAACATCGGCTACAAGCAGACGATTTCCCAGCCCTATGTGGTGGCGCGGATGACCGAAGCGGTGCTGCGCGACGGCCCACTCGACAAGGTGCTCGAGATCGGCGCCGGCTGCGGCTACCAAACCGCGGTCATCGCCCCGCTGGCGGGAATGGTCTACAGCATCGAACGGATCAAGCCGCTCCACGACAAGGCGGTCGCCAACCTGCGGCTGCTCGGCATCGACAATGTCGAGCTGATGCACGGCGACGGCAGCCGGGGCCACCCCGAGCAAAGCCCCTTCGACGCGATCATCGTCGCCGCCGCGCCGCTTGGCGTGCCGCGGGAATTGCTCGCCCAGCTCGCCGACGGCGGCCGGCTCGTGATTCCAGTTGGCGGCCCCGCGGGCCAGGAACTGCGCCTGATCACCCGCCGCGGCGAGCAATTCCACAGCCAGATGCTCGATCACGTCCGATTCGTGCCGCTGCTGCAAGGGCAGTTGCGCTTCTGAAGCCTGTTTCCGGCCCTGGCCAATGAAGCCCCCCGCAGCGAGCATTTCCGCGCATCTGCTCGTTTACGCCAAGGGCATCGCCATGGGTGTCAGCGATTCGGTGCCCGGCGTCTCCGGCGGCACCATCGCCGTCGCCGCCAACATCTATGACCGCCTCATCCACGCCATCCGCGCCGTCGATGGTGAAGCGGCGCGGCTGTTGCTGCGCGGCGAGGCGGGAGCGTGCTGGCGCCATATCGATGGCGCCTTCCTGCTCGCGCTTGGCCTCGGCATGGCCAGCGGCCTGCTGCTCAGCGCCAATCTGATCCTGTTGCTGATCGACAACTATCCCGAACCTTTGCGGGCTTTCTTCATTGGCCTGATCGCGGCGGCGATTGGACTGCTGCGCCGGGAAAGCCCGCTGGGCAACTGGCGCAATCTGCTGTGGGGGTTGGCCGGGGCGGCCTTCGTGCTCGCGGTTTCCAGCGGCAGCCCGGCAACCGGCTCGCCCTCGCCGGGATACCTCTTCCTCTGCGGTGCCATCGCCATCAGCGCGATGCTGCTGCCGGGGCTTTCCGGGGCCTTCATCCTGCTGCTGCTGGGCGCCTATGAATTCATGCTCGCGGCGGTGGCCGGTTTCGACCTTCCACCGCTGCTGATTTTTCTTTGCGGTTGCGCGCTTGGCGTGGTGCTGATGTCGCGGGTCGTCGCCTGGCTGCTGCGCGGGCACCGCGAGCGCGCCTACGCCTTCATCCGCGGCCTGCTGGCGGGTTCGATTCCGGCGCTGTGGCCTTGGCAGGGGGGCGATGAATCCGCTGGCGCGGTTCGCTTCCTCGCCAACGAAGCGCTCTGGCCCGGCGCCTACGCCGAGCTCGCCGGGCGCGAACCGATGCTGGCCGCCTGCCTCGCGGCGCTGCTCGCGGGTTTTGGCCTCACGCTGCTGGCCCGGCGCGGCTCAAACCGGCAAAACGCTGATTGAGTCAGCGCAAAATTAGCCGCTTTCAATCCGCTCGAGCAGCGGCAGCAGGTAGTAAACAAAGCGTTCGGGGTTTTCGCTCATCGGGAAGTGCCCCATGCCTTCCATCAGTTCCCAGGTCGAGCCGGCGATGGCTTGGTGGGCGGCCCGGCCGAGTTCCGGGGTGCCGCTGTAGTCGTACTCGCCGGAGAGGATATGCACCCCGACCCGGCTGGTGTCGATTTCGCCGGCGCGTTGGCGCAGATCGAATTCGGTCGCGTAGTAGCGCAGGTCGCCGATGAAGGCCGGTGGCCAGCCCGAGGCGTAGACATAGGCGGTTTCCTTGCGGTAGGCCGTCGGCGCCAGCGGCGCGATGAGGCCTTCCATGAGCTGGCCCTTGTATTCATTGCCCACCGCCGGATGCCAGAGGCCGGGGAATTCCCCGCTGGCGGCGATGCGCAGCGCGCCCTCGAGTGAGATCACCGCCTTGAACCGGTCGGGGTGATGCAGGGCCAGATCCAGCGCGAGCAGCCCGCCGACGGAGCAACCCATGAACAGCGGATCCTCCAGCCCGAGCGCGTCGATGAAGGCCAATGGCACTGACCGCAGGAAGGCGCCTTCAAGTCGGTAGTTCTCGCTCCACCAGGTCCGCAGCGGCGGTGGCAGCGATTTGCCATGGAAGGGCAGGTCCCAGGCGATCAGGCGGAAGCGGCTGGTGATCTCCGGGTATTCGAACAAATGCCGCCACTGGCTCGAATGGGCGCCGGCGGTATGTTGCAACAGCAGGGGGATGCCCTGGCCAGCCTCCTCGTAGTACACGCGGAAATCGTGGCCGCCAAGGTCGAGATGGATGTAGCGTCCCACCGGCGCGTCGAAACTCCCCGGTGGCGCGGTCTCGGCGCGCACAGCATCGGAAAGGGCATCGGGCATGGCGCCTTCGGGCCGCAGCAGTTCGATCGCCCGCTTCGCCGCGCCATAGTATTGCGCGTGCAGCACCGGATCGGCCTCGACCCGCAGCCCCAGGGCGGTGGCCGGGGTGATGTCGTTGAAGAAAGGCGGTGGCGTCGCCGCGAGCAGATTCGACCAGACCGATTCCTCCGCCGAATAGCGGATAACCCCTTCGCCGCCCGCGGGCGCTCCCGGGTTGACCTCGCCATCTTCCAGCCGCAAAGCCAACGTTTCCCCGCCGATTTCGAGCACAAGCCCGCCGCGCCAGAAGCGCGCCGCCATGCGGAACTCTCCATCTGCGGCACAAAGTGCCGCCCATTCCTGGTTGCCGGGAAGTGATAAAGCCATTGCCAAGTCGCCTATATGCGCGGAAAAATTCAAGTCTGGCCGCCGAGCACAGCTCGGTGGGGTTTGGGGCAGTGTACGCCCGTGGTCTGGACCGCGGCAAGCGTTTCGCTGTTTGGATTTAAAGGCGAACTTCAAGGCAGGCTTCAAGGCTGGGGCGGGATTGACGATAATTGCTATTGAGGCATCGCCGCGCCGAGCCGCGCACCGGAATGAACACGATCACCGCTCTTGTTGTCTGCCGCAACTGCCTGTGCGCGGGGCTCGCGCTCGCGCTGCTTGGCGCCTGCGGCGCATCGACCCGGGCGCCGATTCGCGACCAGGGCAGGGAATTCCCCGAGCAAACGCCGGAAATCATCGGCAGCGGCGGCCCGGTGGTCTTTCAGCCGGTCATTGACGCGGATTCCCCGGCCAGTCCGGGAACCTACCGCGTGCGCGAGGGCGATTCGCTCTACGCGATCGCTTTCATGTACGGGATCGACTATCGGGAAATCGCGGCGGCGAACGATCTTGCGCCGCCCTACACAATCTATGTGGATCAGGAACTCTTGCTCGGCGATTCGGCTGCCGCCGGCGGCGGCGCCTCGCCCGCCCCCACGGAATCAGCCGCCACCGTCATCCCCCAGGCACCGGTCGGGGACATCCAGCGCGGCACCATCGATGCCTCCCCCGCCGCGCCGTCCGCGCCATCCCCGGCCGCCTGGCGCTGGCCGCTGGCCGACCGCGGCGCCACCGATTATCGGCCGGAAATCAACAACCGTCTCGATATCGAGGGCAGGGCGGGGGGGCGGGTGCTCGCGGCGCGGGATGGCGAAGTGGTTTACGCGCGGCCTTTCGGCGACGACGAGGGCACCCTGCTCATCATCCGCCACGACGACCGCTATCTCAGCGCCTATACCCAGACTGGCGAGGTGCTGGTGACAACCGGGGAGCGGGTGGCCGCCGGACAGCCGATCGTCGAACTCGCGGCGGCGGCGGAGGGCCCGCCCATGCTCTACTTCAACGTCCAGCGCGACGGGGCTTTTGTCGATCCGACCGCTTTGCTGCCTTAGTTTAGTGGCTTCGATGCGTCCGCCAGACGGCGACTCAGATCGTGCGTGTCCCGAGAGTTGTCCCGATCACTTTTCCAGATATTGGAGCTTGTTCTTGACGTCGGTCCATTCTTCCGCGTCGGGAAGGGGGTCTTTTTTCTCGGTGATGTTGGACCATTGTTCGGCGAGTTCGGCGTTTAGTTCGAGGAATTGCTGCTGGTCCTCGGGCAACTCGTCCTCGGCGTAGATCGCGTCTACAGGGCATTCCGGCTCGCACAGCGCGCAGTCGATGCACTCGTCGGGGTGGATCACCAGAAAATTGGGGCCTTCGTAGAAGCAGTCCACGGGGCAGACTTCCACGCAGTCGGTGTGCTTGCAGCGGATGCAGTTATCGCCAACAACAAAGGTCATGGGTCCGGGTTTCCTTCTTGTGTTCGGGTCAGTTGCGCTTTCAATTCGTAGAGAATGCCGAGCGCGTCTCTGGCGCTTACCGAGTCCGGGTCGAGTTCCCGCAGCCGTTCAAGCGCCGGATGCCTGGCGGCGGGTTGCGCCGTTTTCGCCTCAGCGGGGGATTCTAATGCAGATTGCCCCCTTTCTGAAAGTGCCTGCGCGCGTTCACTTTCGAGTTGCCGCAGTTTGTCCCGGGCCTGGCCGATGACGGCGGCGGGAATTCCGGCGAGCTGGGCCACCTGCAAGCCATAGCTGCGGCTCGCCGGGCCGGGTTTGACCGAGTGCAGCAGGACGATGCCCCGGTCGTGCTCGGCGGCGTCGAGATGCACGTTGATGATTCCCGGGTGCTGTTCCGCGAGCACCGTCAGTTCGAAGTAATGGGTGGCGAACAGGGTGAAGGCGCCAACTTTCTCGGCGATGTGCGCCGCCGCCGCCCAGGCCAGCGAGAGGCCGTCGAAAGTGCTTGTGCCGCGGCCGATCTCATCCATCAGCACGAGGCTTTGCGGGGTGGCGTTGTGGAGGATGTTGGCGGTTTCGATCATCTCCACCATGAAGGTGGAGCGGCCCCCGGCGAGATCGTCCGCCGAGCCGATGCGGGTGAAGATGCGGTCGATGGGGCCGATCGCCGCCTCCCGTGCGGGCACGCAACTGCCGCAAAGCGCGAGCAGCACGATGAGCGCGGTCTGCCGCATATAGGTCGATTTGCCGCCCATGTTGGGCCCGGTGATGACCAGCATTCTGGTTTCGGCGTCGAGAAACACGTCGTTGGCGACGAATTCCCGCTCCGCCGCCCGCTCGACCACGGGGTGGCGGCCGCCGCTGATTTCGATTCCCGGCGCCTCGCGCAGCAGCGGCCGGCTGTATTCGAGGCTGGCGGCGCGCTCGGCGAAATTGTTGAGCGCATCGAGCTCGGCGAGCGCCCCGGCGCAGCCGAGCAGGGCGGGCAGGTCCGCGGCGAGTTCATCGAGCAGGGCCTCGTAGAGTTCCCTTTCCCGGGCGAGGGCCCTGGCTTTTGCGCTGAGCACCTGATCCTCGAATTCCTTCAACTCCGGGGTAATGAAGCGCTCGGCGTGCTTGAGCGTCTGCCGGCGCATGTATTCCGGCGGCAGCCCGCCGCTGGACTGCGCCTTGCTGACTTCGATGAAGAAGCCGTGGACGCGGTTGTAGCCGACCTTGAGCGTGTTCAGCCCGGTGCGCCGCTTTTCGCGCTGTTCGAGTTCGACGAGGAAATCCCCGGCGTTGCCGCTGAGTTTCCGCAGCCGGTCGAGTTCGGCGTCGTAACCGTCGGCGATGACGCCGCCCTCGCGGATGACCTGGGCCGGCTCTTCGCGGATGGCGCGTTCGAGCAACGTGGCTTGGTTGGGAAATTCGCCAATGCGGCCGGCGAGTGCGCGCAGGTGTTCGGCATCGAAGTCGGCAAGCTGCCGCTGGATCGCCGGCAGGCATTCGAGCGCGGCTTGCAGGCGGGTCAGATCCCGGGGCCTGGCCGAGCGCAGGCCGACTCTGGCGAGGATGCGCTCGATATCGCCAATATCCGCCAGCAGTTTGCCGAGTGGCTCGAAGCCATAGTTTTCGCGCAGGGCGCTGACGCTGTCCTGCCGGCGCCGCAGCGCGCCGCGGTCGCGCAGTGGCCGGCTCAGCCAGCGCGAAAGCAGCCGGGAGCCCATCGGCGTGGCGCAGCGGTCGATCACCGCGAGCAGGGTGTGGTCGCGGCCGCCGGCGAGATTGACATCGATTTCGAGATTGCGCCGGCTCACCGCGTCGAGGCTGACGCTGTCGCGCTGCCGCTCGACCCGCAGCCCGCGGACATGGGGCAATTCGGCGCGCTGGGTCTCGCGCAGGTATTGCAGCAGGCAGCCCGCGGCGCGCAGCGCCGGTTCCATGCCTTCGCAATCGAAAGCCGACAAGTCCTTGACGCCGAATTGCCGGCTCAGCCCCCGCTCCGCGCCTTCGAGATCGAACTCCCAGTCCGGCCGGGGGCGGATCGCCGGATGCCGCGACAGCGCGTCGAGGCCGGCGAGTGTCTCCGGCAGCAGGATTTCGGCGGGCCGCAGGCGCTCGAGTTCATTGGCGAGGGTCTCGGCGCCTTGCGCCTCCGACAGCACGAAGCGGCCGCTGCTGATGTCGATGCCGGCGAGGCCGAAAGCCGCGCCGTTGGCGCAGAGCGCGAGCAGGGTGTTGTCGCGCCTGGCGTCGAGCAGGGCTTCGTCGCTGATCGTGCCCGGCGTGAGGATGCGGACGACTTCGCGCTTCACCGGCCCCTTGCTCGCGGCGGGGTCGCCGATCTGCTCGCAGATCGCCACCGATTTGCCCGCTTCCACGAGGCGGACGAGATAGCGGTCCACCGAATGATAGGGGATGCCGCACATGGGAATCGGCGCTCCGGCGGATTTGCCCCGGTGGGTGAGGGTGATGTCGAGCAGGGTTGCGGCTTCGGCGGCGTCGCCGTAGAACAACTCGTAGAAATCCCCCATGCGGTAGAACAGCAGGCTGTCGGGATGGCGGGCCTTGATGCGCAGGTACTGCCGCATCATCGGCGTATGGGAAGTGCCGGCGCCGGGGTTGCCGCCGCTGTCATTGTTATCGCCATCGCCATCGCCATCGAGGGCGAGGTCGAACTGCCCGGAATCCGGTGAATGTTGTTGTTGATCGTTGGCGGACACGGGGTCGGTGTTGTTGTCTAGACCGCAGCGCCATATTACCGCAAAATCGTCGCCGCGATGGATGAATTCAAGCCGTTAGAAGAGACCGCCGCCGCGCTCGGCGGGCGTTTGCTCGCCCGCGGGCTGTGGCTGGCCACCGCCGAATCGTGCACCGGCGGCTGGATCGCCGAGGCGCTCACCGCGGTGCCCGGCAGTTCCGCCTGGTTCGATTGCGGCTTCGTGACCTATTCCAACGCGGCCAAGCGGCGCATGCTCGCGGTGCCGGAAGCCTTGCTGGCGCCCGGCGGCCCCGGCGCGGTCAGCGAGGAAACCGTGCTCGCCATGGCCGCTGGGGCGATCGCCAACAGCCGCGCCGATGCCGCCGTGGCGGTGAGCGGAATCGCCGGGCCCGACGGCGGCACGGCGGAAAAACCGCTGGGCACGGTCTGGCTCGCCTGGCGCTGGGAGCAGCGCGCGCTGGCGCGCAAGTTCGCCTTCGATGGTGACAGAAAAGCGGTTCGCGCTTGCGCGGTTCGCGCCGCCCTCGAAGGCTTGCTCGCGCTGCTCGATGAATGATGGCCCGCTGGGGAAGCTCTGATTAAGTCAGAGCTTCCCTGGGAAAAATTCGCTAAAGCTTTCGCGCCGGCGGCCAATATACTGTTTGAATATACAGTAGTCCGCCACGGTGGCGGGCGGCATTATCGGAAGTCGCGCGTTTTTAGGACGCGGCTTTCCAAAAATGTACTAGGCTTACACTCCGCACCCACGATCAGGAAACGACCATGATTCAAGACAGCAGCACGGGCCAAGGCAAAGAAAAAGCGCTCAACGCCGCGCTCGCCCAGATCGAAAGACAGTTCGGCAAAGGTTCGATGATGCGCCTCGGCGACAATGACCGCCAGGCGATACCGTCTATATCCACCGGCTCGCTCGGCCTCGACATCGCCCTCGGCATCGGTGGCCTGCCCAAGGGCAGAATCGTCGAAATCTATGGCCCGGAGTCTTCCGGCAAAACCACCCTCACCCTGCAAGTCATCGCCGAGGCCCAGCGCGCCGGCGGCAGTTGCGCCTTCATCGACGCCGAACACGCCCTCGACCCGGTCTACGCCGCCAAGCTCGGCGTCGATGTGGAGAATCTGCTCGTAAGCCAGCCCGACACCGGCGAGCAGGCGCTGGAAATCTGCGACATGGTGGTTCGCTCGGGGGCGCTCGATGTGGTGGTCATCGATTCGGTGGCGGCGCTCACCCCCAAGGCGGAAATCGAGGGCGACATGGGCGACAGCCATATGGGCCTGCAGGCGCGGCTGATGTCCCAGGCCCTGCGCAAGATGGCGGGAGTGATCAAAAACTCCAACACCCTGGTGATTTTCATCAACCAGATCCGCATGAAAATCGGCGTCATGTTCGGCTCGCCGGAAACCACCACCGGCGGCAACGCGCTCAAGTTCTACGCCTCGGTGCGGCTCGACATCCGCCGCATCGGCACGATCAAGGAGGGCGAAGAGGTCGTTGGCAACGAGACCCGGGTCAAGGTCGTCAAAAACAAGGTTTCGCCGCCGTTCCGCCAGGCCGAGTTCCAGATCATGTACGGCGCGGGCATTTTCCATCTCGGCGAAGTGATCGACCTCGGCGTCAAGCACGGCCTGATCGACAAATCCGGCGCCTGGTACGCCTACCGGGGCGAGAAGATCGGCCAGGGCAAGAAGAACGCCGCCATCCACCTGCGCGACCATCCCGACATCGCCGGGGAAATCGAAACCGAACTGCGCGCCCGCACCCTCGGCGGCGGCCCGCGCGAAGACGCCGGGGCGGGGAACGACGCCGCCAACGCCGATGCCGTGGCCCTGGCCGACTCCAAGGCTTGAGCCCCCGCGGGGCCCAGCCTGTCGAAGCCGCAACCACAGGTGAAACCGGTGAAGCCCCGTTGGTCGGCCCTTGCCGCCGGCAACCGCGATGCCGGCGCAATGCGTGCCGCCGCCCGTGGCTTTGCATGAGCAAGCCCGGCAATACCGCGCTGCGCCGGCGGGCCATGGATTGGCTCGCGCGCCGGGAACACTCCCGGCTCGAACTCGCCCGCAAGCTCGCCCAGCGCTTCCCGGAGGCGGCCCCGGAACTGATCGACGGCGTGATCGCGGCGCTCGCTGAAGAAAATCTGCAATCGGATCAACGCTTTGCCGAAAACTACCTCAGCCGCCGCAAAAACCAGGGTTTTGGCTGGCTGCACATCCGCGCCAACCTGCAAGCCCGCGGTGTCGGGGAAGCGCTCATCGCCGCGATCGCGCCCCCGGAAGATGAATGGCTCGAAGTGGCGCAAAGCGCGCTAGGCAAAAAACTGGGCAAGAAACTGCGCGGGCTTGAAGCCGAAGCCGGAATCGCGCCCGGAGGCCCCGTTCACCAGCGCCTGTCCCGATTCCTCGCCAGCCGCGGCTTCCCGCCAGAAATCGCCCGCCAAGCGCTGCGCCTGCACCTGAAGAAATAGAATCGGCGAAGTGCGATAATCATGGCTTTCGCCCCGCTTTGAATCCAGATCATCATGCAACTTGTCAGACCTTTTCGGGGATTGCGCCCGGCGCGGGAGTTTGCCTCGCGGGTGGCGGCGCCGCCCTATGATGTGCTCAGCCGCGGGGAGGCGCTGGCGATGGCCAGTGGCAACCCGCACAGTTTCCTGCATATCAACAAACCCGAGATCGATGTCGATCCGGCGTTGGATTCCCATGATCCTGCTGTCTATGCCAAGGGCCGGGAGAATCTCGACCGCTTCATCGAATCCGGCGTGCTCGCCAGGGACGACAGCGACAGCTATTACGTTTACCGCCAAATCATGGGCGATCACATCCAGACCGGTATCGCCGCCGTGGCCCCGGTGGCGGCCTATGAGCAGGGTTTGGTGAAAAAACACGAGTTGACCCGCCCGCCCAAGGTGCGCGACCGGGTGGACCACATGGACGCCCTCGGCGCCCAGGTGGGGCCGGTATTCGCCACCTATCGCGCGCGGGAATCCCTCAATGCGTTGATCGCCCGGGTCACGGAAACCAAAGTGGAATACGATTTCACCGCCGCTGACGGCATTCGCCACACCTTCTGGGTGGTGGCGGACCCGGAGCGCGTTGCCGAATTCCAGCGCGCGCTCGATGAATTGCCCGCCCTGTATGTCGCCGACGGACACCACCGCTCCGAGGCGGCGGCGAAACTGCGCGGGAGCCTGCGTTCGCGCTTCCCCGGCGCGCCGTCACCCGCGCCCTGGGACTGGTTTCTCGTCGTGCTGTTCCCGCACGATCAGATTCAAATTCTCGATTACAACCGCGTGGTGCGCGATCTCAACGGTCTCCCGGCGGTGGACTTCCTCAAGGCGCTGGAGCGGGAGTTTTGCGTCGGCGAAGTCGAGGCCGCCGCGGCCAAACCGGCGGCGCCCCGGGATTTCGCCCTCTACCTCGATGGCGCCTGGCGGCGGCTGCGGCCGCGACCGGCGGCGCTGGAATCGCTCGCCGGCAAATCGGCAAGCGACCGACTCGACGTGGCCCTGCTGCAGGACCTCGTATTCGCGCCCTTGCTGGGGATAGAGGATCAGCGCACCGACGAGCGGGTCGATTTTGTCGGTGGCATTCGCGGTTTAGCGGAACTTGAGCGGAGAGTGGACGGGGGCGACTGGCGCGCGGCCTTCGCGTTTTATCCGACTTCGATGGATGACTTGATGGCGGTGGCGGACTCGGGCGGCGTGATGCCGCCCAAGTCCACCTGGTTCGAGCCCAAACTGCGCAGTGGGCTCGTCAGCCACGTTATTCGCTGAAGGGTCGCTGTCAGCCTGCCTTCCCGCGCTTTGCCGCGGCTTCGTCTTCGATCAGCTTGCCGGAACCGATGGGGATGGTCCGGGGCTTCATCGCCTCGGGGATTTCCCGCAGCAGTTCGATGTGCAGCAGGCCGTTTTCGAGCCTGGCGTCGTTCACCCGCACATGGTCGGCAAGACGGAAGCGCCGCTCGAAGCTGCGCGCGCCGATGCCCTGGTGCAGGAACTTGCGCTCCTGGTTGTCCTCGGGCTTGCGGCCGCGCACCGTCAGGTCCTCGCCTTCGACCTGGATCGACAGGTCCGCTTCGCCAAAGCCGGCCACCGCCATGGTGATGCGGTAGCTGTCCTTGTCGAGCAGCTCGATGTTGTAGGGCGGGTAGCCGGTGCCGGCGTTGTCGTTGCGGGCCACGGTGTCGAGCAGGGACGACAAGTGGTCGAAGCCGACCGTGGTCCGGTACAAGGGGGAAAAATCGAATCGGGTCATGGTCATATCCTCGCTTTGAAGCAATATGGGTTTGGGTTTGCAGCGGACCTCCATTGAGCATCCGCTGATTGTGGATATGGAGCCATGCCGGAAAATCTCAAGACCACGCGAACACCCGCACCGCGCTGGGCTGCGGGCGGCCATTCCGCGTGGGCCGAATCCCCCGGCCTCACATCCGCTCGAGCGTGCCAATCCCCAGCAAGCCCAGCCCCTGTTCCAGCGCCTCTTCCGCCAGCCGCGCCAGGGCGAGGCGCGAATCCCGCGTTTCCGCCTCCGCGGTCAAAATCGGGCAGGACTCGTAAAAGCGCATGAATGCGCCGGCAAGCTCGAACAGATAGTTGCACAGCAGATTCGGATAGCACTCCCGCGCCACCACATCGACGACTTCGGGCAACTGCAGGGCCTTGAGCAGCAGCGCCCGCTCCTCCGGCGCCGCCAATCGGGCCATTCCGCCCGAACGCCCGCCGTCGCCGCTGCGGCGCAACAGGCTCTTGATGCGGGTGCAGGCGTAGAGCAGATACGGCGCGGTGTTGCCCTCGAAGGAAAGCATCGTCGCCCAGTCGAACACATAGTCGCTCATCCGGTTCTTGCTCAGGTCGGCGTATTTGACCGCGGCGATGCCAACGGTTTCGGCGATTCGCCGGCGCTCGCCCTCTTCGAGACCGGGATTTTTCCCGGTGACAAGCGTCAAGGCCCGGGCCACCGCTTCATCGAGCAGATCCGCGAGTTTCACCGCGTCCCCTGTGCGGGTTTTGTAAGGCTTGCCGTCTTGGCCCATGATCGTGCCGTAGGCGATATGTTCGAGCGACAGCGTCTCCGGCGCCATCCCCGCCATGCGGGCGACCGCGAACACCTGCTGGAAATGCAGCGATTGCCGCGCGTCAACCACATACAGCGAACGGTCGGCCTTGAGCTCAAAGGCGCGCAGCTTCACTGCGGCAAGATCGGTGGTCGAATACAGATAGCCGCCATCGGATTTCTGCACGATCACCGGCAGCGGCTCGCCATCCTTGCCGTGGAATTCCGGCGGGAACACGCAGCGGGCGCCTTCGGATTCCCGCAACAGGCCTTTTTCATCGAGTTCGCGGATGATGCCGGCAAGATCGTCGTTGTAGCGGCTTTCGGCATCGAGGTCGGCCAGCGTCAGCCCAACGTCAAGCCGCTGGTAAATCCGCTGGCAATGGCGCAGGGATTCATCGATGAAGCGGCGCCAAGCGGCGAGGTATTCAGGGTCGCCGCTTTGCAGTTTCACCACGCTGGCGCGGGCCCGCGCGGCGAATTCCGGCTCGCTGTCAAAGCGGTTCTTGGCGTCGCGGTAAAAACCTTCGAGGTCGGCGAGTTCGGCTTCCAGCGCGCCGGAATCGCCGCCGCGCCCGCGCAAATGGGCGATCAGCATGCCGAACTGGGTGCCCCAGTCGCCGACGTGGTTCTGGCGGGTCACTTCATGCCCGAGCCGCTCGAACACCCGGCTCAGGCAATCGCCAATCACCGTGCCGCGGATATGGCCGACGTGCATTTCCTTGGCCAGATTCGGCGAGGAATGATCGACGACGACCTTTTGCCGCTTGCGGGCTGGTGGAATCAGGGCCCGGGGCTGCGCCAGCGCTTCGTTGCCGCGGGCGAGCAGGGCGCGGTCGTCCAGGCGGATATTGATGAATCCCGGGCCGGCGACTTCCGCCGAGGCGATCCAGCCTTCGCGGTCCGCAAGCGCGGCGACCACCGCGGTGGCGAGTTCCCGGGGCTTGCGGCCGCAGCGCCCCGCCGCCGCCATAACCCCATTGGCCTGATAATCGCCAAACTCCGGCCGCGAGGCGCCAATCACATTCGGCTCGGCGTCCGCGAGGCCGCAGCACCCGCGCAAGGCCGCGCCAAGCACCCGGGACAGGTATTCCTTGCAGTTTTCCATGGCGGGGTTTCCTGAACGCCGCGAACTATAGCAAAAAGCTGCTCTCCCGGCCCCCGGCCGGTGTTATGATGCGCGCAATGAACGGCAAAGCGCACCTCGTTCCGGTGTCCGAGCGTCAGGCGGGGCAGCGGCTTGACAATTTTCTGCTGCGGGAACTCAAGGGCCTGCCGAGATCGCGGATCTACCGCCTCATCCGCCGCGGCGAGGTGCGGGTCAACCAGGGCCGCCGCAAACCCGAAACCCGGCTCGCGGCGGGGGACAAAGTCAGAATCCCGCCGCACCGCGGCAGCCATCCAGCGACCCCCGGCCAACCATCGGCAAAGCTCAAGCAACGCCTCATCGACAGCATCCTGCTCGAAAACGGGGCCATGCTCATCCTCAACAAGCCAGCCAATCTGCCAGTTCACGGCGGCAGCGGCATCGCCCTCGGCCTCATCGAAGCCCTGCGCCAGACCCGCCCGGAATGGGCCGAAGCCGAACTCGCCCACCGCCTCGACCGCGAAACCTCGGGCTGCCTCGTCATCGCCAAAAGCGCCGAATTCCTCCGCCACTTCCAGCTTGCCTTGCGCGTCGGCGAAGTCGCCAAGCGCTACCTCGCCCTAGTCCACGGCAACTGGCCCGGCCATCTCACCCGGATCGACCTGCCATTGCGCAAAAACCGGCTTGCCTCCGGCGAGCGCATCGTCCGCCCCGACCCGGCGGGCAAATCCGCCAGCACCGCGTTCCAGGTCCGCGAACGCCTGCTAGGGGCAACCCTGCTCGAAATCCAGCTCGAAACCGGCCGCACCCACCAGATCCGCGTCCACTGCCAAACCGCCGGCCATCCCATCATCGGCGACCAAAAATACAGCCGCGCCACCCCCGCCATCCAGCACAAACACCTCGCCCTCCACGCCAGCCAACTCAGCTTCCACCCAAGCCCCGGCAAAACCCCCGTCCACATCAAGGCCCCGCTACCAAAAAATTTCACTCAAATGCTCAAAACACTGCAACAAGATTCTGAAAAATAAGCTAAAAGAAATCTAAAAAAGATTCTGCGGCTGCGCTGCGCTACGCGCAGAATGACCGGCACAGCGTGAGTCGCCGTCTGGCCGGGTGGCGTTCAGCGGGCGTGCGAGACAGGGTGAGGCCCGGTCTGCGCAGCAGACGAAAAGCATCGCTTTTCGAGGGCCGAACGGCTTGCCATGGATGGCAAGACTGGGGCGAGTCGAAGCCGGAAGCGTCGCGCCAAGGATGGCATGAACAATTCATCAGAACCCCCGGGATGTATTCACGGCGTCCGCGAAACACAGCCCGCCCGACGACGACGGATCGAAGCCACACCTGCGGGAGATTCTGCGGCCTCGCTTCGCTCCGCACAGAATGACAAGATAAGCAAAAGTCGAAGCCCGCATTTCCAGTTGCGATCAAAGCCAAATTCACCAATAAACCAAAAACTTTGACAGCCGCCCCCACCATCCCTATTATTCCGCGCCAGCACCAGCCACCACCGCGAACAGGAGCCATCATGGCTGTCCAGCAGAACAAGGTATCCCGGTCCCGGCGCAACAAGCGCCGCGCCCATGATTCATTGCCCGAACCCACCCTGTCCACCGACCAGGTTTCCGGGGAAATCCATCGCCGCCACCACGTCACCGCAGACGGCTTCTACAAAGGCCGCAAGGTCGTGGAGACCGAAGCAGATTGAATTCCCCTCGGCGCATCGCCATCGACGCCATGGGTGGCGACGGCGGGGTGGACACCACCGTTCCCGCCGCCATCCGCATCCTGCGGAGCCGCGCGGACCTTGAACTCGTGCTCGTCGGCGACCGCGAGCGCATCAAGCCCTTGCTCGCCCCGCTGCTCAAGGCCGAGCGGGAAAAACTGCAAGTCCTCCACACCGATCTCGCCATCGGCGATGAAGAGCGCCCCGAATCGGCGCTGCGCACCGCCCGGGAAAGCTCGATGTTCATCGCCGCCGAACTCGTTAAAAGCGGCGATTGCCAAGCCATGGTCAGCGCCGGCAATTCCGGCGCCCTGCTCATGGCGGGGCGGCATCTGCTCAAAACCATACCCGGCATCCACAAACCGGCCATGGCCGCCACCATTCCCGGCGCAGTCCGCCAGCGCCTGCTGCTCGATGTCGGCGCCAATCCCGAATGCGAGGCGCAACACCTGTTTGAATTCGCCGTCATGGGTTCGGTGCTCGCCGAAAGCCTCAACGGCTCGCCACCCCGCCTCGGCCTGCTCAACATCGGCGCCGAACTCTACAAGGGCACCGGTGCCGTGCGCGAAGCCGGCGAGAAGCTCGCCCAATGCCCGGCGGTCGAATATGTCGGCTTTATCGAGGCCAACGAGGTCTACCAGGGCGGGGCCGATGTTGTCGTCTGCGACGGTTTCGTCGGCAATGTCACCGTCAAGGCCTCCCAGGGCGTCGCCAACATGATCCGCAACGCGCTGGACCACGAGGCCGGTTCAGGGATGCTCGGCCGCGTTTCGCGGTTTTTTTCCGCCTCCATCGTCAACGCGCTGACCACGCGGCTGAACCCCGAGCGCTTCAACGGCGCCTGTCTGCTCGGCTTGCAGGGCAATATTGTCAAGAGCCACGGCAATGCCAGCGCCCTCGGCTTCAGCCACGCGATTCTCGCCGCCGCCAGCCAGGTCGATCACCAGGTTCCGCGGCTGATCGGCGACAAGGTCGAGGCCATCATGTCCGCCGCGTGACCGCAAGCCGAATCCAGCCGCCCATTTCCACCGCTTCAGGAAAACCAGCCCCATGAGCCAGCTCGCAATCGTCTTTCCCGGCCAGGGTTCGCAGAAAACCGCCATGCTCGCCGAACTCGCCCAAGCCCACGGAATCATCGAAACCAGCTTCGCCGAGGCCTCCGCCGCGATCAGCCGCGATCTCTGGGATATAGCCCAGCGCAATCCCGACGGCCTGCTCGATCAGACCGAGTTCACCCAGCCGGCCCTGCTCGCCGCCGGCATCGCCCTGTGGCGGCTCTGGCGCGAGCGCGGCGGGGCGAGGCCCGATCTGCTCGCCGGACACAGCCTCGGCGAATACACCGCCCTCGTGGCCGCGGAAGTGCTCGAGTTCAGCGAGGCCGTCAAAATCGTCCACCAGCGCGGGCAGTTCATGCAACGGGCGGTGCCGCCCGGCGCCGGCGGCATCGCCGCGATCATCGGCCTCGACAGCGCCAAACTCGAGGCGGTCTGCCTTGAGGCCGAAGCGGCGGGGGAGGGCACGGTCAGCCCGGCCAACCACAACAGTCCAGGCCAGACCGTCATCGCCGGCGACAGCGCGGCCGTCAAGCGCGCCATGGCGCTGTGCAAACAAGCCGGCGCCAAGCGCGCCCTGCCGCTGAAAATGTCGGTGCCCTCCCATTGCGCGCTGATGGAACCCGCGCGCGGGCAACTCGAAACCGAACTCGCCAAGCTCGAATTCCGCCCGGCCGCCATCCCCGTGGTGCAAAACGCCACCGGTTGCGCCAGCCGCGACCCCGAAGAAATCCGCCACAACCTTGGCGCCCAGCTATGCAGCCCAGTGCGCTGGATCGACTGCGTGGAAACCATGCATGTCGCCGGCGCCACCCACTTCCTCGAATGCGGCCCCGGCAAAGTCCTCGCCGGCCTCATCAAACGCATCGTCCCCAGCGCCCAAACCCACAACAGCGAAGACCCCGCCAGCCTCGCCGCCGCCCTCGCGGAAACCTCGGCTTCGACCAGTACCCCCTCGCCGCTTCGCGCCACTCCCCCTTGACAGGGGGAGAGTTGTCCCCGCCAGCGCGGGCTGCCTGACTCCCCTCCTTTTTTTGTGGGGGGCTGGCTGCTTCCAAGCCGCTTGGGCGGTGGGGAGTTTCGCCGCGCGCACAGCGTCAGTCGCCGTTTGGCCGGGTGGGGTTCAGTGGGCTTTGCTTCGGTTTGGCGCTTAGGGTCATGCGGGCGAGAATGGATTTTTCGCGTCGTTGAGACCGAGCGAGCCACGGAAGGCCCAAAGCGAGGTCGAACCGATTTGAGCCCCGACAGGATGTCGGGGCGAAATTTAGCGGAAAATCCATTCCCGCCCGCATGACCCGCCCACATTGCCGCACACTCTACTGACCAAGCCCTGAATCGGGTATACTTGCGCGCCATTCGGGACAGGCGGTTCGCCAACACCCGGGCCGCGGCCAATCGACAAGCAAAAAGCGATGCAGGAAGACCACCCCCCATTGGCATTGATCACCGGCGCGAGCCGGGGCATCGGCAAGGCCATCGCCCTCGCCCTTGGCCGGGCCGGATTCAGCATCGCCGGCACCGCCACCACCGCCGAGGGCGCCGCGAAAATCTCCACCTGGCTCGCCGAACAGAATCTCAAAGGCGCCGGCTTCCGCGCCGATGTCGGCTCGAACGAATCCGTCGAAGCGCTGATGAACGACTTGCAGGCCAGCCTCGGCCCGCCAGCCGTGCTCGTCAACAACGCCGGCATCACCCGGGACAACCTGCTGCTGCGCATGAAGGAAACCGAATGGAGCGAGGTTATCAACACCAACCTCAATTCGATGTTCCGCCTCACCCGGGCCTGCCTCAAACCGATGACCAGGGCCCGCTGGGGCCGCATCATCAATATCAGCTCGGTGGTCGCCTCGAGCGGCAATCCCGGCCAGAGCAACTACTGCGCCGCCAAAGCCGGCATCGAAGGTTTCACCCGCTCGCTGGCCCGGGAAATCGGCGCCCGCGGCATCACCGTGAACGCCGTGGCCCCCGGCTTCATTGAAACCGACATGACCGCCGGCCTGCCCGAAGCCCAAGCCGGGGAATTGCTGAAACAGATTCCGCTCCAGCGGCTTGGCCGCGCGGAAGAGGTCGCCGCCGTGGTGGGATTTCTCGCCTCAGCCGACGGCGCCTACATCACGGGCGAGACCGTGCATGTGAACGGTGGGATGTATCTGGCCTGAACCGCAGGCCGGACAATCCCGATTGGCCCCCAGGGGCATAATTTTGCATAAGGCAGATTGCATCGATCACAAAACCGGGTAAACTTGGCGCTCTGCGTGGCTAGGAGCCTGCGCCGTAGGAATTCGCGGCTGCAAATCCGCTCTCATCCGCGCCCTTGGCTGATCGATTTCGTTGAATATAAGCCAATATTCGCCTCAATCGATCAGCCAAGGGCGCGGCGATATCGAATTTTCGC
>JAPOTO010000105.1 GCA_026709135.1 Gammaproteobacteria bacterium | reverse complement strand
GTCCATTTCCACTTGTCGAACTACGCCCAGCGGGGCATCAGCGCCAATCGCTACTTCGATATCGTTGGGGACCGGGTGGGCCGGGTCGCGATGTTCGGCATTCCGCTGCAGCAGAAGTGGGACTATTTCGTCTCCGGCGACCGGGCCCCGGACTACTACCTGCTCACCGACGCCGCGCTCTACTATTATTCCTTCGTCGATGCGGCGATCGCCATGGAGTACCTCTCGCTGAGCGATGAACGCAAGGCGCGGGTCGATCCGATGATCACCGGATTCAACCCCACCGACATGTATGCCGCCGAGCACATCCGTCGGGTTCTGCTCACCTTTCCCGGCGTGTTCACCGGCATCGGCGAGTTCAGCGTCCACAAGGAATTCGTCTCGGCGAAAGTGGCGGGCCACACCGCGAGCCTGCGCAATCCGGCACTCGACCGCATCTTCGAGACAGTCGCCGAGATCGGCCTCGTGGCGATCCTCCACTGCGACATCGACACCGTGCGCCAGGGCCCGCGCCCAGTCCACTACGACGAATTGCTGCGGCTGCTCGCGGCGCATCCCGATGCCGCGGTGATCTGGGCCCACACCGGCCTTGGCCGGTTCATCGCCCCCGCCGACCGGCACCTCGTCCTGCTCGATGAGATGCTCACCGATCCACGCTACGACCACGTAACCCTCGACATCTCCTGGGATGAAGTGGCGCGTTACGTCGTGCGCGACGCCAGCGCGACCGCGGCCTGGGCGGAACTGATCGAACAACACCCAACCCGCTTCCTATTCGGCACCGACTCGGTGGCGCCGGCGGACTGGGATGCCTACGCCGCCACCCACACCGCCTACGGCCCCTTGTGGGAACTGCTCAGCGCCGAAACCCGGGCGCTGGTCGAGCGCGGAAACTACGAGCGCGTCTTCGACGCGGCCAAATCCCGGGTCAGAGCCTGGGAACAAAGCCAATCCGCCGCTGGCACCAACACCAGCCCGGCACCGCGTTGAGCGGCATCAAGCGCGCCCGGCTTCGCCACCGCGCCACGCGAGTCGCCAAAAACTTCGGGGGGTTGGGGCTATGAGCAACCCGTCCGCATCGCCGCCGCCGTACACGATTACGCCCCGCATCCTCGATCTGGTCGCCCAAATCGGCGAAGCCATCGGTCGGTTGGACGCGACGGCTATACAATCCGACTTGCGCCTGCGGCGGATCAACCGCATTCGCACAATCCAAGGCTCGCTGGCCATCGAAGGCAATACGCTCAGCGAGGAGGAGATCACCGCCATCCTCGAAGGCAGGCCGGTGATCGCGCCGCCGCGGGAAGTGCGGGAGGCGCGAAACGCCCTCAAGGCCTACGACGAATTCCACAACTGGAATCCGGCGAGCGCGGATGATCTGCTGAAAGCCCACGAGATGCTCATGACCGGATTGCTCGATGCGCCGGGCCACTTTCGGCGCATCAGCGTGGGCGTCGTTGGCGGCGGGGAAGTGCATCACATCGGCCCACCGCCGAGTCGAGTGCCAGCGCTTATGGAGGCTTTGCTCGCGTGGTTGGAACGAACAGACGCGCACCCGCTGATCGCGAGCTCGGTGTTCCACTACGAATTCGAGTTCATCCATCCCTTCGAGGACGGCAATGGCCGCATGGGCAGGCTGTGGCAAACCCTCATTCTGGCGCGCTGGAAGCCCCTGTTCGCCTACGTGCCGGTGGAAAGTCTGGTGTACGCCAAGCAAAGCGCGTACTACGAGGCGATCCGGCAAAGCACCGCCGAGGCGGCGAGCACGCCGTTCATCGTGTACATGCTGGAGGCCATTCTCGATGCGGTTGCGGCCACCCCCCAAGAAACCCTACAAGTAACCCCCCAAGTAATACGCTTGCTGGCTGTTTGGCAAGATAGCAGGACCGACCAAGAAAGCGACCAAGAAAGCGACCAAGAAACTAGACCGCGCCCGACTTCACCAGGCGATTCCATGACCGCGACAGAACTCATGGCGGCACTCGGCCTCTCGCACCGCCCGACCTTCCGCAACAATTATCTTCGACCCGCGCTCGATGCCGGCCTAATCGAAATGACCCGTCCCGCTCTGCCGACGGCGAGGAACCAAAGGTATCGGCTCACCGTGCGTGGGCGTTCAGCGCGTTCGGGTTTGTCGCGATGTTGAGGGGGAACCAAGGGAAAAGTCCCGGCGTCGCGCCGGGACTTTTCTAGGTGCGGGCCGCGATGGTGATTACGGCTT
>JAPOTO010000006.1 GCA_026709135.1 Gammaproteobacteria bacterium | reverse complement strand
GGCCCGGAAGTGTCCTTCAGCGGGTCGCCCACGGTATCGCCGACCACCGCGGCCTTGTGCTGCTCGGAACCCTTGCCGCCGACATTGCCCGCCTCGATGTACTTCTTGGCGTTGTCCCAGGCGCCGCCGCTGTTGGAGGAGGCGATGGCGAGCACGCCACCCGCCACCAGCGAACCGGCGAGAATTCCCGCCACCGCTTCAACGCCGAACAGGAACCCCGCCACCAGTGGCGTTCCCATGATGAGCACTCCGGGAGCGATCATTTCCCGCAGCGCCGCCCGGGTGGAGATCGCCACGCACTCGGCGTAGTCGGGCTCGCCGGTGCCTTCCATGATGCCCGGAATCGTGCGGAACTGGCGGCGCACCTCGGCGATCATGTCGAATGCCGCCCGGCCGACCGACTGCATCGTCATGGCGGTGAACAGGAAGGGCAGCACCGCGCCGATGAACAGCGAGGTGTAGACGAGCGGGTCGAGCAGGCTCATGGTGATGGCTTCGCCACGCAGGCTCGCCGAGGCGGTGATGAAAGCGGCGAACAGCGCCAGCGAAGTCAGAATCGCCGCGCCGATGGCGAAGCCCTTGCCGATGGCGGCGGTGGTGTTGCCGGCGGAATCGAGAATGTCGGTGCGGCGCCGCACTTCCTTGGGCAGGCCGACCATTTCGGCGATGCCGCCGGCGTTGTCCGCCACTGGCCCGTAGGCGTCGATCATCAAGGCGATCACCAGGGTGCCGAGCATGCCGAGCGAAGCGATGGCGACGCCGTACATGCCCGCCAACTGCCAGGAAACGAAGATGCTGACGGCGATGCAAAGATACGGCAGCACGGTGCTGCGGTAGCCCAGCGCCAAGCCGAAGATGATATTGGTGGCGACGCCGGTTTCGCAGGATTTGGCGACATTCTTCACCGGCTCATAATTCTCGGAGGTGTAGTAGCCCGTCAGCAGGCCCACCGCCAACCCGGCGATGAGGCCCGACAGGAAGCACCAGTACACCCCCATGTTGGTGTACTCCTCGCCATTGAGGGTGAAGAACTCCGGCACCAGCAGCAGGGTGAAGAAAAACATGATCACCGCCATCAAGGCGCTTGAGATGATCAGCAGCTTCATCAGCGCCGGCGCCACGTCCTCTTCGGTTTTGACGCCGACGACGAGCTTGGTGATGAAGCTCACCGGAATGCCCACGGCGCTGATCAGCACCGGATACAGCAGCGCGTTCGGGTCGAGGGCGAACACCGCGGCGCTGATCACCATGGCGGCGCAGGTGCTTTCGGCGCAGGAGCCGAACAGGTCCGCCCCCATGCCGGCCACATCGCCGACATTGTCGCCGACGTTGTCGGCGATCACCGCTGGGTTGCGCGGATCATCCTCGGGAATCCCCTGCTCCACCTTGCCGACGAGATCGGCCCCCACATCGGCGGCCTTGGTGAAGATGCCGCCGCCAACCCGGGCGAACAGGGCGATGGTCGAGCCGCCGAGGCCGAAACCGGCGATCACTTCCATCAGAATATGGTTGTTTTCCGGCCCCAGACCCGACATCAGCACCGACATCACCAGATAAATCACCACCAGGCCAAGCGTGGCCAGGCCCACCAGGGCGAAGCCCATGACCGCCCCGGAATCGATGGCCACATCGAAAGCCTGGGCAATGCCCTTGCGCGCCGAAACCGTGGTGCGCGCGTTGCCCTGGGTGGCGACCTTCATGCCGATATAGCCCGAGGCGATGGAGATGGCGGCGCCGAACAGGAAAGCGATGGCGGTGTAGATGCCCTCGCGGTAGCCGGGGGTGTGGATGTCGTCGATGAGCACCGCGATTACGAGGGCGAAAGCCAGCATGAAAATGGTGAGGACGCGGTATTCCTGTTTCAAGAAAGCCATGGCGCCGCTGGCGATGGCGCCGTGGATGAATTTCAGCCGCTTGCTGTCTTTTTCGTCGAGGTCGAGATCAATCGGAATGCTGACGACTTTTCTCATGTAGTACCAGGCGATTCCGAGTCCCATCAGGGACAGCAATGTGGTCACCACGATGGTGATTTGCGAACTCATGCGGCGTTTCTCCCAAGGCTGCGGCCAAAGCCGCGCACTCTACCACAACGCCGATGCGGAATCTCTTCGTTCGAGCTCCGGTCGCTTGCCGTCGGTGATCGGATTCTGACGTGCTGTGCCTGCCATCCTTGGCGTTGCGCTTCCGGCTTCGCCAATCCCCAGTCTCGACATCCATGTCGAGCC
>JAPOTO010000154.1:16231-21412 GCA_026709135.1 Gammaproteobacteria bacterium | reverse complement strand
GTGAATTCCTGCGGCGCAGGCTCCTAGGTTAGCATCTTGCCGGGTTTTGCGGGATTGGGTGCATGGCGGGAGAAGACGTTGGCGAATTTGTCAGCCTGCGGCGGTTTGCCGGGCCGCGGTATTGGGGGGTCTGGGTGTTGCTGGGCCTGGCTTGGCTGGCGGCGCGGACGCCGTTTTCCTGGCAGCTTCGGCTGGGGGCCGGGCTTGGGCATTTGAGCCGCTTGCTGGCCCGCTGGCGGCGGCATGTCTGCGAAGTGAATCTGCGGCTTTGCTTTCCCGAACTCGACGAGGCGGAGCGGCGGCGGCTCCTGCGGCGGGTTTTCGTCGCCAACGGGATTGGCTTGATCGAGGTCGCGATTTCCTGGTATCGGAACCCGGAAGACTTTCGCTCCCGCGTGCGCATCGAGGGGCTGGAGCATTTGCGGCGGGCGGCGGCCGGGGGCCGCGGGGTTTTGCTCGTCGGCGCCCATTTCAGCACGCTGGAGATTGGCGCCTTCCTGCTCAGCCTGTTCCACCCCATGTCGGCGATTTACCGCGCCCACAACAACCCGCTGTTCGACGCGGTGATGTTCAACCGCCGCCGCCGGTTGCATGCCCGGGTTATCGAGCGGCGCGATGTGCGCGGGGCGCTGCGCTGCCTGCGCGACGGGCAGGTGCTCTGGTACGCGCCGGATCAGGACTATGGCCCGCGGCGGGCGGTGTTCGTGCCGTTTTTCGGCGTCAAGGCGGCGACGCTCACGGCGACGAGCCGCTTTGCCGCCGCCAATGGTTCCGCCGTGCTTTTTTTCAGCCATTACCGGCGCCCCGGCAATTCGGGCTACCATTTGCGCATCAGTCCCGAGTTGGAAAACTTCCCCAGCGGCGATGAGCGCGAAGACGCAAGCAGAATCAACCTTCTGGTCGAGCGCGCGGTGCGCGAGCAGCCGGATCAGTATCTGTGGCTGCACAAGCGCTTCAAGACCCAGGAGGCCGGCGGGGCGGATTGCTACGGGCGCGGGGCGGGCTCCTAGGCCGTGAACAGCCTTGCCGGGGCGATGCTCGGGCGGCTCTTGCGCCTTGACGCGCGGCTGTGGGTGGTCGCGGCGAGCCTGCCGCTGTCGGCCTGGGCGGGCTTCACCGCCACGGTTCCCAATGACGACGCCTTCGTCTATATCCGCACGGCCGAGATTTTCCTCGAAGCCGGTTTTGGTTCAGGCTTGGCCGCGGCATTCGCCCATTACGACTGGGCGGGCTATCCGGTTCTGCTCGGGCTCGCCGGGGCCGCGGGGCTGGAGCTGTTCGCCGCCGCGCATGGCTTCAACGCGCTGTTCTTCGCCCTGCTGAGTTTCGCCTTTGTCGGCATCTGCCGCGAGTTTTCCGCTGATCGCGGCCTGCTCGCGCTGGCCGCGCTGACGATACTGCTGTTTCCCGAGATCAACGAATACCGCTATCTCGTTCTGCGCGACACGGGCTTCTGGGCTTTTACCCTGCTCGGCCTGTGGTGGCTGGTCCGCTACAGCGCGGCGGGCTCGTGGCAAGCCTGCCTTGGGTTCTGCGCCTCGCTGCTGCTCGCCGCGCTGTTCCGCCCCGAGGCGGCGCTGTATGCGCTGCTCGCGCCCTTGTGCCTGCTGTGGGACCGGCGCCATCCCCGGCCGCGGCGGATGCTGCTTTGCGGCCGCGCGGTCGCTGTGGCCCTGGGCGGCTTGCTGCTGGCTTTGCTGGCGGCGGGGGCGCTCGGTTTGGATCTGCCGCGGCAGGCGGTTTCCCTGGCCTCGGCCTATGCGCCTTTCGTGCAATCGCTGTTTGATCCCGCGGCCGGGCAAGCCGCCGCCGAGGCGATTTTCGGCGAACATGGGGCGACTTGGTCGGGGCGCTACCTGCCAGTGTTTCTGGTGACGGGATTGTTGTCGATTCTGGCGCTGGAGCTGCTTTACGCGGTGGGCATGCCGTTCGCGCCGATGCTGGCCTGGGGCTGGTTCAAGGGATGGCTGCTGCCCGACCGGAACAAGGCGCTGCCGATAGTCGCTTTCGCCGCGCTCAATCTGCTCACCGTGCTGATTTTCATCCTGATCACGCGCTACCTGAGCAGCCGCTACGCCATGGTGTTCAGCCTTTCGCTGGCGCTCGCCGTGCCCTTCACCGCGCGGGAAATGCTCGCCCGGATGGCGCCGGGAACGCGCCTCGTCCCATGGCTGCTCGCGCTGTTCTTCATTTTTTCGGCGGTGGATTCGTATTACACTTTCGGGCGCTCGAAGAGCTATGTCGGCGACGCGGTAGAATGGCTGGATGCCAACGGCGGCGCGGCGGCGCAACTGCTGACCAACAATCGGGCGGTGGCCTACCACAGCGGCCTGGTCGCCGAATACGACCGGGTGCGGCCGCGCCTCACCGGGCAAGAGATTCTCGCCACCGCACCGGGGGGGTGGATCGTCGTCGAAACCTCCCCCGCCATCGAACAACTGCTGGCGAGGCCGGACATCGCGGCCCTGCTCGAACCACGCGCCGCTTTCCCAGACGCGCAGGCGCCGCGGATGCGGGTTTACCGGCGCAGATAACCAGCTCGTCCGGCGCAATGCCCTTCGGTTCGCACCCTACGCACTGCCTTCCCGGACTCGCGGGCAGCCCGGATGAGAGTTTATCGTCGACGGTGAAGTCTTCGTTAGGGGCTACATGGTTGGCTTGATCAGCTTTTCCGTTCCCATTTTCGAGCAGAAAAGTCGTCGAAACCGAGGCTTCGGCCGGAACCCCCTCGCCGCTTCGCGGCACTCCCCCTTCACAGGGGGAGAGTTGCACCGGTCGGCGCGGCCCACGCGACTCCCCTCCTTTTCAAGGAGGGGTGCCCCGAAGGGGTGGGGTGGTTGCTTCCGTGCCGGCTGGGCTCCGCTCGAAGCCAAGGGTTTCCAGCAAATCCACCGCCGCCTTGGGCAACTGGTAGAGTTCGTCGTTGCGGCCGTAGCACAGGCCGTTTTCGCTCCAGGGCGCATTGTCTAGCTGGCCGAGCATTTCCCGCAGTTGGTCGTTCAGTTCCCGCTGCTTGAATGGCTCGGCGCAGACTGTGCCGGAGTTGGCCTCGAGAATGTGGTTGGCGTAGCCGCAGGTGGCGGTGGTCAGCACCGGCAGGCCGGCGGCGGTCGCCTCGAGCAGCACATGGCCGGCGCTTTCCGAGTGGGCTGGATGCAACAGCAGATCGGCGGCTTGATACAGCGGCGCGACCTGGTCCCGGGTGGGCAGGATGCGCACCCGGTCGCCGATGCCGAGGAGCCGGGCGAGGGCGAGCCACCGCCTTGCCGGGCCATTGCCGACGAGCAGATAGCGGCAGTCGCGGCGAAGCTCCTCCGGCAGCGCGGCAAGCGCGCGCAGCGAGCGGTCCACCCCCTTGATGCGAAACCCGGAGCCGATTTGCAAAATCAGCTTTTCCCGCGCGGCAATGCCGAGTTCCTCCCGGCAGCGCCGGCGCGCCGACCCGTCGCGGGCAGCGACTTTCCGATCCACTGACAGACCCGGCGGCAGCAGGTGCAGGCGCGGTTCGCAGCCGGGGAAGTGGCGCAGATACCCATCGCGCTGCCGTCCGCTGAGCAACAGGACCCGGGTTCGGCTTTGCGGGCCGAAAACCGCCTGTTCGCAGGCGCTGAAGTGGCGGAACCGCGGCGTGAAGCGGTAATACAAACCGCGTTGCTGGCGCGCTTTCTCGGCGAAGCACGAGTCGGCGGCGAAATAGACATCGAGCAGGGGCATCTTGACGAATCCGACGGTCAGGTCGGGAGGCGGTTTTCGCAGTATGCCGCGAAGCCGCTCGGTGAAGCCCTGGTAGCGCGCCAGGGGCGCGCGGGCCGCCACTTTGACGATTTCGATCCGCAATCCCTCCGGGCGCTGGCCGAGCCAGGCCATGGTGTACACCGTCACCTCGTGGCCCCGGGCAAGGCACTCGCCGGCGAGGCGCAGCATGTCGCGTTGCTGGCCGCCGTGGGGGAACCAGCTATGGATGAGAAAAGCGAATTTCACGGCTCTTGTCCGCGGCGAGCAGTTGCTCGAAGTGGCGCCAGACCGCGGCGGGTTTGTGCGCTGCGAAGCAGGGCGGGCGCACCTCGAAGGCCTCGCCTTGATCCGCGTCGATGACCGGCGCGCCGCGGTAGCCGCAGACTTTCTTCATGCAGGGCGCGCAGTCGATATCGGCGCCGAGCTGCGCCTGGCGGCGGCCGAAGGTGCCGCTGAGAGCGGGGT
This sequence comes from Gammaproteobacteria bacterium, assembly GCA_026709135.1. Classification (GTDB taxonomy): domain Bacteria; phylum Pseudomonadota; class Gammaproteobacteria; order Pseudomonadales; family Pseudohongiellaceae; genus UBA9145. The sequence goes on along the minus strand of JAPOTO010000154.1, from coordinate 17,212 downwards.
TGGTGGGGCCGTAGAGCGTCAACGCCGGCCTGCCAAGCGCCGCGGCGAGATGGCCGAGGCCGGTATCGACGGCGATGACGCCCTCCGCGGCGAGCATGTGGAGGGCGATTCCCGTCAGCGATTGCTTGTCGAGCACCCTGGCCCGTTCGTTGCCGGCGGCGATCCACCGCGCCCGGCGCTGCTCGCGCTCGTCGCCCCAGGGCAGCAGAATCCGGTATCCAGCCGCGGTGGCGATGCCGGCGAGTTGCCGCCAGTACGCCTCGGGCCAATGTTTGGTCGCCCAGGTCGTGCCATGCAGAAACAGCACTTCGCCAGATGCGGCGGCGGGCCGCGCCCCGCCGATGCGGGAAAGGTCGATGCCGTAGTCCACCCTCGGTTTGCTGTAGCGGTAATTGAGCGCGCGGGAAAACAACTGCCGCACCCGGTCGGCGGCGTGACCATCCCAGGGCACGGAATACGATTGGTTGTAGAACAGCGAGGACAGCGGCTCCCTGGCGGTCTGGTTGCTCAGGCCGATGGTCAGCCCTTTCGACAGGCGGCTGATCACCCCGCTCTTGATCAGGCCCTGGGCGTCGATCACCAGGTCGTAGTGTTCTTCCCGCAGGCGGTTGCGAAAGCTGCGGAACTCGCGCCCGAACCAGGTTTTGAGCATGTTCCGCCGCCAGCGCCGCAGGGAAATTGGAATCACCTTGTCCACCGCCGGGTGCCACGCGGGGATCTCGACGAAGTTTTCCTCAACCACCCAGTCGAAAACCACGTCCTTGCGCGCGTTGGCGGCGTCTGTGACCGCGGGCAGGGTATGGATGATGTCTCCCAGCGAAGAGACCTTGACGATCAAAATCCGCACTGCGCCATGCTCTTTATTTCCGCGGGCGTTTACCCGCGCAAGCTTTCGATGGCCTCGGCAACCCGCTCCGGCGCGATTCCGGTCAGGCAGCGCAAATGCCCGTAGCGGCATTCGCGCTGGTAACAGGGTTGGCA
>JAPOTO010000154.1:9953-15945 GCA_026709135.1 Gammaproteobacteria bacterium | reverse complement strand
TGCCAGCCTTCGCGCAGATAGCGGTTGGCGAGTTCGGCGTGGCCCGCCGCGGGCCATTGTTTCGATGGGCCGTATTCCGCGCCGGGGCACAGCGCCAACACCGGCCGCGCCGGGTCGAGCGCCAGCCGCTTCAGCGCCTGCGCAAGCGCTTCGGGCTGTGCCCGCAGGCGCGGCCGCGGCGGCCGCGGGGGCAAGGGGCTGTGCGCGGGCAGGGCCAGGGCTAGGAAGCGGTCAACCATCCGCGGCAGGCGGTCCGCATCAAGGCGGCGGCAATCGTTCAGCAGCAGGCCGCGGGCTTCGCCGCGCCAGCCAGTCCGCCGCGCAATGCCGGCATGAAAAGGAACCAGCGCCGACTTGAAGGAATTGGGCAGGACGATGGCATGGCTGAAGCCCTCCCCCCGCAGCTCGCGACCGATCCGCCGGCGCCGGCGCCAGTTCCATTCGCCATGGGCGAAAGGCGAATCGATGCCGCGGGCGACTTCGGGCATGCGCGCGAGCAGGGGCCGGGTCCAAGCCGGCGCCATGACGTGCACTTCGTTGTCTGGATGATTGGCCTTGAGTTGCCGCAGCAGCGACTGGGCCATGACCATGTCGCCGATCCAGGCCGGGCCGATGACGAGGTACTTCCCCGGCGCGGTTGCGTGGCTCGGCTCGAAATTCAGCTCGAAGTTTGAACTGGCGTCCGCCGTCATGCCGCCGGGCCGGCGCTTATTCGACGAGCTTGACCCATTCGCCCGGCTCCGGGTTGCCGATGGGGTAGTAGCCGTTGAGCAGGCGCAGGGTTTCCTCTGGATGCTCCTTGATCTTGGAATTGCGGGCCGCGATGGCGAAATCGAAGTTTTCATCCACCATCACATAGCGGATGCGCAATTCCTCGGCGAGGTTGTATTCGCTGGGTTCCATGGGCCGGAAGCTGCGGATCGACTCGAGCAGCAGCGCGTCGGCCTCCTCCGCTTCGGCACCGGGTGGCAATTCGCCGCGGAACAGATAGGCCCGGGGGCCCATGTAAATCGCCGCCACCCGCTCCCAGCCGCCGGTGGCGGGATTGCGGACGATTCCGGTGTGCCCGCGCAGGCGGAATTGTTCGAGTGGCTCCGCTTGTTCGATGTTGACGCCGGGAAACCGCGCGGCGAGGAAATCCCCGGCCGATTGGTTGACTTGCAGGCGCTGGGCCTCCACCCGCAGCGAGGCCATATCGGGCCCGCTGCCGGTGGCGGTGGTGGTGGTTTCGGTTACCAGCCATCCATCGGGAAAAACCATGGTGTAGCCAAGCAGCATTTGATAGTAGCGGTTGCGGGTTTCATTGGTTTTCGCTGCCCGGCTTTCGCCGAGGATCAAGCCTTCGGTGGCGGCGCGGAATTGGCTGTTGCCGGTGCGGAAAATCGCCTCTGGGTTCAAATCCCGCACCTGGCGGATGGCTTGCTGCAGCCGCTGGTCGCTGCGGGGATGGGTGGCGAACAGGCCGTGGTAGCCGCCGGCGCGGTTGGTGGTGAGGCGGGTGAAATCCTGGTGGTTCTTGAGCACGGACAGGGTGTCGATCATGCCGATGGGGTCGTAACCCGCCCTGAGCAGGTATTCGGCGCCGAGTTGGTCGGCTTCCAGCTCGTGTTCGCGGCCGAAGCCGCTCAGCCCCGCGCGGGCCCAGACCGAGGCGACCTGGGAAATCTGCGAGCCGATGTAGCCGCTGCCGGTGGCGACTGCGGTGGCGATGCCCCCGGCCTGGGCGGCGATCCGGGCGAGGGTGCCCCGGGCTTGCTGCTGCGCCGCGTGGCGCGCGGTGATATGGGCGATCTCGTGGCCGAGCACGCCGGCGAGTTCGGCTTCGGTGTTGAGGTGGGCGAGCAGGCCGCGGTTGATATAGACATAGCCGCCGGGGAGCGCGAAGGCGTTGATTTCCGGGCTGTCGATGATGAAGAAGCGGTAGTCGAGTTCGGGCCGGTCGCCAACCTCGGCCATGCGGTTGCCGATCTCGGTGATGTAATCGTTCAGGGCCTCGTCTTCATAGAAAGAAGAACTCTGGGCGATTTTCTGGTGCTCTTCCCGGCCAATTTCCTTTTCCCGCTCGGCGGACATGAGCACGAGATTGGGGGAGCCCGTGGCCGGGTTGACCGCGCAGCCCTTGAGCAGCGGCAGCGCGGCGAGGCACAGCGAGGCCACCACGGCGCCGCGCCAGCAGTCGGCGAGCCGGGCGGCAGATTCTGCTGGATGCTGGTTCATGCTTTCGACCTCGCTCCGCGGCGCCTTTCTGGTGATGGCGCCTCAACCACCGATCACGAAATTCTTCAACTGATCGCCAAGGCGCTGGCAGGCGTTGGCCTCCACCCGGGCGATGAGGGGAATCGGAATCACCAGCGCGGGCACGTAGGACTGCCCGCTGGCGTCGGTGCTGATGGTGCCCACGGCGTTGTAGCTGTCGACGTCCCAGACCCGGGCGCTGAAGCTCGCGTCGTCCTCCCAGGAGCCGAACCCGAAACAGCCGGCGCCGCCCGGCGCCACGGTGCAGGAGATCGACCCCTCCTGGTTCAGGCGTTCGGTGAAGCCGTCGAGCCAGATGATGTAGCGCACGCCGAAGCCCCGCATCGTCAGCGCGACCTGCTCTTCGGCCATGAGCCTTTGCAGATCTTCGGTGCGCAATGGCGCCGTGCGCGGCTCGAACCAAGGGAACATGGCGTCGAGAAACTCCTGTTCGGGGATGACGCTGAGGCCGTCGGCCCCCGAGCCGATGCGCTCGCCCACGCATTCGACAAAATCGGCGCTGGTCTCGTAGCTGCTGAGCTGGCGCCGGCCGAGAATCACCACGGTTTCGTGATTGTCGATCCCAGTGTCGGCTTGGCGGAATTCGTCCACGGTGGTGCTGGTGCAGCCCGCGGACAGCGCCAGTGACAGCAGCAGCAATCCCCCGGTTCGCTTTCGAATCGCTGTCATCGGTTGTTTACCTCAACGGTTTGCCAGCCAGTCGCTGATTTCCGGCACCTGGGTGAAACTGAGCGCGAAAGTGGAGGCGAGATCCCGCAACGCCACGATCGCCGCGTCGTTGATGGCGGACTCGGTGCCGCGGAAGGTTTCGGTGGGGGTCTTGCCATAGGAGGTCAGCACCCAATCGGCCAGGTAATCGCCCTCGGCGGTCAGCAGCCGCATGTTGTACTTGATCCAAACTTCGTAGACATCGAGCCGGGTCTTGGCCGGCAGCGCGAGCTGGAACTCCTCGATGTTGGGCACGAACACCGCGTCGACCCCGGCCTCCGCGGCCTGCTCGATGGCATCGACGGGGATCACCTGTTCGAACATCGCCGGCAGAATGGCGTTGAACAACTCGATATGCGACTGGCCGCTTTGGATATGGTACTCCTCCTGGCCGGTTTCGCTGTATTCGGTGTAGGTGAAGTCCTGCAGGCTGTCGTCGTAGACCACCGCGAGGGTCACCGGCAGCGTGCCAATGTTGGGTGTGGGAAAGCTGCCGCTGATGACCACGCTGCTCGCGCCGCAGGCGCTCAGAAGGAGCGCGGGCAGCAGGACTTTGACGCAAGTGGTGAGGGGATGCTTCACTGGTTCGGTGCTCTACGGATGCCCTGTGTTTTGCTTGGCTGTTTCTTTACCTGAAGTCGTTCAAGCCGACGAATGTGCCGCCGTTGCGCTCGGTCAGCTCCCGCATCAGCGAGGCGTAGCGGTAGCCGGTTTGCGCGTATCGTCCCGGATTGCTCAATATTACCGGAAATCCGATGCCGTGGATGCGAACCAGCCTTTCGCCGTCCACCGCGGCGTTGATCCGGTCGATATTGCGCAGCACCTGCTCGATGGAGCCGCCCTGCTGAAAGTCGTCGCCGAGCACGTAGACGCTGATCTTCCTTCCCGGCTCATAGAAACTTCTGACGGCCTCGGTGACGCCCTCCACCGGGCTGCTGTTGCTGTACGGGCCCCAGGTGCGCAGGGAGGAGATGATTTGCCTCCGGCGCGCGGGGGTGTCGGGAATCCAATCGCCACGGAAGCTGCTGAACATGTAGTCGCCCATGTCGTTCATCACCTGGATGCCTTTCACTTCCGGGTAGACATCGAGGGTTTCCTCGATCACTTCGAGCACCCGCCCCCAGGCGTTTTCGTACATGCTGCCCGAGGTGTCGATGACGAAGATGACGTACTCGCTGTCCACTGGCACGCCACCGATGTAGCTGCTCGCCTGAACCTGCGTTTGGTCGAACAAGCGCTGCATTTCCTCGGTCAGCGTCTGCCGCGCAAGCAGCAATTCGCCGATTTCCTCGGCGACCGAGTCGCCCTCGTTGCGGGCGAGGTTGAACTCGGCCTCAAGCAGGCGGCGCTGGCTGTCGAGGCCCGCGCTCAAGCGCTCCTGCTCGGCGTTGCGCCGCTCGCTGGCGTTCAATTCTTCCTGCAATTCGGTGGTCTGCGAGCGGATCGCGAACAGTTGCCGGGTCAATTCCTCGATCGAGCCGGTGGGCAGGGTGTCGATGAAAAATTCGTTGGTCGGCGCGGCGGATTTGGTGATCATCAGCAAAATGATAACCGCGCCGAAACCGCAGGAGGCCACATCGAGGAAGGAGATGCTGAACTGCTCGGTTTCGCGGTTTCTGCGTCTCATGGCCAGTCCCTCGCCGGTGACAGGAACGATCCTCTGGTAAGCATCGCCAGTTGCCAGTAGGCGGCGGCCGCGCTGGGGTCGCCTTCGAGTGGCATCAAGATCGTGTTGACTGGCACATTGGCTGGAAGTTCCGCCATCGCGTCCTCGAACAAGTCGAGGCGCTCCCCGGGCGTGACCAGCCCCCGGGCCGGCCCCGGCCGGTTGACCGTCGGCAGGCCGTCGGTGATGAGGAAGATATTGTCCGGCGGCGGCGACATGTTCGCGGCGAGGCGGAAAACCTGCTCGAGGTTGGTGCCGCCTTCGGGCACCGTCGCTTGCAGATTTTCCACCGCCTCGGCAAGTTGGTCGCGGTCGGCGACTTCGAGCCATTGCTGGGGGTCGCCTTCGAGGGCGGGGGTCACCTCGGTGTTGAAGCTCCAGATCTGATAGCGGCTGGTGACGGGAATCTGGGTGGTGATCCAATCCGCCGCGCGCAGCACCCGGCGCCACTTCGGCGACAGCACCTTGCGCTCGTCGGACATGTTGCGGGTGCGGATGATGTTGACCAGGGTTTCATCGAGCATGCTGGCCGAGGCGTCCATCAGAATCAGCACGCGCTGGCCGCCGAGGAACATCCCCGAAAGATACTGCCGGTTGCCGTCGCCGAGAAACTGCCGCACATTGTTGCCGGCCTGTTGGAACTCGAGCGCCTGCAGCTCGTCGATCTGCTCTTCCAAGGACTCGATTTCGCTCAGCAGCAGATCGCGCATCGCGTCGTTGTCGGCGCCGGTGCTGTTGATCAGTTCCAACTCGCGCATCAGCAATTCGACCTCCTCGCGCAGCTCCTCGGCTTCGACCTCGCCACGCTCGTAATCTTCGTCGAGGCTCGCGATCAGGTTGCGCAATTCGCGGTTGCCCTCGATGCCTTCGGTGATCTCGCGCTCGAGCAGGTTGAGTTCGAGCTCAAGATTGGGGTCGCTGTTGAAACTGGCGGAACTGTCCGTGTGGTCGAGGATCAGGAAGATCAGGATCACCGCGCCGAAACCGCAGAACATGACGTCGAGAAACGCCAAACTCAGCGGCGATACGCCGCGGCGGCCGGTTTTACGCCCGCTGGCCATCGCTGACCTCGATCAGGAGCAGCTCATCGGCAAGCGCCGGGAAGCCGATGCGGTCGCCGAGTTTCAATGGCTGCCTGCCGCTTACCGGCGCATCGTTTAGGCGAATCTCGCTGTCGCCGCAATCGAGCAGGACTTGCGATTGCCGCAACATGATCCGCCCGAGGGTTGCGGCGGGGCCGGGCAGTTCGAGCGCGAGCGCCGCGCCATTGGGCTGGCTTGGCGCGTGGTTGAGCAAAGGCAGGTCGTCCACTGGCAGGGCGCGGTTGCGGAACAGCACATGGGTTGGCGCTGAATTGGTTTC
>JAPOTO010000154.1:0-9931 GCA_026709135.1 Gammaproteobacteria bacterium | reverse complement strand
CGGGCGGGCGCGGAGGCGGATTCGGCCAGCGGCAGCGAGCGGATCCGGCGCACGCCTTCGCCGGCGGTGATGCGCTCCCGGTGGCGCAGGCAGGCCTCGGCGACCGCTTCGGGGCGCGCGGTTCGCGGCGGCGCCGCGGCATCGAGCGAGGTTGGTGAGCTAAGCGCCGCCAGCGCGCCGGGCCAATGCGCCAGCCGGTGGTCGAGCAGAATCCCGGTGTCCGGCGTCTCCAGCAGCGGGCCCAGCGAGGCGAGCAGCGCCCGGAAAGGTTTTCGCAAGGCGGCGAGCAGTTGATCGAATGGCAGCTTGGCGGTGTGGGTCATGCCGCCGGCCTTGAGTTCCAGCGCCAAATCGCCCTGGCCATCCGCGCCGGCATCGGCCCAGTCCGCGAGCAGCGAATACAGTTGCTGCTCTGAAGCCGCCTCGTGCTGGGGATTGAAGCGGCACTGGCGGATGAAGGCGTCGTTGGCGACCCGCATCAGGGCGTCGAGCAGTTGCTGGCGGCCGGCGAGCGGCACCTGCGCCACATTGTCGACGACGGCCTCGCCGTCGCGAATCAGTATCCGGGTGAGCAGAACCTGATGCAGGTGCAGGCTGACGTGAACCACATCCGCGGCCGGCGCCGCACTGATCACCGCGGCCAGCGCCGAATCGATCATGCCGGTGGCTTGGAAAGGGCATTGGCCGGCGATGCCGAGCAGCAGCCCGAGCTGCTCCTGGGTGAAATGCCCCGGAATCGCGAAGATGACCTCGCCGTCGATTTCCGCCTCGTTCGCGAGGGCGAGCAAATGGCTGTAGGCCAGGTCGGCGTGATGGCGGATGCGGCCGCGGACAGGCAGCGGCGCCAAGTTCAGCTCGTGCCAGAACTTGTCGTGGCTGTTGGTGGGGAAGAGCCGGTGCCTGGCCTCGGCCTCGGCGCCGAGCAGCAGTTCCTTGCCCTGGAGCAGGGCGAAACCCGGGCTGCTGGCGAGGATGCCGCCGGCGTCCACGGCTCGCAGGGCCGCGTCGTTGATTTCAATGACGGTCAGGCTCATGTCCGCCCATCCTCGGGGTCGGGGACTTGCAGGCGGTTGATCAGGCGGTCGTCGCAATAGTTTTGGCAGTCGAGCACGAGGCGGTCCTGCAGCAACTGCAACTGGTGCAGCAGGAACATCAGCAGGATGCTCACCACCAGGGCGACAAAGGTGGAGTTGAAGGCCACGCCGAGGCTTTGGGTCACGCCGACGATATCGCCGGCAACCGCCTGGTAGGCTTGGCCTAGCGCGGTGCCGATGCCACGCACGGTGCCGAGGAAGCCGATCGACGGAATCGCCCAAGCGATGTAGCGCACGATGGTTAGCTCGGTTTCCATGCGGTCGGCTTCGGTTTCGCAGACATCGCGGACGGTGTTGGCGACATCCTGGATGTTGCGGGTGGTCTGGAAGCGGTGAAGGCCGGCGAGGAAGGCCCTCGGCAGCAGGCGGTCGCGCTCGCTTTCCGGCAGGGCCTGCACCGGGCGGGCGTAACCGCGCGCGTCCTCGGGCAGGATGCTCATGCCTTCGGAAAGCGGGATCAGCGTGCGGTCGAGCAGGCGCCGCTCGCGCATCGTGGCCACGGTCTTCTGGCCGATGATCGACAGCGCCCAGAGAAACAGGATGATGCACGTCTCCTGTTCGATATTGCGCAGGATGATGTAAACCGAGCGCTCGGGCACATAGTCGGGATTTTCCTGCTGAAGCTGGGCCTGCTGCTGCTGGATGAAATCGGCGTTGGGGCGGATGACCGCCACATAGGCGGCGTGGACGATGATCACCGCGATGATCAGCGCGGCCAACTGGTAGAGCGTTTGGTATAGAAGACCTTGTCTCATGGCTGCTGCACTGGCTTCTAAATGTCCGCCGGGAAGGAAACGCCGGAGTCCGCGGAGAGATCCTCGCTGGGGTCGAAGCGCTCGAACTCTTCATCATCCTCTTCTGTTTCTTCCCCCGCGTCTTCCCCGGCTTGATCGTCCATTTCGACCGGGATGTCGGCACCCGCGGCTTCAGGCTGCTGTTCCCCTTGCCCGCCAACTTCCGCCTGGGCTGGTTCGTCCTGTTGTGGGGTGAGTGCCGCGCCGGTGCCTGAAACGGCGGCGAAAGCGAAAAACAGCAGCGTTCTCATCCATCCGGCCATTGCCTACCCTCCCTGTCCTTCTTCATCTGCCGGTTCCAGATACCGCGCCACGCGGAAGCCGACATCGTAGCGCGGCTCGGTGCCGAAATCGCGGTGGGAAAGCCGCATTTCGGTGATGGCGGAATGGGTCCAGCTTGAGCCGCGGATCGTGTGGGCATCGCCGGTTTCCGCGCCGAGCGGATCGGTGGGAATGCTTCCGCCAAGGCCAACCGAGCCGTAGTGGTCATGGGTCCATTCGGCCACATTGCCAGCCAGATCATACAGGCCGAGATGGTTAGGCGTGAACGAGGCCACCGGCGCGGTGACGATTTCGCCGTCATTGTAATCCCGCATCACCGGAGTCAGCGCGGAACGGGCGGCGAGGTCGGCGAAATTGCCGGCCCGGGGCGGTGGCGGCAAGCTATCGCCCCAAGGGTAGCGCAGGCTGTTGCCCTGGGCGTCGACGCGGGCGACGAAAGCCCATTCCGCCTCGCTCGGCAGCCGATAGCCGGGGGATTCCGGGTCGAACCCCACCACTTCGCCGTCGGCGACGCGGTAAAACGGCGGCAGCGATTCCCGCTCGCTGAGCCAGTTGCAGAACAGCGCCGCCTGTTGCCAGGAAACCCGCACCACGGGTTGGCTGGCGTTGTCCAAGGTCATTCCCGCCGTCGTGCCGGAAGTGTGTTCCGGGTCGAACCGGCCGAACTGCCCGTTGCTCGTTTCGGTGGTCGAGATATAGAAAGGCCGCTCGAGCCGCACTTCGCGCAGGGTTTCATTCGGCCTTCTGCCCGCTTCCCGCCGCGACGATCCCATGGTGAAAGCGCGCCCCTCGGGAAAGATCAGCTTCATGCGCTGGCCGGCGGCGTTGTCCACCTCGGCGATGCGCTCGAGCCGCGCCATCTCAAGCGATTGCAGATTGGCGCGGATGACCTGGTCGAGCCCGGGCCGCGGCGTGAACTCGGTGGTATGGGGAACATAGCCGGTTTTGCGGATCTCGATAGTCTGGCTCGCCGCCAGCAAATCCACGGACCCGCTGGCCTCGCCGACGAGAACGCCATTGACATACAACTCGGCGCCGGCGGGCGCCACCTGCACACCCACGCTCACGAGCACCGGCTCGAGTTCGATCCGCACATCGCGCTGCTGGTCGGGCCGCAGTTCCAGCCGCGAGCGGTGCTGCTGGTAGCCTTCCCGGAACAGTGTCAATTCATGGCCGCGCCCCGGCGGCAGGGAGATTTCCAGCGGCGTCAAGCCCTTGAATTCGCCATCGACGGTGAGGCCGGCGCCGGCGGGGCTGGATTCGATGAAAACCAGGCCGTCGGCTGGCTCAAGCCGCACCGGCGGCGGGCGCAGCGCCTCGCCGGCGGTGATTTCAAAGCGTTCCCCCCAAGACTTGTGCCCGGGCAGGCGCAGCGTGAGTTCGCGCTCGCCTTCGAGAATTTCGGCGACCAGCGGGGTATTGCCGGCGAATTCGCCATCGACGTACACCCGCGCGCCGGATGGCTCGCTCTCCAGGCCGACATAGGCCCAGGCGGGTTCCAGTTCGACCTCGAACCGCTGTTCGACCTCGCGGCCTTCGACGCGGATCTGCCGGCGGTGGGTTCGGTGGCGGTCGAGGCTGACCACGAGTTCGTAGTCCCCCGCCTCCACTTCCATATCGACAACCGGCGTGCCGCCGACATCGGCGCCGCCGATGCTCACCCTGGCGCCATCGATGCCGGCGGTGCGCACCGAAACCCGGCCCGGCAGCGGATTCATCGCGTATTGCCGGGTCTGGGAGGCTTCCTCCCCGACCACGAGCGTGGTGTCGCTGTCGCGGTAGCCCGCGTTGCGCAAGCGCAGGCGGTACTCGCCGCCGCGGAGCAGGTAGCGGGGGCCAACCATGAAGCTCGGGCCGCCGCTGATCTCGATCTCCGCCGTGGCTGGAACCACGTCGATGAAGACCGATTTCGCGGTCAACACGAACCAAACGGCGAAACCGCCAAGCGCGGCGAATACCGCGATGACGGCATAGACCCAGCGCCACCGGAAAGCGAAGCCGGTGCCATCGCCTTTAGGTGGGGTGAACTCGACTGGACTGATCGGTTCGACGATGCCGGAGTTGTCCGAATCGCTTTGCTTCATCGTTTCGTCACTTCATGACCTCAGCGCCGGCTGCCCAATCTTTCAGCGCATTGCACGACCACCCGCCCGGGGGTCTGGCCGAAGCCGACGGTGAATTCCTCGCGCACCTCGCGGTAGCCGATGCGCCGGCCGAGGGCCACGTAGCGGCCCGGCTTCAGCATCAGGCTCGTTTGCTCGAATTCGCCAAGCTCGGCGACCCGCAGCAAGGTGACATGGGTGAGGTTGTCCGAGGCGAATGGCACATCGATGGGGATTTGGGAATCGCTGAGCAGGGCTTCAAGCGCATCGAGCTGCCCGGCGAGTTTCGGCCCGGGATTTTCGATCGCGCGGCCGGTGTAATAGACATCGAGTGCCTGCCGGTACACATCGTCTTCGTTGAAGCGGTAGGGATTGGCGATGGCCTCGGCCAGCAGGTTGTCGAGCTGGGCGCGGCGGGCCGCGTAACCGCGGCCGTCGATGGCGAACACCACGTTGGCGTCGATCTGAAGCACTTGGTCGTAGGCTGCCACCGCCTGTTGCCATTGTTCGTCGCGCTCGGCTTCCTCGACCCGGCCGCGCAGGCGCTCGATTTCGACCGAGGCGACCTGGCCGCGGGTTTGTTCGATCGCCGAGCGGGCCTGTTCGCGGTTCACGCCGAGCGCCTCGGCGCTGGCGAATTCGGCGATGGCGCCCGCCGGGTCGCCGGCTTCGAGCAAGGCGAAACCGGCGGACATGTGGGCGGAGAATTCACGCTCGCGGATGCGGGCGGAAATCTCGGCGATGCCTTCCCCCGCGCGCGGATTGGCTGGGTCGAGGGCCGCCGCCTCGCGGTAGACCGCAAGGGATTGTTGCAGATCCCCCGCGCCGGCGAGTTCGCCGGCGCGCTCAAGCAGGGCCGCGAGTTCGTTGTGGGTCGCGGTTCGTTCGAGCCCGGTCGCGGCGGCTGCGTCGCCGGGTTCGAGCACCAGCGCCAAATTGAATTGTTCCGCGGCGCGGGCCGGATCGCCCCGCAACAAGGCCTCCTCGCCGGCGGCGAGCGCCTGCCCAAGGCGGATGGGCACGGAATCGATCAATCCGCCGAGGATGTCCGCGGCTTCGCGGTATCGCGCGTCGGCCTGGTCGAATTCCCGGTCGCGGTAGTGCGCATCGCCAACCCGGGCGGCTTCGAGCGCGCTATCGTATTCGGCTTGCGCCCATTCGCCGACCCGCAAAGCTTCGAGTTCGTCCTGGGCTTCCAGAATGGCGGCGAGCACTTCCTGGGCCTGGCTTCGCGCCCGGGCGAGCACGGCCTCCTCGTAGGGGGACAACTCGTCCGCGGATGGCCCGGCGGTAGCCGGCGGCGGCGGGACGACTTCGACCCGGGGCTCGAGCGGAAGTTCGTACTCTCTGACTACAACCGGCAGGACGAAAATGACCAGCAGCGCGGCGATCAGCAGCAGGGCGACGCCGAGCCACAGCCACGGCGATGGCCCGCGGGATTCGAGCGGCGGCAGCGCGTGAACCCGAATCGCGCCTTCATCCATCCGCTCCGCTGGTCGATTGGCGTTTTGCTGTTCCGGCATGTTTCATCGTTCTGGGTATGCGATTGGCCGCAGCCGGCCGCGCTCAGTCGCTGACGGTCGCGGACGGCAACTCGCCGCGCTCGGCGGCGTAGATATCGGCCAGAATCTCCCGCCACTGCTCGTACTGCTCTTCCACCGTGCCGGTCAGGGTGATGGTCTGGTCTTCGAGGCCGATCACCCGGGGGGCGACTTCGCCTTCGAGGGAGGCGCCCATCTCTTCGAGCGCCTGGACATGGAGCCGCGCCTCCTCCTGCGTTCTGAAGCCCCGCATGATCAGGTTCGCGCCGGCGTATGCGGCGATGCCGCCGCCGACCCGGGTAACATAATCGCCGCCATTGGCCGCTGCGGCGATGCCGCCGAGAACCACCGCGGTGCCGGCGATGAAGCGCCTTCTGGCGCTGTCTTCGAGCGCGCGCAGGGCGAGGGTTTCATGGTAGCTCTGCTCGCGCCAGGAGTCGTATGGCTCGCGCATTTCGCGGGTGAAGCCGGAATAGTATTCCTGCACGGTGTCGAGAAACATGTAGTCGCGCTCGCGAATCTCGCGCACCCGGCGCAGCGACGGATCGCTCTCCGCGGGCAGGGCGGCGAGGGAGTAGCCGCCTTCGCCGTCGGCGGACAGGTAATCCCCGAAAGCTTCGGGCAGGAAGCGCTGGGCGAAGCGCATTTCCGAAACCGCCCGGACTTGGGCGATGTCCGCCTCGTCGATATTCGCTTTGCGGAACGCCAGCAGATCATTGGCGATGGCGTTGTAGATCACCTGGAACGGGTCGTTCTGCTCGCGCTGGGTGGCCTCGTAGGCGAACTGGCTGATCGCCTCGCTGTACTCCCGGGTGTACCAGTGGCGGCCAGCCGCGTCGCTGACGCGCACGCGCACCGCCATGCTCTCGCCGTTGGATGCCAGCACCGTGCCATCGATGCGGATATCCATCGGGCTGGCGTCATTGGGCATCACGTAAACGATGCCCCAGTTGCCCGAGCGGATCAGGGTTTCGGCGAGCAGATAGGGCGCGTAGCGGGATTCCGCCAAGCGGATCTGGTGGTTGGTGGTTTCCTCGTCATCCTTGTCGATTTCATCGAGCCCGGGATCGAACACCGCGATGCCTACATCCATCAGCAACTCTTCCGGAATCGCTTCGGTGTCGGTGACGATGGGCTCGTAGCTCGTCGTTCGCACGGTATGGGTGGCGCATCCGCCCGCAAGCAGGGCCGCCAGTGCCAAACTTGTCAACCGCGGGCCGGTCAAGCGCAAGCCGGTTGATCGCGCAAAAGTAGTGTTCATCGCCTTGCCCTCAGCCGTCGGTAGCGATACCGGTGTAATTTCTGTATTCGTCCCACAGCGCCTCGCGCAGCTCGGGATCGGGCTCGGTCATCGCCGCCTCGCGCAATTGCCGCGCCACCACGTCGTCATCCCGGCCGCTGGGAATATCGTCCGGCGGCGGGTAGGTGGGCTGGCCTTGCCTGCCGCCGCTCGATGGGGAGGGGGGCATGGGCGGGCCATCGAATTCCGGGCCGCCGGGGCCATTGGGGGATCCGGCGCCATCCGGGCCACCGGATTGCTGGACGCCGCCCTCGCCGCCGCCACCCGGCGGGGGACCGCCGCCGTTGTTGGTGCCACCGGGCACTCCGACTCCCCGCGCCTCGGCCTGCTCCCGGCGCAGCACCTCGTCGTGGACTTCATAGGTGCGGCGCAATTGCTCATCGAGCACCGCCGCGCGCTGGGCCGCGGTCATGCCGCCGCCGTCGCCACCCGGTTGCCCAGCCGCCCCGGCGCTGCCTTGGAACACGCCGCCGCCGGGCAGCGTGTCGAGGGTGTAATCGCCGCCACTTGGACTGCCGGGCAAGGTGCCCGCGCCGCCACTGGCGGGATCGAAGCCGCCCGCCGGCGAGCCGGGCATGGCGCCGGAATCGCCGCCCGCGGGGTTGGTTCCGCTTTCCCCTCCGTCCCTTGCCGATGGATCAAGCCCCGGCAGCGCGTCGCCCTGGCCCGGCGAAGGCATGCCGCCGGCTGGTGTGCCCGCATCGCCTTGGCCATCCGCCGAAGGCATTCCCGGCTGGCCGGGGGCGCCCGGCGCCGGGAGGGGGGAGCCGGGCAATGTCGGCATGTCACCCGGTGCGGATGGCATGCCTCCGGGTGGCGATGGCATTCCGCCCGGCGAGGAGGGGGAAGGCATCGACGGCATCCCACTTGGCGAAGACGGAGAAGGCATTCCGCCCGGTGGGGAGGATGACGGCGATGATGAAGGCATCGATGGCGAAGGCATGCTTGGCGATGAGGAGGGCGATCCCGGCGGTGTCGGCATGCCCCCGGCCGGCGATGAGGAGGGGGAACTGCTCGGACTCGGCGGCATCGGCATCGACTGGGGGGAACTTTGCTGTTGCTGCGACTCGCAAGCCGCCAAACCCGCGATCAGGCCGCAGGCCAGCGCCAGCCGCCCCAGAGAGGCGGGTCGGATGTGGAAAGTTCGCATAACCATAACCTCGCGGGTTTTGTCGATGCTGTCCTTGTCATGCCCGTTGCGCTCCTTCGCGTCAAGTTGTGTGCAGTCGTGTGCAGTCGTGTCCAGCCGCGCAAACTCCATCAGGGAAGCTCTGATCAACTCAAAGCTTAACACTTTTCCGCCTGATTTCCGGCTCAATACCAGTACCGGTAGCGAAACGCGTTGTCGTTGGAGCGGACGATTTCGCCCCCGGCCAGCATCGGCCGGAACATCGAATCGCGGATATTGCGCCGCACCCAGCCGTGCTGGGACTCGGTGTCGGGAGATTGTTCGCTCAGGGTTTCGATATTGCGCACCTCGCCCCATTGGGTCACATCGAAGCTTACGTCGATATAGTCGTACTTGGTTTCCCCGGAATCCGGCGCGAAGCCGAAGTTGTCGAGCATCCAGCCATTGCCGTCCGTGCCGTACACCGGAATCTGCCGCACTTGGCCGAACAGCCGCTGGCGCGCCTCCGCGGCAGCCTCCCCGCCGGCCAGCGCTTCCCAGGCCTGGCGGTAGAATTCCCGGGCTTGGCCGCGGCGGCTGAAGAGCAGATACCAGTCGGCGAGTTGCGCGGTGGCCTCGGCGAGTTGTTCGCCGTCCTCCCGCTCCCGATAGTGCTCGATGATGTTTTTCAGGGCATCCTCGCCGGCGCGGAAACCAACCGGCCGGATCGGCAGGGAGACGTCGATCATGATCGTGTCGCGCAGCACTTCCTGGGGTGCGCGGAATTGCGCCCGGTCGAGTTCCCGCAACAGATCCTGGTTCTGGGCCACCAGCCAGGCCGAGCGCGCCAGGCCGCGCTGGTATTCGACATAGCGGGGGTCGCCGGCCCCGAAATGCATGTCCACCAGCCTGGCGGCGGTGCCGAACAGCATCTGCGCCGAGCTGAGCCGCACCGCCAGCGACTGCCCATGCCCGAGATCGAAGGCGTGGATGTGCCAGTTGGCCAGTTCCCCCAGGGCGGGAATCAGCCGCGGGTCCGAATTGCCATAGGTTTTTTGCTGAATAAAGAACAGATAGTTGTGGTAAGTGTCCGCCTCGGCCCAGTCGCGCATCGCCACGTGGCTTTCGATCATCCGCCGCACCAGCGGCGCCTGGTCTATGGTGTGCAGGCCGCCGTGAATGCGCTGGACATGAATCGCCCGCTCGTGGGTTTCGATGGCGCCGGGATAATTGCCCTGCTGCTGCTGCAGCGAGCCCAGGGTGCTCAACTGTTCGACCAGGCCCGTGTCCCAGGCGCCAGAGACCGTCTCGGCATCGGCGATCGCCTCGTTGAAGCGCGAGATGCTGCGCATGCGCCCCTCGAAATCGGGGTCAAGGGCCGGGTCTTCGGGCAGCTTTGGCGGCGGCAGGGCGAAATCCAATTGCCGCGTGATCGCAACCGCGGGCTCCAGATAAAGCACCGACGACCGCGGCGCGCTCTCCGGCGGCGGTTCCACCGCGGCCTCCGACCCCGCTTCCTGCGCCAGCGCGCCGGCCCAACCCAGCCCGAACAACGCCGGCAGCACAAAGGCGGCGCGCCGCCACAATATTACCCGCAAGCACCAAAACCGACCCAAGGCGGCAAACATCAGCAGTCGAACCCGAAGCAAAACCCTCCCCACCTTATATCACCCGCCGATTTGCCGGGCAACAAAGCCCGGCACAAGCCCC
>JAPOTO010000090.1 GCA_026709135.1 Gammaproteobacteria bacterium | reverse complement strand
GGCGTCCGCTGAACACCGTCCAGCGGACGGGGACGACTCGAAGCCACTTGGCTTCCCAAACTGCGTAGTAGTTTGCCATAAAGGTATAACATTATTACAATTACGCCAATTCGGGACAATACATCGGTTCTCAAGCGGCTGGCATCGGGCCCGCCGGTCCCGGCCCTGCAAACAGTCGGGAGTGGCTTGGCATGCCCGGAGCGCTTGACGGAATCCGCATACTCGATTTGACCCATATGCTCTCGGGGCCTTACGCGGGCATGATCCTCGCCGACCTTGGCGCCGAGACGATCAAGGTCGAGCCGCCCGCCGGGGAAGGCACGCGCAAGCTGCTCGCGAACAACCCCAAATACTCGCTCAAGGGCATGGGCGCGTATTTCATCACCCTCAACCGCAACAAGAAAAGCATCGCCATCGACCTGAAGAACGAGCGCGGGCTCGCGCTGTTTTACGATTTGGTGAAAGTCTCCGATATCGTCATCAGCAACTTCGGCGCTGGCGTGCCGGAGCGGCTGCGCATCGACTACGCCAGCCTCGCCGGGGTGAATCCGCGCATCATCGCCTGCACCGTCACCGGCTTCGGCGCCAACGGCCCCGGCAGCCGGCGGCCGGCCTTCGACCAAGTTGCCCAAGCCACCGGCGGCGGCATGTCGATCACCGGGCCGAACCCGGAACATCCCGTTCGCGCCGGCATCCCCATCGGCGACCTCGGCGGCGGCATGTTCGGGGTGATGGGCGTGCTCGCCGCATTGCACGAGCGCGAGCGCAGCGGCCGCGGCCAGGAAGTCGACATCTCCATGCTCGACTGCCAGATCTCGATGCTCAATTACATGGCGACGATGTATTTCCTGTCCGGCGAGAATCCGCACCCCATCGGCAATTCCCACTTCGTCCATGTGCCTTACGACACCTTCGGCTGCGCCGACGGCTTCATCGTCATCGCGGTCATCACCGACAATTTCTGGCAGAACCTCAAACAGGTGCTCGATTGCCCCGATCTCGACAAGCCCGAATACGACACCCAGCCCGGGCGCTGGCGCGACCGCGAGTTCATCAACCGCCGGGTCAACGAGGTGCTCGCCGGCGACAGTTGCGCCAACTGGCTGCGGCGGCTGGAAGAGCAGCGCATTCCCTGCGCGCCGGTGAACAATCTCGAGCAGGCGCTTGCCGACCCGCAAGTCCTGCTGCGGGATATGGTGGTCGATCTCAAGCATCCCGATGGCGGAAGCACCCGCGGCCCGGGCAATCCGGTCAAACTCTCGCGCACGGGAACCGAAAGCTACAGCCCCGCGCCGCGGCTCGGCCAGCACACCGATGAAGTGCTGCGCGACTGCCTGAATATCGACGCCGCCGATTCGGCCGCGCTGCGCGAGGCGGGAGTGATCGGCTGATGGGCTGCGGGATGATGAACCAATGAACGATTCAGTCACGATCAATGAAGTCGGCCCGCGGGACGGGCTGCAAAGCCAAAGCCGCATCCTGCCCGTCGCCGGGCGCCTGCGCTTGATCAAGGCGCTGGAGGGAGCGGGAATCTCCCGCATCGAGGCCGGCAGTTTCGTCTCGCCCAAAGCCGTGCCGGCGATGGCCGACACCGGTTTGCTGCTGCCCGATCTAGACCGGCGCGGGCCGGTGAATCACAGTTTTCTCATTCCCAATCTGAAAGGCTACCAACTCGCCAGGGAGGCTGGCGCCGAATCGGTCACCATGGTCGTCTACGCCAGCGACACCATGGCCCGGCGCAATGTCCGCATGGGCATGGACGAGGCCGAGGCCGCGGCTTTCGAGATCATCGATCTCGCCCGGGCCGACGGCATCGAAGTCATCGTCATCGCGGCGGTCTGCTTCGGCTGCCCCTTCGAGGGCGCGGTGGATGCCGCGGTCGTGGGCGGAATCGCCGGGCGCTTCGCCGCCGCGGGCATCCACCGCCTCGTGCTCGCCGACACCATCGGCGCGGCGGACCCGGCCCAGGTTTCCGCTTTGCTGACGCCTCTGGTCGAAGCGCATGGGCCCGGCATATTCGGCTGCCATTTCCACGACACCCGGGCGATGGCGCTGGCCAATGTCTACGCCGCCGTGCAGGCCGGCGTGCGCTGGTTCGACTCCTCCATCGGCGGCCTCGGCGGCTGCCCCTTCGCCCCCGGCGCCAGCGGCAACGTCGCAACCGAGGACGTGGTGGTGATGCTGCACCAGATGGGCTTGGAAACCGGCATCGACGCCGCCCGCCTGCTCGCCGCTTCGGACTTGGCCACCGAGTTAACCGGCACCGCCCCCGGCGGCCGCGT
>JAPOTO010000072.1:20602-21727 GCA_026709135.1 Gammaproteobacteria bacterium | reverse complement strand
GGCGCGGGTCGATGGGCGCCGCGGCAAGCAGGCGGGCGTACTCCTCCGCGGTGTCCGCCGGCGGCGGCACCGGCGGGCGCGGCTCGAGCGGGAAAGTGGCGGCTTCGGTTCGCGTTTTCCGGCCGCGGGCTTCGGCGAGATCGATCACGCGCAGATCATCGCCGAGTGCCTCCCGCCACAGCGCCGCCTCGTTTCGGCGGGCGGAAAGATAAACCACCTGCACGCCCCCAGCCGCCGCCAGCGCGCCGAGGCTGCGCACGATTTCGCCAGCGCGCTCCTCGTCGCTGGTGGTGAGCGCCTCGTCGAGGAACAGCGGCAATGACCGGTGCTGGCCAACCCAGGCGGCGCGCACGGCGAGCAGCAATTGCATCCGCGTTCCGGTGGACAGTTCGGCGAGTTGGCGGATGGCGTTCTGCCTGCGGTCGCGGGCTTGGAATCCGCCGTTTTCGGCGAGTTCGAGTTCGAACTCGTGGGCGGTGACCTGGCGGAACAGCGCCGCCGCCTCGCGCAGGATTTCCGGCTGGTGATCGGCGGTGTAGGCGGATTCAACGGCATCGAGCAGCAGGTCGGTGGCGAGCGAATCGAGCAGTTCGTCGCGCTTGTCTTCGAGCGCGGCCGCGGCCGCGGCGCGGACGGAGATCGCTTCGGCGATGGAGTTGCCGGATTCGGCGAATTTGATTTCCGCCTGGATTTGCTCGTGCTCCTTGACGAGTTCGCCGAATTGCCCGGCATCCGATTGGGCGAGGTCGGACAGCCGCGCAAGTTCCGCCGCATTCCGCGCTTCGGCGATTTCGCACAGGTCGGGCGCATCTTGCAGATCCTTGCGAAATTGCGTCTGCCTGGATTGGCAATCGGCGTGTTTGCGCTGCATCTTCTTCCAGTCGGGCAAGCGCTCAAGCCGCTCGCGCAGCGCCGGTTCTTCCTCCGCCGTGAGGCCGGCCTGGGTGAAGACCGCCTCTATGTCCTGCCCGCAAATCTCAATTTGGGACTTGACGCTGTTGAGTTCGGCCACAGCGCCGCGGTGCTTCTCCGCCTGCTCCCGCGCCTGCCTCAGGCGCGACTTGAAGCTTTCCGCGGCGGCCGCCAGTGAATCGAAATCGCTTTGCGCCGCGCCGCCCCAAGGCT
>JAPOTO010000072.1:0-19841 GCA_026709135.1 Gammaproteobacteria bacterium | reverse complement strand
CCCTCGGCCTTGGTGAAATTCTCGATATCGAGCCGCGGCGTTCCGCTGCCGCCGAGTTTGGTGGCGGCGTCATCGCGTTTTTGACGTTGACCGCGCTCATCGTCCCGCAGGCGCGCCGTTTCTTCGCGCAGGCCCCGAATCTCGACGAGCTTGCGGTCGATGCGGGTCAGGGCCTGCTCGGCCGCTTCGGCCTCGTCCGGGCTGTTGCCGGAGAAGCCGAGCCGCGCAAGCTCGGCCTCGGCCAGCTCCCGCTCGTGAACCGTGTCGCGCTCACTCTCCCGCAGTTTTTCCAGGCGCGCCTTGAGCGTGTCGAGTTTGTCCCCCTCCCCGCCGCCGAGCCGGTCCATGCCATCGGGGAACTGGCCGAGCGCCTCGCGCAGGGATTCGCCCTCGCGGACGGCCTCGCTCAGTTGTTTGGCGCGCTCGATATCGCGGTGGCGCGCCTCGGCTTTCCGCGCTTGGTGGATTTTCGCGTCAAGCGCCGGCAGCCGGTCCGCCCGCCCGCTGAGCGATTGGGCGCCCTGCTCCGCTTTGCGGAGCGCGTTGCGGGCCCCCGTCAGCGCTTTCTCTTCATTGCCGCCGTGACGCGCGCCGATGGGCTGGCGCGCCTGATTGAGATCGAAGCCGCCGCGCAGGGCGCGTTGCAGTTCCCCGGCCAGCGCCTCGTCGGCGCCGGTCGCGGCGATCAAGTCCTCCATCGCCATGCAATGGCGGCCGAGCTCCTCCGCTTCGGGCAGGCCGGGGCGCTCGCATGGCTGTCCGTTGCGCGTCCATTGGGTGACGCTGCCGGTTCGCCGCACTTGCCAGTGCGAGTCGCCATCCGCGTCCCGACCGCTGAATTCGGCGGCAAGCGACACCGGCGGGTCGCCTTTCTCGTGGCCGCGCAGCAGATACCCCAGCGCGCGCACGAGGCTCGATTTGCCAATGGTGTTGGGGCCGGTCACCAGATTGACGCCGGGCGCGAGACCGTCAAGGGCGAAGCCCTCGGCGATGCCGGGCAGGCTTTCGATGGCGAGCCGCTCGAGCTTCACGCGCCCGCGCCCCGCTGCTGGGCGTGGAGCCGGCGCAGCGCCTCGAAGCCGGCGAGCCGCAGCCGCTGCGCGATCCGGCAATCCGCCAACGCTTCATCGTTGGATTCGAGATCGCGCCATCGGTGGCCTGTGAGTTCGCTGTGGAATCTCGCTCTCGCGCCAGCGATGAGCTCGGCCCGCGCCGCATCGCCTTCCGGGCGGTCGAGCAGCAGCAGCCGGGCCGCGAGCAGGCCGAGCGGGTCGCCGCGGGCGGCGAGTTCGTCCAGATCGATGCGCGGCAGCACGGCGGTTTCGCAGTGCTCGATGAAGTACGCCCGCTCGCCCACATGGAAACTCGACTGCTCTTCCATGAGCCGGGCGATGCGCCGCGGCAATTCGTCGCAAAACTCGCTCTGGCCGGTGAACCGCGGCCGCAGGCCCACTGCGAGTGGCGTGGGGCGGGAGGCGAACAGCCGCTGGTCGAGTTCGCGGGCGCGCTCGATCACGATATTGTCGAGATCGCCGATGTCTTCGAGATTGCCAAGGTCGATATCGATCGACTCCCAGCGGATGGGGGCGAGGGGAAACTGCGCCATTTCGATCAGGCGTTCGCCTTCAAAGCGCATCAGCCAAGGCCCCCGGGGGCCGGGCTCGCCAGGATCCATTCCCGATACGCAGCCGAGGTAGCCCCTGGGCGCGGCGGCGCTGAGCGGGTGTGGGGCGTGGATGTGGCCGAGCAGCCAGGCGTCGAGGCCGGCGCCGTCGAGTTCGCGGCGCATAACCGGCGCGTAGGGACTGCCGGATGCGTCGAGATCGCAATGCAGCAGGGCGAGATGGAATCCCGGGCCGCTTGCGGATTCCATCCCCGCAAGCGGGCTTTGCCGCACTTCCCGGCGCGGGAACGACCAGCCATGGATGCGGACCGGGCCGATTTCGATGGATTCCCACACCCCGCCACGGCCGAGCAGCTTGAATCCCTCCTCGCCGGCAAGCGCGTCGGCGAGCCGCGGCAGGACTTCCACATCGTGGTTGCCGGCCACGGCGATAACCCGGATACTCTCGCCGGCAAGCCGCTCCACGCCGGCCTTGAGTTCGCGGTAGCCTTCGAAGAAATCGCGCTCGCTCTCGATGACATCGCCGGCGAGCAGCACCGCGGCGACCTGCTCCTCAATCGCCAGCTCGCAACTGCGCCGCCAGGCGACGGCGGGGGAAAGGTCCGCGGGGTCGTGGACAAATTCACCCGGAATGCGCGAAGGCCGACGCCCCAGATGCATGTCGCCAACCGCGAGGATTTTCATGGCGGCAGTGTATGTTTGAACCGCTTATGGTTCAACTTGCGCCAGCCGGGGGCGCGAGGCGCGGGACACAATCTGTTGCAGCCCGGTGCGAGTTTGGCGCGGGTTTGTTTTGACTCGCCATTTTTTTCCCCATATGCTCGATTCTCCTGAAAATCTGCGGTGGCGGGAGCATTGCCGCTGTCGTTCTCCAAAAACGGGAGTAGAAAAATGATGCGCGTTTCGAGCGTGGTTCTGTCTTTGGTTCTCACCGCGGCGCTCGCGGTGGTTGGCGTCTCCCCCGGGCAGGCGCTGGCCCAGGCGGAGGAGTCCGTCGAACCTTTCAAGGTTGGCACCTTTACGGTGGGCGCGGTGGGCGCGGTGGGCAACGACCCCTTCGTGGGCCTGGTTGTGCGCGACGATTCGCTGATCGTCGATCTCGCGGCGGCGAACCGGGCGATGCAGTCGCACTGGCGCCACAGCGATATGGAAATGCCCGGCGACATGATCGGGCTGATCGAGCAATACGAGTATGGGCTAAAGCACAGAATCTATGAAATCGTGAACTGGCTCGTTGCGGAGGATTTGCTCGGCGGCGGGGCCGCCTATGTGCATCCGGTGGAATCCGTCGATATCCAGGCGCCGATCCAGTATCCCAGCAAGATCATGAACGCCGCCGTCAACTTCTACACCCACGCCTGCGAGGGCTGCACCCCGGAACAACTCGCCGAACGCACCCGCCAGCGCCAGGAGAACCGCGGCGTGCCCTACCTCTTCCTCAAGCCCGCGCGCGGGGCGGTAATCGGCGACGGCGACGACATCATCATGCCCTTCGGCCGCGACGAGATCGAGTACGAGGTGGAAATGGCCATCGTCTTCGGCAGGACCGGCAAGTACATCTCGGCCACCCGCGCCTACGACCATGTGTTCGGCTACATGGTCGCGATGGATGTTTCCGACCGCGGCGGCCGCCCGCCGGGTGGCTTCGGTTCCGGTTCGGACTGGTTCGTCGGCAAGGGCCGCGACAGCTTCGCCCCCCACGGCCCGTGGATTGTGCCCAAGGAGTTCTATGGCGACCCGATGGAGCGCCTGCACCAGATCACCGTCATCGATGGCGTGACCGTGCAGGAAGCCCAGGCCGGCGACATGATCCACAACATCCCCGAACTGATCGAATACGCCTCGTCCCTGATCACTGTGTTCCCCGGCGATGTGCTGCAAAGCGGCACCTCCGGCGGCACCGGCGCGGGCCGGGTCCAGCGCGCCACGGGCTCGGGTTATCTCGTCGACGGCGAGAACATCAGCGCCAGCATCGAGGGCATCGGCACCATCTCGCACCGCGTGGTCGCCGAGCGAGAGATCCCCAGCGACCTGAGCGGCGCCCAACTCCCCCCAACCGCCACCTACCGCGACCGCTAGGCATGCTCTGACTTAATCAGAGCTTTCCTAGCCGTGTTGTGAAAACAGGCTTGGCGGCGCTTCAGGCTCTTTGGCCGAGGTCGTGGATGTAGTCGGGGCCGATTGAGCCGATATCGACGGTTCCGCTGCCGCGCATGGCGATTTGCAGTTCGCGGTTGAGCAGGTCGAGAACGCGCTCGACGCCGGCTTGGCCGAAGGCGCCGAGGCCGAAGCAATAGGGCCGGCCGATTCCCACCGCGGAGGCGCCGAGGGCGAGGGCCTTGAACACATCGGTGCCGCGGCGGAAGCCGCCGTCGATGATGATGGGGATGCGGCCGTTCACGGCGGCCACGACTTCCGGCAGGCATTCGATGCTGCCCCGGCCGGTTTCGGTCGCCCTGCCGCCGTGGTTGGAAACCACAATGCCGTCGGCGCCGCTTTGCACCGCCATGGCGGCGTCGAAAGCGACTTCCACGCCTTTGATGATCACCTTCATATTGGTGACTTCCTTCATGCGCCCGATCACCTCCCAAGTCATCGCGGGATTGTTCAGGCTCACGCCGCGCATATCCAGGCCCTCGAAAATCGGCTTGGGCTGCCCGGTGTGGCAGACGGTGCAATCCCGGGTGTCCGCGCGGGTCATCAGGGCCTGGGTTTCGGTGTTGCGCCCGCCGGGCAAATCGACCGTCAGGCACACCGCGCCGCAGCCCGCGGCTTCGGCCCTTTGCAGCATCGCCACGGTGTTTTCCCAGCGATTGGTAGGATAGAGTTGATGCCAGATGGGCGCGCCCCGGGCCTCGACCACCGCCTCGATTGGGGTCGATGACTGGGTGGAGAGGATCATGTGGTGGCCTTTCGCGGCCGCCGCCCGCGCCGAGCCGAGCTCCGCCTCGGCGTGGTAGGCGCCCTGGCTTCCCACCGGGCAAAGCATGATCGGCGAGCCGGCCTCGGCTCCGAGCAGATTGATCGAGGTGTCCACCTCGCTTACGTCAACGAGCCGCCGCGGCTTGATCTGGAAACGGCTGAAGCCCGCGCGGTTGGCGCGAATCGTTGCATCGCTGTCGACGCCGGTGGCCAGATAGCCGAAGTGCGCGGAGGGCAGTTTCTCCCGGGCCAATGCCTCCATCTCGAAAACGTTGATGACTTCGCCCGGGTCGGTCAGCCGCTCGCCGAGCGTTTCCTCGACTTCCTGGGCGAAGGCGGAAAAGTTGGTGAGCAGGGGGCTGGCGGCCAGATACTGGAGAAACTGTCGGCGCTGGGTCATGTTCATCTCCCGGTAAAGTGTCTTACAGGATAATGGCGGGGCTGTCTGGCCCGTCGGTCAAGCGGCGGCGGTTTGCTCCACCAGCGCCCACAGCCGGGCGATGGACTCGTCGTCCGGCACATAGCTTCCCGGCGGGCATACCGTGTCTTCGTCGATGAACTGCCCGCTGACGGCCTCGTACTCCGGCGACAGCGCCACCCGCACGATGCGCTCGGCGCCAACCTCCGGCGGCGAGGCCATCCAGTTCATGACCCACTGCCAGATCCGCATCGGGCCGCGGAAGTCCCGCAGCAGCGCGGTGCGGATGAAACCCGGATTCAGCGCGTGGGCCGTCACGCCTTCGCCTTCGAGTTGGCGGGCCAGCGCCAGCGTCGCCGCGTTGGTCGCGAGCTTGGCTTGGGCATAGGCCTTCCCACTGGTCCAGTCCCGCGTCATTTGCAGGTCGTCGAAATCGATCCGCCCGGCGCGCACCATGGCCGAGGACACGTTCACCACCCGCGCCGGCGCCGAGGCGCGGATGCGCTCCAGCAGCAGCGCCGTCAACACCTGGGCGCCGAGAAAGTTGACCGCCCAGTTCAGCTCATTGCCATCCGGGGACAGCATCCTGCGCCGGGTGTTGATGCCCGCGCAGTTCACCAGCAAATCGATCCGCGGACACGCCTCCAGCAACTCGGCCGCGCAAGCCCGCACGCTCGCCAGCGAAGCCAGATCGCAGGCCACGGCAAAGGCGCGCTCTTCGCCCGCGATCTCGTTGAGCGCCGCAACCGCCTCGGCGGTCTTGCCGGGGTTGCGGCCGGCAAGGCGGATGGTCGCGCCCATTTCCACCAGCCGCATCGCCGCGACGCGGCCCATGCCGTCGGTGCCGCCGGTGAACACCACGGTCTTGCCCGCGAGATCACGGCGAAACACGCTCACCGGGCGGCGCCGGGAAAGGATCATATCCCGCGCCACCCCCATCGCCATCGAGAACCCGGACTGGCTCATCGCCGGTCACCGGCAACAACAGATTTCGAGCCTGATGACATCTCCCGCCCCCTTTGCCCCGCGCCGAATTCTGCTTTGCAAGCTACCACGGGAAGGCGTGTTCGCGCCAGAAGGGAAAATGGAGCTACGCCCATCGCCTCAAACATCGCGCTCCACCAGGAAAACGGCGCAGGCCGCCGCCACCAGCGACGCCGCGGCAAGGGCCAGGGCGTAAATCGGCGCGCCGCCGAAAACATATTCGACTATGACGCCGAGCACCGCCGCCGCCAGCAACTGGGGAATGACGATGAAGAAATTGAAGATCCCCATGAAGGTGCCCATTCTCGCGGCTGGAATCGCATTGGCGAGAATCGCGTAGGGAATCGACACGATCGACGCCCAGGCGAAGCCGATGCCGATTTCGGACGCGAGCAGCCATTGCGGGTCCCGCACCAGGGCGAAGGAACCGAGGCCCGCCGCGCCAAGCAGCAAGGCGAGCTGGTGCGAGCGGAACAGGCCGAGGCGGCGAATCAGCCAAGGCAGCAGCATGGCGGCGAACACCGCCACCACATTGTAGGCGGCGAACAGCACCGACACCCAGTCCGCGCCCTCGTTGAACCGCGCCGAGGCGGTGTCGGTGGCGCCGTAGTGAAAACTGGTGACCGCCGGCGTGGTGTAGATCCACATCGTGAACAGCGCGAACCAGGAAAAGAACTGCACCCAGGCGAGGCGCTTCATCGTTTCCGGCATTTCCACCAGATTGCGGCACAGGTCGAAAAACAGATTGTCCACCCGGTTGCGGTCCTGCAAGCTGACCGCGGTGTATTGCAGCAAGCCGAAGGCCATGCCGCCGGCGCCGAGCAGATAGAGGCTGTATTCGGCGCCGAAGATCACCGCCACGGCGAGACCGATGGCGCCGCCGGCCGTCCAGGCCAGGGCGGCGCGGCGGCGGAACACCGGCGCGGCTTTTGCCCTCGGCGCGGACCGGCTTGCGGTTTCCCCGCTGTTTTCGGCAAAGCCCGCCAATTCCTCCGGGCTGTATTCCCGGGTCCGCGCAACCGTCCACATGACCGCGCCGAACAACACCGCCGCGCCGATATAAAACGAGTAGCGCACCGAATCGGGAATCTCCCCCTCCGGGGCCGTGTTGGCAACCCCCATCCAGTTGCTCATCATCCAGGGCAGGGCCGAGGCGACCACCGCGCCGAGGGCGATGAAGAAGCTCTGCATCACATAGCCGCTGGAACGCTGGCGCTTGGGCAGCATGTCGCCGACAAAGGCCCGGAAAGGCTCCATGGTGATGTTGATCGAGGCGTCGAGAATCCACAGCGCGCCGGCGGCGATCCATAAGGTGGGCGAGTTCGGCATCGCCACCAGCGCCAGCGTGGTCAGCACCGCGCCGATTAGAAAGTACGGCCGCCGCCGGCCCAGCGAGTTCCAGGTCCGGTCGCTCAGGTAGCCGACGATGGGCTGAACGACCAGTCCAGTCAAAGGCGCCGCCACCCAGAGCAGCGGCAGGGTTTCCATGTCGGCGCCGAGGGTCTGGAAAATCCGGCTCGCATTGGCGTTTTGCAGGGCGAAGCCGAACTGTATGCCGAGGAATCCGAAGCACATGTTCCAGATTTGCCAGAAACCCAATTCCGGCTTTTGCGCGGCTTTTTGCGCGATTGGCATGTTTGGTCTGGCTCCTTTCTCTTCGTTCGCTCAGGCGCTCAGGCTTTTGGCGGCGGCGCGGCGCAGTGGCGGCGGATGTATTCGTCGTGCTTGGGGAACTGCGCCACCGCGCCCTCGATGATGGTTTTTAGATTGGCCAGGTATTCCCGCAACTGCCGCGGCGAAATGCCATCGGCGATCGAATGGTAACTCCGCGGTTCGATGTTCTGGCCGAACAGGACTTGCAGCCACGCCGTCTCGGTGAACAGCTCGCCCAATTCCCGGTAGACACCGCCGCCGGCCTTGAACAATTCGAGCCGGTGCTTGAGGCGTTCGGGCGCCGGGGCGTGGCGGCGGTCGCGCCAGAACGGCAGCTCGTCTTTTTCGTTCAATTGGTAGTGCAGCACCAGGAAATCGCGGATGCGGTCGAAATCGAACAGGCACTTGCGGTTGAATTCGTCGATGTTCGCCCGCTCGAAGCGCAAATCCGGGAACAGCCGCACAAGCCAACTCACGCTGGTCTGGATAAGGTGGATGCTGGTGGACTCCAGCGGCTCCATGAAGCCGCTGGCGAGGCCAAGCGCAACGCAGTTCTTGTGCCAGAACTGCTTGCGCCGCCCGGTGGTGAAGCGCAACAGCCGCGGCTCGTCGAGCGCCCGGCCATCGAGATTGGCGAGCAGGATGGCGGCGGCCTCGTCATCGCTCAGGTAATCGCCGCAATAGACATGGCCGTTGCCGATGCGGTGCTGCAAGGGGATGCGCCACTGCCAGCCGGCGGCGCGGGCGCTCGCCCGGGTGTAGGAACCAAGCGGCTTCACCGGCTCGCTCGGCACGGCGACGGCCCGGTTGCATGGCAGCCAGTGCGACCAATCCTCGTATTCGACGCCAAGCGCCCCGCCAATCAGCAGGCCGCGGAAGCCGGTGCAATCGATGAACAGCTCGCCGGCAACGCGCTGGCCGCTTTCGAGCAGCAGCGATTGGATGAAGCCAGTTTCCGGGTTGCGTTCAACCTGGTTGATTTTGCCCTCGATTCGCGTGACACCGAGTTTTTCGCTGAATTCCCGCAGATACAGCGCGTACAGCGCCGCATCGAAATGGTAGGCGTGGACGATGCCCTGCAATGGACTGCCGGGCAGTTGGTTGGCGAGGCTGAAGCGGTTCGCCAGGGCCGCGGCCTCATTGACTGAATAATCCCAGAAGCGCCCGCCGTGGCCTTCCCGCTTCGCCCGCAGCCAGTATTGGTGGAAGCCGCCCATGCCGAGGTCGCGCCCGACTTCGCCGAAGGCGTGCATGTAGCGGTCGCCGGGGCGGCCCCAGTCGCGGAACTCGATGCCGAGCTTGAAGGTGCCCTGGGTGCGGCGCAGGAAGTCGTTTTCGTCGATGCCGAGCACGCGGTTGAATTCGCGGATCGGCGGGATCGTCGCCTCTCCGACGCCCACGGTGCCGATTTGCTCGGACTCAATCAAGCGGATGCCGATGGTGGACCCCATCGTTCGCGCCAGCAGCGCCGCGGCCATCCAGCCCGCGGTGCCGCCTCCGGCGATGACGACTTGCTGGACTGGCGCATGCTCGCGCATGCCGTTTCAGGCCGCCAGCCCCGGTGGCGCCGCGCCGCCCCAGCGTTCCGGGGTGTCCAGCGCTTGATTGTAGACGATGTGTCCGTCCTTGAGAAAAGGCACAGCAAGGTTGAAGCGTTCGCCGGTGCGCGAATGGCGGAGCGGCGCCGGGGCATACTGCGGCAGGTAGACGCGCCGCATCTTGCGCGTGGTGTTGGCGCCGCTGCTGTGGAGGTTGTAGCTCGAAAAAGCCACCACGCTGCCCGCGGGGGCCTCGATGGCGATGCCGGGGTCGTCGCCGGTGTAACCGATTAGGTCGTTGGTTTCCGGGTCTCGTTCGTGGTCGATGATGCGCTTCGCCGTTCCACCCCGGGAATGCGGCAGCAGATGGACGGTGCCATTGGCTTCATCGACATCATCGAGCGCGCACCAGCAGGTCACATAGGGCGGGTGAACGGTTCCGGGGTCCATGAACTTCACATAGCCCGAATCCTGGTGCCAGGAGAAGTCCATCCCCTGCTCGCCACCCTTGACGACCCATTGCTCGTTGAAGAGGTAGGCCTCCTCGCCAAGGGTGGCGCGGCAGACCTCGGCCATCAAATCGCCGAAAATGAAGCGCCAAGTCCGCGGGCTGTAGCGGTATAGATTGTTGACGAAGTACCGCTTGCCGCGGAAGGACAGCGCGCCCCCGCCCACGAGGCCGGCATCGAAACGCGCGTCCATGTAGCCGAGGAAGTACGAACATTCCTCCCGCAGCATCCGCAGCGCATCCTCCGGGATGACGCCTTCGAGCACCATGTAGCCCTCGCTGGCATACAGCGCGCGCTGCGCGGCGGACACAAGTTCCGGGCTGGGCTTCGACATGTCCGGCATCCTCTCGTTGGGCCAAGAGCCTGCGCCCCCGTTTACCCCATGCCCCGGCATTCGTCAACAAGGCCGGACGGGAACCCGCGGCGGGGCCCGATGAATACGATTGCAAGCGCGAGGGAGCGGGGGCTTTGGCGGTATACTCGGGCGCTGCATGAGAATTTTGCGCGAGGTTGAGGCGATGCGCGAGAGCTCGACAGCGCTCTCCCCGGCGGATGGGCAGGCCGATTTTTATGCGCAGAATGGTTATCTGATCGTCGAGGACGTGCTGGGTGCGGACGAGCTCGCCGAGCTCGAGGCCGATCTGCTGAAACTCGCCCGGGGCGGCTATGGAGTAACCGGCATCGAGCCAGTCGCGGTCGGCGCCAGCGACGCCGAAACGCTCGAACGCATTCTCTGCATCCACATGCCGCACTTCGTCTCGCCGGTGGTGCGGCGCTTCACCGCCCATCCGCGGCTCACGCGGGTGCTCGGGCAAATCGTCGGCGCCCATCTGCGGCCGGGGCTGTGGAACGGCGGCGTCAAATGCATGCAGTCGATGTTCTTCGCCAAGCCGCCGGGCAAGCCGGGCCAAGCCTGGCATCAGGACGAGTGCTTCATTCCCACCCGGGACCGCAGCCTCTGCGCGGCTTGGATCGCCATCGACGACGCGGCCGAAGACAACGGCTGCCTTCGGGTCATCCCCGGCAGCCACCTCGCGGGCACGCTGTATCCGTTCCGCGAGCACAGCCGCGGCGATGAGTTCGACCCCACCCCCGAAAGCCATGGATTCGACGAAAGCGGCGAGACCGCCATCGAACTGCGCGCCGGCTCGGTGCTGTTCTTCAACGGCTACCTATTGCACCGCAGCCGCAGGAATACCAGTTCCCGCTACCGCCGCGCCCTGGTGAACCATTACATGAGCACCCAAAGCCCGCTGCACTGGTGCCTCGATCAGGAACTCGCCGGGGGCGGCAGGCACGACTCGGACAACCGCAGCGTCCATGTCGTCTGCGGCGAAGACCCCTACACCGAGCGTGGCTACACGGTTCCGGCGAACCCGGTTTACCTGCGCGAATACATCGAGCATGGCGAAGCCGCGCCCGCTTGAAGCCGTTCTTGCCAGTTTCGCCGCCCTGCTGCTGGGCTGCGCGGCGGTTCACGCGCAGCAGTTGACGCAACAGTGGACGCCACAGTTGACGATAGCCGCCACCGAGGCGGCGTACCGGCAAATCCGCATCGAGGTCGAGTTCATCCCCGGTGCGGAAATCGCCGGTTTCGAGATCTGGTTCGCCGACCGCGACTTCGCCGCAACGGACGAGGCGGAATTGCACTCCACGGTTCTCGTCGCCGATACCTCCGCGCTGGAGCGGGTGGGCGAGAACATCGCCTTCGACCGCTGTTGGAGCGATGGTCTGCCGATCCACCGGGACGCCGCCGGCTATCCCGTGGTGGGCTTCGGCACTTCAAGCTGGTCGTGCTCGCTCAGCGGCATGAATCCCGGCGTGGATCAATGGATCGCCGTTGTGCCCATCGGCGCCGACGGCGCGCCGCTGGTGGATTCCGCAAGCCTGCAACCCGTGCCGGGCCGCACCGATGCCGCCGACGAGCGCACTCCGCCGCCGGACACCCGGCCGGTGCTATACGCGCTCAGCCTGGTGGTGCTGGCAACGGCCTCGCTGCTCATCATCCTGCGCTGGCGGGACGCGGCCCGCGGCCGCTCGAAGTCCCGCTTGGCGCATATTTATGTGGCGCCGGCGCTGATCGCGCTGGCCACGCTGACTTTTTATCCAATCCTTTATGGCATCTGGCTCGCGTTCACCAATGCCGACCAGAGCCGGCTTGGCGACGAGGCCTGGGTCGGCTTGGCGAATTTCGCGGCGATATTCACCGGCCCGGGAGTGGGGAGGGTGACGCTGTTCACTTTGGTCTGGGCCGTCAGCAACGTGCTCGCCCATGTCGGCCTCGGCCTCGCGCTCGCCCTGGCACTCAACCGCCCCGGGCTGCGGGGGCGGATGGTGTACCGCACCATTCTGCTGCTGCCTTGGGCGATTCCGGGGTACATCTCGGTGCTGGCCTGGAACGGAATGCTGCAACCCGATGGCCTCGTCAATGGGCTGCTCGGCACCGGCATCGATTTCTTCGCCGGGGCGGACTCGGCCCGAGCCGTGGTGATTCTGGTGAACATCTGGCTGGGCGTGCCGTTCATGATGATGGTCTTCAGCGGCGCCTTGCAGGCGCTGCCGGGGAACATGTACGAGGCGGCGGAAATCGATGGCGTCAGCCATCTGGACCAGTTCCGCCACCTGACATTGCCGAATCTCAAGGGCACGCTGGTGCCGGTGAGCCTGCTGGGTTTCATCTGGACTTTCAATTCGTTCAACACCATCTATCTGCTGACCCAGGGCAACCCCCACAGCGGCTTCGGCGAGCCAGGCGCCACCGACACGCTGATCACCCATGTGTTCGCCGTCGCCTTCGAGTATGGGCAATACGGCGTCGCCGCCGCCTGGTCGGTGCTGATATTCGCGCTGCTGATCGGGCTTTCCTGGATCTACCTGAAGCGCACCCGGGTAATGGAGGCGGCGGCGTGAGCGGCAACGTGGCGCAACCCATCCAAGCCGCAACACTCGCCGAGCGCTGGTATGTGCCGGCGGAAATTGCCGCCCTGCGCGTTTGGCTGCCGTTCGCGGCGCTGGTCAATGCCTTCATTTCCGGCGGGGAGGCCCTGCGCGGCAATGACGCGGCGCTGTTCGCGGGCCTGGGCGCTGGCGCGCTGCTGATCGCCCTGCGCGGCTTGCTGCCGGATGGCGCGCGGCGTTTCCCGCTCTGGCGGCGAACCGCGGGCCGGGCCCTCGCCACCGCCATGCTGCTGTCCGGGGCGCTGTTCCCGCTTTGGCGGGATTTTTCGCTGTACGATCTGTGGGCGGTTTCCTGGCTGGTCGTGCCAGCGGGATTGTCGCTTTACTGGCTGTCGGCGGGGATCAGCGGCACCTGGTGCGCCGGAGCTTGCGATGCGCGAATGGCGGAAAGCGGCCTCGCCCGCAACCGCCGCCTCGGCCCGCGGCTGGAGGCTTTCGCGCTGCACACCTTTCTGATCCACGCGGCGGCGCTGGTGGTGGCGCCAGTGGTCTGGATCGTTGATGTCGCCGTTTCCCCGGGCAACATCCTTGGCGGCGCGATCTTCGACGCTTTCTCGCTCGAACACTTCCGCGCGGTGCTCGGGGGCGAAGCCTTCTGGCTGTGGACCCGCAACTCGCTGGTGGTGGCGCTCGGCACAACCCTCGCCGGCCTGCTGCTCGCGATACCCGCGGGGTACGCCTTCAGCCGCTACCAGTTCGCTGGCCGCAAGGGGGCGATGTTCGTGTTTATGCTGATCCAGATGTTTCCGGGCATCATCATCCTGGTGCCCTACTTCATGGTGATGAAGACGCTCGGCCTGCTCAACACGAGCATCGGCCTGATCATCGCCTATTCGGTTACCGCCCTGCCGCTTTGCGTGTGGATGCTCAAGGGCTTTTTCGACGCGGTGCCGCGGGCGCTGGAGGAAGCCGCCCTGCTCGACGGCTGCAACCGGGCCCAGGTGTTCTTCTTCGTGGTGCTGCCGCTGTCGCTGCCGGCGGTGGCCATCACCGCGCTGTTCTCGTTCCTGACGGCTTGGAACGAGTTCCTGCTCGCGCTGGTGTTCAACACCGCCAACGACGCCTACACACTGCCGGTGGGCTTGGCATCGATGATCCCCGCCACCGGCCAGCTCTGGGGCGACTTCGCCGCGGCGAGCATAATCGTAAGCATTCCAGTGGTCGCGCTGTTCATGCTATTCCAACGCTCGCTAATCCAAGGAATAAGCGCCGGAGGTGTGAAAGCGTGAGGCCCGGCCGCCGCAGCCGCCTAGTCCGGTTCGACCGCGACCGAGAAGTTGACCTCGCCCGCGTATTCGGCTGGGTCGCCGGCGACGACAGTGGTCCAGAGGATGGCGTAATCGCCGTTGGCGAGCGGCGCCATGATTTCAATCATCAGGTCGTCCGCCGCCATCGTGTGCAGGCCGCGCAGTGGTACCTCGCCTTCCGGCCCAAGCAGGGTGAGGCTGCTTCGCGCGACATCGGGCAGGGCGTTGTAGTACAGGCGCAGGGTGCGCGGCATCCGGGTCTGGATGGAACCGGCGGCGGGCTCGGCGTGGAGGATCGGGCTGTATCGCGTGGATTGCGGGGCGGTCGTGGCGCAAGCGCCGCAGGCGGCGGCAAGCAGCGCGATCATCGCCAGCGGGAATCGGCGGCGCATTTTCCTTCCCCAAGCTCCGGGCTTACACCCGGTTCAACCCCGCTCGCCGCGCTGCTTGCGGGCTTGTTCCATTTCTTCGGCGAAAGCCGCGAGTTGCTGGCGGATTTCATCCTCGCGCCGGCGCTTTTCGAGCAGCAATTCAAGCTGCTCCCTGGCTTTCATTTTGGCCTTGGGGGGCTCGCCTTGCGCTTCGATGTCATCTTGCTTTGCTGCTTGGGCCATGCCTGCCAACCTCGCCGGGCATTCGGTGCTGATACCATTCCGCGGGGATATGCGCGAAAATTCGAAGCTGTCCGACCGCCAAGCTGCCTGGGCCGCCGGGTGCGCGGGCATCCGGCAATGTCCCACTGGCTGGTCGAGCGTCATCAACATATAGTGATTAACTTGCGAAGTCAAACAATATATTGAGTTTTTGTTGGCACGGGAGCGAAGGCGGGAAGATGAAAGCGGATGCGCGACTGCGGATCGGTGTCGATGTTGGCGGCACCAAGATGGAGGGTATCGTTCTCGATGGCGGCGGCGAGGTGCTTGAAGTGCTGCGGGAACCGACGCCGGCGGAGTCCTACGAGGATGTGTTGACGGCGCTGGGCGGGCTGATCGCGGCCTTGCAGCGGGGCCGGCGGCTCAAGGTTGGCATCGGTACACCCGGGGCGCTGGCCATGCCCGGGGAAGTCATCAAGAATTCCAATTCGACCCGCTTCAACGGCAGGCCGCTGAAGCGCGACATCGAACAGCGCCTCGGCTACGGCGTGCGGATGGAAAACGACGCCAACTGTTTTGTCCTTTCCGAAGCCCTGTATGGCGCCGGCAAGGGCTGCCGGTCGGTGTTCGGGGTGATCATCGGCACGGGCACCGGGGGCGGCTTGGTGATCGATGGCAAACTCAACACCGGCCCCAACCAGATCGCCGGGGAATGGGGCCACAACTGCGTGCCCGCCAATGTGCGCCAGTCGCTCGCGGGCGACCGCGTATGCCACTGCGGCCGCGTCAATTGCATCGAAACCGTGCTCTGCGGCGCGGGCCTGCGGCGCACTTTCATCGAAAGTGGCGGCCCGGACACCGATGCCGGGGAAATCGCCCGGCTTGCCGGCGCGGGGGATGGTCGCGCCGCGGCCTGCATCGAGTTGTATTGCCGACAACTCGCCCAGTGTGTCGCCACCATTGTCAATATGATCGACCCGGAAATGATCGTTTTCGGCGGCGGCCTGTCGAATATCGAATCGATCTACCAACTCGTGCCGCAAATGCTGCCCGAGTATGTGTTCACCGACCGACCGCGCACGCGGATTTCCGCGCCCAGCTTCGGCGACGCCAGCGGCGCCCGGGGCGCCGCCTGCCTCTGGCGCCTCGACGAAGCCACCGCTGGTTGTTGAACACAACGACTTAAGCCGCAAATCGCATTTTTGGCATTGATTGTTTACCATGGCCGTTGCGTCCTGCCCATGGCGGGCAGCGGGAGGGCCGCCATGGCTGATCGGGAAATTCCAGGCAAGAGTTCCGGGAACGTGTTTCTGATCGGCCCCATGGGCGCTGGCAAAACAACCGTGGGCCGCTTGCTCGCGAAAGAGCTCGGGCTGCGGTTCTTCGATTCCGACCATGAAATCGAGAGTGCGGCGAATGCGAGCATTTCATGGATCTTCGATGTCGAGGGCGAAAGCGGTTTTCGCCGCCGCGAGGCGCGCAAGATCGCCGCGTTGACGGAAATGCGGGGGATACTGCTCGCCACCGGCGGCGGCGCGGTGCTCGATGCGGAAAACCGGCAATTGCTCCGGGAGCGCGGCGTGGTGGTTTATCTGTATGTTCCACTCGAAGCGCAATTGAGCCGCACCTTGAAAGACAAGAACCGCCCACTGCTGCGAACGCCGAACCGTGAACAACGCATCCGCGAGCTGTTCGCGGCGCGCCATCCGATCTACAGCGAACTCGCGGACATCACCGTGGAAGCCAAGCGCAAATTTCCCCAGCTCGTGAACCGGGCGGTGCGGCGGGAACTCGAGCAGTTCCGCGGCCAAGCCGCGGCCGCCGCCGCATCGGCCGGCTGACCGGCCGAAGGCAACGGCATGCGCACGCTGAGCGTCGAACTGGGGGAAAGAAGCTACCCGATACATATCGGTTCGGGCCTGCTCGCCGATGGCGGGGCGCTGCGCGAAGCCCTCGGCGCGGACCGCGCCGCGGTTATCACCAATGATGTTGTGGCGCCGCTGTACCTCGACCGGCTGCTCGCCACGCTGGATGAAGGCCAAGCCACGCCAATCATTCTGCCCGACGGCGAGCGCCACAAGACCTTGGGCACGGTCGAGGGGATCTACGATCAACTCATGGCGGGCGCGTTCGACCGCAAATCCGCATTGATCGCGCTCGGCGGCGGCGTGGTGGGCGATATCGCCGGTTTCGCCGCCGCAACCTGGCTGCGCGGCGTGCGCCATATTCAGATTCCCACGACCCTGCTCGCCCAGGTCGATTCTTCGGTGGGCGGCAAGACCGGTGTCAACCATCCGCTGGGCAAGAACATGATCGGCGCCTTCCATCAGCCCGACTGCGTGATCGCCGACATGGCGGTGCTCAAAACCCTGCCCCGGCGGGAAGTCAGGGCGGGCCTGGCCGAAGTGATCAAGTACGGACTCATCGACGATGCGGAGTTCTTCGACTGGCTGGCGGGCCGCGCCAAGGGTCTGCTTGCACTCGAGGAGGGGCTGCTGACTGAGGCCGTTGCCCGCTGCTGCCGGGCCAAGGCCGGCATCGTCGCCCGGGACGAGCGCGAGTCCGGCGTCCGCGCCCTGCTCAACCTCGGCCATACTTTCGCCCACGCCATCGAAGCCGCGACGGGCTATGGCGCCTGGCTCCACGGCGAGGCCGTGGCCATGGGCATGGTGATGGCCGCCGACCTGTCGCGCCGGCTGGGCTGGCTCGAAGCGGATCAGGCCCGCCGCATCCGCAACGTGCTCGAAACCGATTTCGGTATGCCGGTGATTCCCCCTGCCGATATAAGCACAGACAGGTTTCTCGAACTGATGGCCTCGGACAAGAAGGTCGAACGGGGCAGGATCCGCTTTGTGCTGCTGCGTGGCCTTGGCCGGGCGGTCATCGCCGATAGCGTCGATCCCGCCGTCCTGGCGCAGACGCTGGCGGCGCGGGCGGAGCTGTGCCACTGAACCATGAACGCCTATGTTCAACATCTGCGGCTGAAACACGATCCCTTCGCCGACGCCATCGGGCGCGACGATTTTTACGGCGGCGGCAATCGGGACAATCTGGTGTACACGGTGCTCGACCGCGAGCGCCCGGCAGTGTCGCTAGACGCGGTGATCGGGCCATCCGGCGGCGGCAAAACGCGGCTGGCGTCCCGTCTTTGTGAATGCGCCCCAATCCACGAGTTGCCGGCGCTGGTGGCGGTCGATCTGTTCACCACCGACACGCAATTGCTCGGCGCCATCTTGCGGGAATTGGGGATCAACCCGCCTAGCGAGCCCGGCGGCGGTCTCGACTCGCTCAGCGAACACACCATCAATCTGAACCGCGATGGGAAATCGATCCTGCTCCTGATCGACAATGCCCACGAGCTGGGCCCGGGCTGCCTGCGGCTGGTGGAGCGCCTGCTGGCCAACCGCTGGTCGGCGCTGCATCTGGTGCTGCTTGGCGAAGACCAGCTTGCCGACATGCTGCAAGCGAGATTGCGCGAACGCTACCGGGCCGGGCTGGCGATTCACCAATTGAAGCCGCTGAACCGCGTCGAGACCGCCGAATACATCCATCTCAAGCTGGCCCGCGCGGGCAATGACCGCAAGCTCTCCATGACCTCCCAGGCCGCGCTGGACATGTTGCAGCAGTGCGGGGGCCTGCCGGGCAAGATCAATGCCCTGACCGCGGCGATGCTCGACCGGCAAGCGCAGGCCAATGCGGGCCATGCGTCCCGCGGCCCCCATGCGGCCCGGCGCCGCCCGCCCCCCCGCGGCGCGCAGACGAAGCCGGCGCAGCAGGTCGAGCGCCCGGAGATTCGCTACCTCTGGCAGGCTTTCGCGCTCAGCATCGTGCTGGCGGTGGTTGTGTTGTGGCCGGTGGAGACGCCGGAATCCTCCGCCTCGCCGCCGCCGCCGGCCCAGGCGCAGCGCATCGCCCTGCCAGCTTCCGCCGGGCCTCCGGCCGCCGCGACTGCCGATGCCGCCAACCGGACGGGATCTGGGGCGGGCGCGAAGGAAAACGAATTTCCCAGCCTCAGCCGTTTCGAATTGCTGCTGCTCGACACCCCGGCCGACCATTTCACCGTGCAACTCGTGGGCGCCAGTTCTGAGGAAAGTGTGCTCGAGTTCATCGCCAGCGCCCAGCTCGGCGGCGTTCACGGCTATTATGAAACCCGCCAGGGGCGCGACCCCTGGTTTGTCGTGGTCGATGGCGTCTATTCCGATTGGGAGGCGGCCATGGAAGCGCGGAGCCGGCTGGCGCGAAGTTTCGGCGAAAACGGGCCGTGGATTCGCCGCGTCAGCAATGTGCATGCGGAAATCGCCCGTTCCGGCAAACGAGGAGGACCTTGAGCCTTGAACTTGAAAAACGACCGCCTGTTGCGGGCCTTGGCGCGCGAGCCAGTGGATGTGACCCCGGTGTGGATGATGCGCCAGGCCGGGCGCTATCTGCCCGAGTACCGCGCCACGCGCAAACGCGCCGGCGACTTCATGAGCCTGTGCCAAAACCCGCAACTCGCCTGCGAAGTGACCTTGCAACCGCTCGAGCGGTTCGACTTCGACGCCGCGATCCTGTTCTCCGACATCCTCACGATTCCCGACGCCATGGGGCTGGGGCTTTACTTCAGCGAGGGCGAGGGCCCGCGCTTCCGCAAGACGATCCGCCGCCCGGAAGATGCCGAAGCGCTGCCGGAAATCGAGCCAGCGAAGGATCTCGCCTACGTCATGGACGCCTGCGCGCTGATCCGCCGCGAACTCAACGGCCGGGTGCCGCTGATCGGCTTCTCCGGCAGCCCCTGGACGCTCGCCACCTATATGATCGAAGGCAGCGGCAGCAAGGATTTCCGCCACGCCAAGCAATTCATCTACGATCACCCGGAAGCCGGCCACCTGCTGCTCGCCAAGCTCGCCGACGCGGTGACCGGCTATCTCAATGCCCAGATCCGCGCCGGCGCCCAGGTGGTGCAGGTTTTCGACACCTGGGGCGGCATTCTCTCCACCCCCGCCTACCTCGAGTTTTCGCTGGCCTACATGCGGCGCATTGTCGATGGCCTGATCCGGGAACACGAAGGCCGCGCCGTGCCGTGCATCCTGTTCACCAAGCAGGGCGGGCTTTGGCTCGAAGAGATCGCCGCCACCGGCTGCCACGGTGTTGGTCTCGACTGGTCGGTGGACATCGGCCGGGCGCGGGCGCGCATCGGCGCCAACGCCGCCCTGCAGGGGAACATGGATCCATCGGTGCTGTACGCCGCGCCGGCGGCGATCCGCCGGGAGGTGGCCGCCATCCTGCGCGCCTTCGGTTCCGGCCCCGGCCATGTTTTCAATCTTGGCCACGGCATAACCCCCCAGGTCGATCCCGCGCATGTGGCGGTGTTCGTGGATGCCGTGCATGAATTCTCGGCGGCCCGCGGGGCTTGAGG
>JAPOTO010000080.1:19327-22165 GCA_026709135.1 Gammaproteobacteria bacterium | reverse complement strand
TTCATGTTGAATCACGAATCGGTTTGGGCGAAAAGGTTTTCCATCCGCCCGCGGTGGATGGGCGCGGCGCTGTGGCGGCCCGCGGAATGGGGAAGCCCCACGAATCAGGCAGCCTGTTTCCCAGGCAAAAAAGAGCAACCCGGGATGCGCCCGGACACACCCCCGAAGGGGCAAAAGCAAGAATGCGCGAGGCAATGATCGTTTACCCTCACTTTCTTATTGGAAAACGCTGCCGCTGCCGGATCGAAGCCAGACTTCTTGACATCCGCACAGCCAAGGGCCATTTTTGCCATGCTCAAGCTGAAACCGCATCCGTCAACCCCATATTCTTCGAGGTGAACAATGACAATGAGCTTTTCTTCTTCCGGCCGCGCGGGCGGAATCGCATGCGCGGCGGGGGCGGCGGCGCTGATCGCGGCCACCGCCCTAGCCCTAGCCCAGCCGCCGCGCCCCGGCGCCGTGTATCCCGCGGCCCACGCCGGCCAGCAACCGGTCAACAACCTGCCCAACCCCTACGAGACCCAGCGCGATTTCGGCACCTTGCCCGATGGCCGGATCTGGGGTTCGGTGAGCGCGGTGAATGTCGATGTAGATGGCGTTCACATTTGGGCCGGCGACCGCTGCGGCACCAACTCCTGCGCAACCTCCGACGTTGACCCCATCGTCAAGCTCGACCCCAACGGCCGCGTGGTGCAGTCGCTCGGCGGCGGACAGATCATCTGGCCCCACGGCATCGACGTGGATGGCGAGGGCAATGTTTGGATCGCCGATGCCCGGCTCGCCAACGACAACGAGCTCGCCGAGAATCCCGACGCCGCCAACCGCGGCAACGCCGTGCTCAAGTTCAGCCCGGAGGGCGAACTGCTCATGACCCTGGGCACACCCGGCGAAATGGGCGACCCGCCAACGCATTTCACCGAACCCAACGACGTGCTCGTGGCGCCGAACGGCAATATCTTCGTTGCCGAAACCCACAGCGCCCAGTTTCAGAACGAGCCCGGCCCCAACGCCAAGAGCCGCATCTCGATCTGGGCGCCAGACGGCAGCTTCATCAAGAGCTTCGGCCAGTGGGGCTTCGAGGACGGCGAGTTCCGCTCGCCCCACTCGCTGGCGATGGACTCCCAGGGCCGGCTGTTCGTGGCCGACCGCGGCAACAACCGCATCCAGATTTTCACCCAGGAAGGCGAACACCTCGACACCTGGTACCAGTTCAGCCGCATCAGCGGAATCTTTATCGACCGCGGCAACGACATGCTCTACGCGATCGATTCCGAGTCCGATCCAAACTACAACCCCGGCGGCTGGCGCAAGGGATTGCGGGTGGGCAGCGCGCGCAATGGGGAGGTGATGTATTTCGTGCCCGAGCATGTTTCCGAGCGCTCCTCGGGAATGGGCGGAGTTGGCTCCATGGGCGAGGGTGTGACCGTCGACCGCGACGGCAATGTCTACGCCGGCGAAGTCGGGCCGATCCGGGGCATGACCAAATTCGTGCCCAGGCTGCGGTCTTGAGTTGCGGCGGGTGCCGCTGATCCCGCGGCGCCCGCGGCCTCTTCCGCTTCGGGAAACCCGCGGCTTTGCACTACTTCCAAGCGACGCTCGGAATCTTCGCGTTCATCGGCATCGCCATTGCCCTGAGTGAACAGCGCCGGCTGCCTCCCTGGCGGCTGATCGTTGGCGGGCTTGGCCTGCAATTCCTGTTCGCCTTGGGGGTGTTCCGCGTCGAGGCCGTCAGGACCGCGCTGCACGGGGTGAATCAGGCGGTGCAGGCGATCACGGCAGCGGTCGAGAATGGCACGGTGCTGGTGTTCGGCTATCTTGGCGGCGACCCCGGCAATGTCGCCTACCCTTACGCGGTTTCCGATATTGGCGCGACGTATATCCTGGCGTTTCGCGTATTGCCGCTGATTCTATTCGTTACCGCGCTCTCGGCGGTGCTTTGGCATTTGCGCGTTTTGCCGGCGCTGGTGCGGGGATTTTCGCTGCTGCTGCGGCGCAGCCTCGGTGTGGGCGGGGCGGTGGGGCTTTCCGCCGCGGCGAATGTCTTTATCGGCATGGTCGAATCGCCGGCGCTGATCCGGCCCTGCCTGCGCACGCTCACCCGCAGCGAGTTGTTCATCGTCATGACCTGCGGCATGGCGACCTTGGCCGGCAGCGTGCTCGTGCTGTATTCCGTCGTGCTGCAGAATGTGCTCGACGACGCCCTCGCCCACATTCTCACCGCTTCGGTGATCAGCGCCCCCGCCGCCATTCTGTTCGCGGCGATCATGGTGCCGGAAACCGAAACGAGCCAAGCCGATGAAGTCGAGTTGCGCAGCGGCTACCAGAGCATCATGGACGCCATCACCCAAGGCACCGGAGACGGGCTGCGGCTGATGCTCAACGTGGCCGCGATGCTCATCGTGCTGGTGGGGCTGGTGGCCTTGATCGACAGCGCGCTGGGGTTGCTGCCGACGGTCGGCGGCGGGGACATCAGCTTGGAAAGGGCTTTCGGCTGGCTGTTCGCCCCGCTGGTGTGGCTGATGGGGGTTCCCTGGAGCGAAGCGCCGGTGGCGGGCTCGCTGATGGGAACCAAAACCGTGTTGAATGAATTGATCGCCTATCTTGCCCTGGCCGAATTGCCCGCCGGCTCGCTCAGCGAGCGCTCCACCATCATTGTGACCTACGCGCTTTGCGGCTTCGCCAATTTCGGCAGCCTCGGCATCATGATCGCGGGGCTGAGCGGGATGTGCCCCGAGCGCGGCGGCGAGGTTGTGGGCTTGGCGATGAAAGCGCTGGTCTCCGGCACCCTGGCCACTTGCGCGACCGGCGCGGTGGCCGGGATGCTCGCTTGAGTTTGGG
>JAPOTO010000080.1:0-19228 GCA_026709135.1 Gammaproteobacteria bacterium | reverse complement strand
GCTGGTTTACCGCCTTGCCGCAGCGCTGGCGTCGCGGCTTTGCTTGAACTCGTTGCCCTCGTACCACTGCGGCCAGGTCGATTCGTTCGCCAGCCGGTTGCCGATCTCGAAGTACAGCAGCACATCCTCCGCGGCGCCGGTCAGGTCCCAGTTTGGGTCGTATTCGTCGCCGGGGGCGTGGTAACGATTCGCGACGTAATCCTCGGACTGCTCGACTCCCCAATCGTTGCCGTTGTCGCGGCTGTCGGTGCCGCCCTCGGCGTAGAGCGCCGGCACTCCGGCCCGGGCGAAATTGAAATGATCCGAGCGGTAGTAAAAACCGCGCTCCGGGGTCGGTTCGGGGACGATCACCCGATCCTGGGCGGCTGCCACTTCAGCCAGATAGTCTTCGAGTTCGCTGCTGCCGTGGCCAATCACCACGATGTCGCGCACCCGGCCCCACGTGTTCAGGCCGTCCATGTTGATGTTCGCCACGGTGGTTTCGATGGGGTACACCGGGTTCTCGGCATACCGCTGCGAACCGAGCAGGCCGGATTCTTCCGCGGTCACCGCCAGGAAGACCACGCTGCGCTGCGGCGGCGCCGGCTGAGTCGCGTGCAGTTGCGCCAGCGCGATCAGGGCGGCGGTCCCGGTGGCGTTGTCCACGGCGCCGTTCCAGATGTTGTCGCCTTCCATGTCGGCAACCATGCCGAGATGGTCCCAATGGGCGGTGTAGATGATCGTTTCATCGGGCCGCGCGCTGCCCGGAATCGCCGCGATCACGTTTTGTGAACTCGAGCCCCGCACGCTGGTTTCAACATTCATGCTGGCGCGGACGCCATCGAGGGCAACGGCGCTGAAACCGGGCTCAGCCGCGGCGGCCTTCATTTCCGCATAGTCCATTCCCGCCGCGGCGAACAGCGCTTGGGCGGTTTCCAAGGTGATCCAACCTTCAACGGGGGCGAGATGCGAGTTGCCGTTCTCCGCCGCGAGGGTGATCTGCGGGCCGGTCCAGCTATTTTCCACCACGTCCCAACCGTAGCCCGCCGGGCCGGTCTCGTGGACGATGAGAACGCCCGCCGCGCCCTGCCGGGCGGCTTCGTCAAACTTGTACATCCAGCGGCCGTACCAAGTCATCGCGTTGCCGTTGAACAACT
Source organism: Gammaproteobacteria bacterium (assembly GCA_026709135.1). Lineage (GTDB taxonomy): Bacteria > Pseudomonadota > Gammaproteobacteria > Pseudomonadales > Pseudohongiellaceae > UBA9145. Next base: position 18,092 of record JAPOTO010000080.1, on the reverse strand, counting down.
CCGGGTTTTGGGTGGCGTAGCCCGGGTCGTTCACGAGCATGACCACGGTCTTGCCGGCGGCATCCACATCGGCATAGTCGTTCCAGCCACGCTCCGGGGCGACGATTCCATAGCCGACAAAAACGACTTCGCTGTCCGCCACGCTGACTGGGGATTCATGGTGGCGGCTGCCAATCACCATTTCACTTTTGTAGGCGGGGCTGGCGTCGAATGCGCCGGAGAATCGCAGCATTGGATCGATGGTGGCGGTGATTTCAACCACATCCACCTGTTGCAGGTACGAATCGCCATTGCCGGGGCCGGCGCCGGCGGCGCTGAATTGCTCGACGAGATAGTCGATGGTGAGCTGGCCGCCCCGGGTCGCCGGCGCCCGGCCTTCGAACTCGTCGGAGGCCATCACCGCGGTGTGTTGGTGCAGCACGGCGGCGATCGCTTCGCGGCTTTCCACCGGCTCCGGGGCGGCGGCGGTGGACTCGGCGGCGGTGTCCATCATCATGTCCATCACCGGGGCGGATTCGGTGCCGGAATCCCCGCAGCCGGCAAGCGCAATTGCAAAGCCCAGTGGCAGGACGAGCAAACCCGGCGGGCGAAATTTCATGTCAACCTCGTCAACTGCAACGCAAAAGCGAAGCATACCGGGACCGGGCCTCCCATGAAAGCGCTTGCCGAAGGCACCGGGGATTGCCCTGCCAGACGCTATCCCGCGCTGGCCCGCGGTTCACTGATCTGGTACCTCGCCCCGGCCCCGAGGTTCTTGGCGGGGGCGCCGCGGCCCGCCAAGCCTTCGATCAACCCTTCCACTCTCGCCATGCGCTCGCGCAGCCCGGACACATCCCGGTGGATCGTCCACAGGAATCCCAGAACCGGTATGGCCACCGCGATGGTGGTGATTACTTGTCCGTCCATTTCCCCAATCCTCCAAGGTGCAATGTTGATGACGACCGGAGTATGGTACAGCTTCGGCGAAACCGCCAAGTTTTCGCGAAAAAAAGTTCTTGCAACAAAATCCCAAGCCTCAGCGCAGTTCTACCGCCTCGCCGTGTGGCGTGCGCAGATGGGCTGCGCGCCAGTCGGCGATGCGCTCGTTGATTTCCTCCGCGCCGGCGAGATTGGCCCGCAACAGCCATTGCTCCAGCGCGGCGAGGCAGTGGAGATAGTAGGTGTCGCCGAGATCCGGGTCGCCCCGCGCGGCGGCCAGGCGGATCTCCTCGCCCAGCAGGGCGGACCATTCCGCCGGTGGCAGGCGGCCGGAATCCTGCAACGCGCAAACGAGCGCGAAGACCTGGGCCTCCCAAGGCTCATTAAATGGCGCATCAGATGGCGGCGCTTGATCAGATTGCATTCGTGGCCAACTCATTCGCGCCCGCCAGATAAGGCTCCCACAAATCGATGAGCACCTCGAAGGGCTCGGCTTCCTTTCCCCACAGCGCCCGCGAGTCGAATGCGACGCTGTAGAGATAATGCGCCAGCGGATCGCCTTTGCTGTTGGCGTCGGGGAAAACATGGGCGCCATGGCAGGCGTGGACGCGGCCCCGGCAGCCCTGGGCATAGCCGGGGGCGCGGGTATGCCCCGCGGTCAATTGCCGCCGCGCGAGCACAGTGTCGCCGATGGCAAACCGCGGCGATGCGCCGATTTCCCGCGTTGCCGGGCCACCGCCGCGCAGTATCCTGCGCGCATCCTCCGGGCCGGGAATGCCGGGGCGGTTTGGCTGGCCCGATTCAGTTTCCGCGGCCTGTCCGGGCGAATCCGCGGCCGTGCTTGGCAAACCGCAATCTCCGCGGCGCGAGCCCGCCGCCGCGAGCGCGTGTTCGATTTCGGCGGTGCTGATCAAGCCGCTTTCAAGCAGCAGCTTTTCGGTTCCCGCCAGCCAGTTCTCGTAATACGACTGCCGCAAGTAGTCCACCGGATGCTGACGCTCCCGGGCGTGGCGCGACTGGTCGATGTTCCAGCGCCCGAGCATTCCGGTGGCCAGCGTGATGGCGAAGACGCGCCGCTCCCAGTCGCTGTGGAACACCGGCTCCGCGCTTTCCGGCTCGGGATCGATCGGGCCAAAGCCCTGCCGCCCGCCGAGATCGTGCCCTCCCCTCACAATACCTCCGACCCTGGCGCAAGCGCCGGTTCAACGCCGATCATTGAATTGCGGGTCACGAGTCTGGACAGCCGTTCGACGCTCCAGCCTTCGGTTCCCGGCGGACGCATCGGCACCACGAGATAGCGCATCTCCGAGGTGGAATCCCAAACCCGGATTCGGGTCTCAAGGGGCAGTTCGGTGCCGAACTCCGCGAGCACCGAACGGGGCTCGCTCACGGCCCGGGAGCGGTACGGCGCCGACTTGTACCACACCGGCGGCAGGCCGAGCACAGTCCAGGGATAACAGGAACACAGCGTGCAGACGACGAGGTTGTGGACCTCCCGGGTGTTCTCAACCGCCTTCAGATGTTCGCCTTGGCGGCCGAGATAGCCCATCTCGGCGGCGGCCTTGGCTGCATCGCCAAGCAGCCGGGCGCGAAACTCCGCGTCAGCCCACGCCAGTGCCACGAGCCGCGCGCCATTGCGGGGGCCAACTTGATTTTGGTAGGTCTCGATGATCGCATCGAGGGTCTCCGGGCGCACTAGGCCCTTGTCCACGAGCAGACTCTCAAGCGCCTTCGCCCGCAATTCGGTTGCCGAAGGCAGATGGCTGTGATCGCCGGTCATGTCTTGCTCCACCCGCAAAACGCGGCTTGGCCCACACTGCGAGCCCACCCCGCGAGCCCACCCCGCGAATCCGCCCCGGAACTGGGCGATGGCCGCGTTTGCCGTTATCATGCCTTTATGAGGCGCATGATTCCAGACGCTATTGCAGCCGTTATTGTTCCCGCCCTGTTGATGACCGCGGCGGTCGCGGCCCTCGCCGCTTGCACCAGCGAGCAGGCCTACAACGCCATCCGCGACAACCGCATCCAGAACTGCGAAAACCTCCCAATCCCCCAGCAAGCCGCCTGCCGCGCCCGCTATCAAACAACTTGGGAAGAATACCGCCAAACCCTGGAAGCACTGCGCGCCGAGCCGCGGGTCGCGAGCCATCGGTAGGGTTTAAGGCCGACTGGCCCACGCTGCGGGCATGTTTGCATTTTCAGATAGAAACTGGAAAAATACATTTCCAGTATAGGGAAAAACTGGTCGTTGAACTGACCCACTTTCCATGATAGACCTGCTGAAACAGATCATGCTCGACAACCAAGCGGATGATTTCCCCATGGGGCGGCCGCGTCTGGTGGACATCACGCCAGTGCCCGGAAAGGCAACCGTTTGCATTGGCCCGCGCCGCAGCGGCAAGTCCACATATCTGTTCCAGCGTATCGGCGGGCTGTTGGAGCGGGGAGTCTCCCGAGAGAACATCCTCTATCTGAATTTCTTCGATGATCGGCTCAACTCTCTGCAACATGAGGGCCTAGCTTCGGTGCTTGATGCTTACTTCTCCCTCTATCCGCAAAAGAAAAGCGCCGAGACGGTGTATTGTTTCTTTGACGAAATCCAAGTCGTCCCCGGCTGGGAACCTTTCATTGACCGGCTGATGCGAACCGAAAAATGCGAGGTCTACATTACAGGCTCCTCAGCCCAGATGCTGTCCAGGGAAATTGCCACACAGATGCGTGGACGCGCGCTAAGCTGGGAATTGTTTCCGTTCTCCTTTCGGGAGTTTCTCAGTTTCCATGATCAGTCCACCGCGGGCCCGCTAACCACCAAACGCCAGCTTCTCACGCGGCAGGCCTTTGACAAGTTTTTCGAGGCGGGAGGCTTCCCGGAAGTGGCCGGGCTCAGCCATCAGTTGAGAATCAAGATCCATCAAGAGTATTGGGGCGCGATGTTGTTCCGCGACTTGGTGGAACGCCATGATATCGCCCATCCCCGGGCAGTGGCCGACCTCGGTCACTGGCTCATCGACAATTCCGCTTCCCTCTACACGGTCAACCGTTTGACCGGGCACCTGAGAGCAATCGGCCACCGCGTCTCCAAGTCATCCGTCGCGGACTACCTGAACTGGTTTGAGGACGCGCTTTTTCTCTTCACGGTTCGTGTGTTCGACGCATCTTTGACTCGGGCCAAAGTCAACCCGAAAAAAGTCTATTGCATCGACCATGGCCTGATCGCATCCGTCTCTTCCGGCATTCTCGTCAACTCCGGGCATTTATTGGAAAACTTGGTCTTCGTTGCCCTGCGGCGGCTTACGCCAGATATCCACTACTACAAATCCCGGGCAGGACGGGAGTTGGATTTTGTCGCCACGGTCCACGGAGAACGCAGGCTGGTTCAAGTCTGCGAAAACCTTGGCAATCCGGCAACGCGCAAGCGTGAAACAGCCGGTCTTCGCGACGCCATGATCGAATTGAATCTGAACGCGGGCATTATCGTCGTGCGGGATGCCGCCACCATTAACGAGATCGAAATCGATGCCGGCACGATTCGGGTGATCCCCGCCTGGCGTTTCCTTCTCGATTTGAGCTAGGAGCCTGCGCTGCAGGAATTCACGGCTGCAAATCCGCTCTCATCCGCGCCCTCGGCTGATCGAATTTTCGCTTTCGCGAATTCCTGCGGCGCAGGAATTCGCGGCTTCCCAACGAACAAAGCTCAAGCCGGGCGGATGGAGAAGCGGTAGCCGGCGGTGCGGACGGTTTGGATGAGTTTGGCGTAGTTGATCGAGGCGCCCTTGATGGCGGAGAGCGCCTTGCGCAGGCGGCGGATGTGGACGTCGATGGTGCGCTCTTCGAGATAGACGTTGGCGCCCCAGACGAGGTTCTGGATCTGGTCGCGGCTGAAGACCATTTCCTGGTTTTGCAGGAAGAACTTCAGCAGGCGGAACTCGGTTGGCCCCATTTCCACCAGCCGGTCCTCAATGGTGACGCGGTGGCTGGTGGGGTCGAGCTTGAGGTCGAAGACTTGCAGCACCTTGTCCTTGTCCCTGCCGTTGACGCGGCGCAGCACGGTTTTAATTCTCGCCACGAGTTCCCGCGACGAGAAAGGCTTGGTGATGTAATCGTCGACGCCCTCGTTGAGGCCCTGAACCTTGTTGTCCTCGCTGGCCTTGGCGGTCAGCATGATGATGGGGATGTTGCTTGTGGTTTCGTCCCGTCGCAGGCGGCGGGCGAGCTCGATGCCACTGCCGCCGGGGAGCATCCAGTCGAGCAGGACGAGATCCGGCTTGTTGTCGATGATCGAGACATGGGCATCGTGGGCGTTGGCGGCCTTGATCGTGTCGAAGCCGGCGAGATCGAGGGTGATGCCAACCACATCGCGGATGGCGGCTTCGTCGTCAACGATGAGTATGCTGGATTCGGTAATTGCCATTGCCTTGCCCGTGCCTGCCGGGGAACCGCCTCAGAAAGTGTAGTCCATTTGGAGGCTGAATTGTCGGCCTCTGTTGTAGGCTGTTGAAATCAGCCCGCCCTGGGTGACCTCGGACCGCTCATCGAGCAGGTTGCGGCCTTTGGCCTGGATCTTCCAATTGTCGTTCAGTTCCCGGATGAAGACGAAGTTCAATTCGCCTAAGGGCTGTTCGTAGAGGTCGGGGGCGCCTTCGATCCCCACCTCGGTGATGCGCTCGCCGAAGTAATGGTAAAGCAGAGTCGCGGTGGTGCCGGTGAATGGCTCGTAGCCGGCCTGGAAGTTGAACAGCCAGTCGGACTGGCCTTGCAATGGGCGGTTGAGATTGGTCACGATCCCGGCATCATCGGGGTTGATTTCGACCGAGGAATCAATGAAGGAGAGGTTTCCCTGCACGTAAAAGTCTTCGCCAACGCCCCCGAGAAAGTCCAGATTCTTGCGCCCCTCCAACTCAACGCCCTGATTCTTGCCGGATTTGGCATTGGTAAAGGTCTGGACTCCCGTGGCCCCACCGAGGATGATGGATTCGATGGGGTTTTCGAATTTCTTACGGAAGAGGCCGATGGACATATAGTCGCTGAAGCCGAAGTACCATTCCCAGCGGAAGTCAAAGTTGGTGATCGACGTGATTCTCAAGTCGGGATTGCCAACGACTTCGCGGCCGGTGATGGGGTCGGTGAAAGCGGCTGTGGACAACTCCCGGAAATCCGGCCTTGAGAGTGTTTCGCTGTACGCCAAGCGGAACTGGTGGTCGTTGTTGATGAAGGTTGCGCTGAATGCCGGCAGGACATCATCGGTATTCTGACGGGCGGAAACCACTTGATTCTTCCTGAAGAGATCAAATGTATCGACGGATTGCTGAAATTCCTCAAGGCGCACTCCACCGTTCAGCCGCAGGCGGTCGTCGAAATTGATTTCGCCGTTGACGTACCAGGATTCAGATTCGTTCCTGGCAACGTAGTTGTCGGTGGGTCGGGTAAGCTCGCGCAACTCGAAGGCATCCGGGGCGATATTCTCGGGGACGAAAATCTCTTCCATGGACAATCCGAGCAAATCCCGATCACGGCTGCGGCGGCCGACATCGAAATAGGAATACCGCCTGATCTCCGAATCGCGCTCTTTTTCGTTGATCACCATTCCCGCCTGCGCGGTGATGGTTGAATTGCGCGGGCCATAGAACACCATGGTGGCGTCAAGACCGAAATCCTGGGCGTTGTCGTCGAGCACGCTGAATCGGCGGACATTTCCGTCCGCCCTTGTGGAGAATTGGAACAGGCCGTCGGATTCGAGGTCGTAGCGGTAGCGGCGATGGTCGGGAGAATCGCGTTCGGCTTTGACGTCGCTGTAGCGCCAGTTGATGATGAGTTCATTGAACTCGGGAAAATAGTGATCGCCCTGCAACTGGTTGGAAAACAGCTCGCGTTCGATCCATTCAAGCTCGGTGCGGCGGATGTAGGCTTCCTGGGCGATATCGCCTTCGACGAAACCCACGCTGTCATCGGTCTTGCGCAGCATCACCGAAGTCAGGCGCACATTGTGATTGGCGTTGAAATCGACCGCCATGGTGAGAAAGCCGCTGATGTCGATGCTGTGTTCGGTGCCGCTCCAGACCAGATCGTCGTCGAGCGCGAGACCTTCATTGTTTACCTTGTAGGTTTTTCGCTCGATTTCGTTTTTATCCCAAGAGTTGGAATAGTCGATCGCCGCGAGATAGTTGAATGTGGCGCCGCTGCCACCGATTTCATGGAAATTGCCAATGGAGGTTGAAAAATCGTAATCGGCTGGAATATCCTCCATTTGCGGGAGGTACTCACTGCGCAATGAACGGCCGATGGTTTGCAATTCATCCGCCGTGTAGCCCCCGCCGCCGCCGAACCGGCTAAAGCGCTTGAGCTCCTTGTCGCCCTCCGTGGCCAAGCGCAAGGTTTCCGGGATTCCGCGATAGCCGTCGTCATAGCCAAGCCAAGCGAGATTGCCGCCGGGAATCGTCATGCCTTCCTCGAAATTGACATTCGTGGTCATGCCCACCGAGGAGGAAACATTCCAGAAAAATTCATCGATGGACTTCTTGGTGCGCAGTTGCAGCACACCACCGCCGAATTCGCTGGGATACTGGGCTGAATAGGTTTTCTGCACGAGCACGCTTTCCAGCACCGCGGTTGGGAACAAATCCATCGGCACAACCCGGTTGATCGGCTCTGGACTCGGCAGGATGGCGCCGTTGAGCAGGGTTGTGGAGTAGCGCTCGCCGAGGCCGCGCACGTAGACGAACTTGCCGCCGACGGTGCTCAGACCGGCGACGCGCTTGAGGCTTTCGGCGATATTGGAATCGCCCGAGCGGGTGAATTGCTCGCCATCGACCACATTCGATACCGAGGCGGTTTCCCGTTTCTCGTCGGGGACAAATTGTCCGATTACCCTGATTTCCTCAACCTGTGGTTGCTGGGCAAGCGCTTCCCCACTCAGTCCGCACAGCGCGGAAGCAATGGCCAGTCCAAGGAGGCAGCATCGATGGGGAGGCTGGCTCATGTTTCCTCCGGTTTTCTGAGATCAGTCCCAGTCCGAGAACGACCAGCCCGCGGTCCAGTCGGATGTTTCGTCCTTGATGGCGCCGATGTGATCGACTTTCTCAAAGAAAGGATCGTCTGGGATCACTGGGGCAACGGAATTGAGCCTGTGGCCGTTGATGAGGTTGTTGCCCCCGCCGAGATCCACACCCTCTTTCTTGCTTCCTTGTTGGGCGCCAAACCAATCGGATACTGAAAATAGATCTCCAGACTCGTCTTGAAGCGGGCAGGATTCGTGCACCCTTGAGTTGGTCATGGTCAACATGCCGTTGAGGTCCGCGACTCCTGTGCCGCCTTCGCTGAGCGCGCTTCTGAATGTGGCCTCATCATCTATGTCGATGCAATAGGCGCTCAAGTTGCCCATGACCACGTTTGACAGTCGGGCATTGGTGCCCTCCCGCAGCATGATTCCTTCGGTCCCTGCTCCGGGAGATCCATTGCAGGTTACATTTGAAATTTCAGGATTCGCCCGCGGCTTGGCGTCGTTGTCATCGCTGTTGCTGTCCGCCTCGATACAATGCTGGCTGGCGGTCGTCTGCCTGATCGCGACAAACTGCGCCTTTCCTTTCCAACCTTGGGTCCAGTCGAGCGCGTCATCTTCATTGCCCGTAAGCAGGATGTGCTTGGCATTGGTGGTGCCGCCGAAGAACTCTACGCCGTCGTCGGAGTTGTTGTGCACCTGGACATAATCGACGAGCGTGCCGGAACCAGTGCCCTGAAAGGCGATACCGTTCAATTCGTCTTCTTCGGTGAATGCCTGCCCCGCGTACTTGACTTGAACGAAAGTCATCACCCCGCTGCTGTCTTCATCGTTGGGGTTGTCGCCGCCGCCATAGGTTCCGCTTCCGCCTTCACCGTCCGCGGTGCCGCCGCCAACATTCAAGGTCGCGCTGCCATTCAGCACCAAGCCACCCCATCGCCCCGTGGTAACTTCGGTGGCTTCCTCGTCAGACTCGTATGTGAAGATCACCGGTTTTTCGCGCGTGCCATTGGCATGCAACTGCCCGCCGCGGTCTATGACCAGATAACCGAGCCCGCCACCGGCATCCGGCGCGAAAACGGTGGTGCCGGCATCGATGGTCAGCTTGATCTTTTCGGCGTTATCTGTGATGTCGTTCTCGCCGATGATGACCTGATCGGTCAGGTAATAGGAGAAATTGGCGGTGAGGTGGGTGTGGCTGGTGATCCTGCCCGACAGGACGCAAACATCCTTGCCCTTGAACTGCTCTCCAACTGGACCAGCGGTGGTATTTGCCGGACAGCTTTCCCCCGCCGCTTCCGCGATGGCCAACTGGGCCGGGGCGCCATCGGCGTCGGTTTGGCTCGGGCCGAGGGTGTTGAACGTTACCTTGGTAAAGTCGCCGTTGACGGCGTAGCCCACATAGGCATCGATGGTCATGCCTGCCATGTTGGCGTCCTCGCCAACCAGGCCGTCGATCAGGGTAATCGTTTCGTGTTCTTGCAAGGTCTTGGTCGTATACGGCCGCAGGGCAAGCAAATTGCTTGAATCCCATGGCACCCAGATGCCGCCGGAAATCCGCTGGAACCAGCCAACGCCTCCGCCGCCCCCGAGCCCGGGAATCCGCAGCACAGCGAGGATGGCGGCCTCTTTCCCCACATCCGCCGGATCGGGCTCAATGGTGAAGACCAGATCGGCGGGTTCGGACGCGGGCACCTCGTCAAGGTAGCTCACGCCGCCGTTGATGGTGGCCCCGGCGGCGAACCGGGCGGCGCCGGTTCCCCCCGCGGTCGTCAGTTGCGTCAATCCGCCGCTGACAGGGCCATCGGCCCGCGCGGCGAGGCTGGCCGCGGCAAGCACTGCACCGATGGCGGGCGCGGTCATTCCGTTGTGCTTGAATTTCATTTCGTCTCCTATGGATTCCATGACGGACAGATGCAAGTGCGGCCATGGTAGGAGGCGTTTGTTTCAGGATGGCGACAGTTTTTTTGCAGTAAAACGACATTTCCATTGCAGAAATGTTACAGCGGCGCCTCGCCATCCACCGCAGCGCTCGCCCCGACAACGTGCTCGACGACCGACAGCCGGGCGTTGATATCCGACATCTGAAGGATCACACCATCAAGGCGCTGATTGGTTTCGTCGATGCGCTGATTCACTTCCGCGAAACGCCGATCCACTTCGTCGAACCGTTGATTTACCTCCGCGAAACGCCGGTCGATTTCCGCGAAACGCCGGTCAATATTGGCGAACCCCTGATTCAGGGTAATCAGGCCGAGCGCCGCGACCGCGACGAATACGCCCATGTGTGTCCAATTGAGGACGAAGGTGATGTTGGGGGCCACCCTGCCCTTTTGTGGGCCGGGCTTGCGGCTGGACTGCTGTTCTTGCTCGATCATGGCTTCCCTCTGGCCTCCCCGCCAAGGACTGATGAGTACAGCCTGCCATGCCCCGAACCGAGACCCGCGCAGGCCTCTCCGGGTTTCCGCCGGGATGCTTCCCGGCGATTGCGGATCCAGTTTATATGAAGTGGGTGGGAGGTGTAAATGCCCGCCGCCAACGCCTAACGCGAACCCAGCCCGGCGCGGAAGCGGAGGCGGTTGATGGGGTTGAGCAGTCTGGACAGGCCCCGGGTGAAGCGCAACGGCTGGTCGAGGACGGCGAAGCTGAGGCAGCCTTCGTCGCTTGCCGGCTGGTGCTCGTGGCTCGCGTTCCTTAAGAGAAAATCGCCGTTGCCGTAGCTGCCGAGCTCGTCGTGGAACCGGCCTTGCAACACCAGCGTGTGCTCGCGGCCGTAATGGCTGTGCGCCGGCGTGGCGGCGCCGGCGGCGATGTGGATGAACTCGCAGCGGGTTTCGCCGTCGATCGGCACAACGGCCTGATGGATGCCCTCGGCGAGCCGCGTCCAGCGCAATCGGGTCGCCGCCCGCCGCAAGGCCCGGGGCAGGCGCAGATCCTTGATGAAGCGGTCTTGCGGGCCGGCCGCCGATGCTTCCCTGGCAGCGGCGGCTTCGGCGCCCTGCCGCGGCAAAGTGGTGATCCGCTCGATCATGCCGCCGAAATCGACCTCTTCTCCGTCTATGTGGGCGGCCATGCGGGCAAGCTCGGGAGCGCCGCTCCATTCGCGCATTTCCCGGGCCTCGAATTCGCGCACCCGCGCCCGGCACAGCGCGCACATTTCGATATGGGCGGAGACGATGACACTCATCCCGGCCGGCATCTCCCGCCGCGCGAAGCTTTCCAGCATGTCGTCCGCGGGATGATGCTGGATCGGGTGTTGCGCCACGGCTTCCCGCGGCTCTTGCGATTCTTGCGACTCTTGCTCGGGCGATATTTTCATTTTCATTCTTCCGCTCCCGCCAGATATCTGAGCTTGTCGAGGCCAAGGCGCAGGCGCGACTTCAGCGTGCCAAGCGGGATGCCAAGCCGCCGCGCCGCCTCCTCGTGGGTGGAATCGAGCACATAAACCTGATTGATCACCGCTTTTTGCACCGCGGGCAAGCGCTCGAGCAAGCGCTCGATGCGGGACATCAACACGCTTTGCTCAGCCGGGTCTTCCCATTGCGGGGCGGCGTCAACCGCCTCGCCCGGCGGCCAGATGTCGTCGGCGCCGATTAGGATGGGCTGACGCTTCGCCTTGCGCAACAGATCGAAACAGCGGTTGCGCGTCATGGTGAAGATCCAGTTGTCGGCGCTGCCGCGGTCGAGGTCGAAAAGCGAGGCCTTGCGCCAAACGGTGATCATCGTTTCCTGCACGAGATCACGGGACAATTGCTCGTTGCGGGTGAGCTTGAGGCCGGTTTGGTAAATCCGCGTGGAATAGCGCTTGAACAATTGCGCGAAGGCGGCCCGGTCGCCGGAATGACTGACGGCGCCGAGCAACTCCTCGTTGCTCATCGATTCCCAATGGTCCCAGCGGCTCGACGATGGCGCCATTTCCCTGTTCCCGGGCTTGCGGGTGTTGGCCGCGGCCCCGCCCCGATCTGGCGCGCTTCGCGGAGCGGCGCGCCGGGGAGCGGTCGCCAGCGGCGGCAGATCGATCATCAACAGCATTTCCATGATAACGGATTTACGCGGACTTCATGGCGGCGGATCACTTTTTGCGCTCTCTGCGCGCGCGGTCCGCGGCGGCAACTGATCCATCGACGCCCAAACATTCGTATTTTCAAGCGAAAATAACCGCCAAGCCGGAAAAATCCAGCCCGCCGTCAGCGCTGGAACGAGGCGGGAAACAGCCGTTGCCCGGGATTGCCCGAATGCCCAAAGCCGATGCACAACCCCCGCGAATCGCCATCGTCGGCGCCGGTGTGGCGGGCTTGACGGCGGCGCGGCTGCTGCGGCACAAGTTCGAGATCAGCGTGTTCGAGGCGAACGATTACGCCGGGGGGCACTCGAACACCGTTGCCACCGAGGTCGAAGGCCGGCAATTCCAGGTGGACACCGGCTTTATCGTCTGCAATGACCGCAACTACCCCTCGTTCCTGGGCCTGCTGCGGGAGTTGCGGGTCGAACTCGTTCCCACCGAGATGAGTTTCAGCGTGTCGAATCCCGCCATTGGGCTCGAATACAACGGCCACAATCTCAATACGCTGTTCGCCCAGCGCGGCAATCTGCTGCGGGGCGCGTTCCTGCGGATGCTGTTCGACATCCTGCGCTTCAACCGCGCGGCGCAGCCGCTTGCGGGGCCCGCGAGCGGCCGCGTGGACACAAGCCTTGGGGATTTCCTCGCGCGGCGCGAATTCGGCCAACTGTTCGCCGACAACTACCTGTTGCCGATGGTGGCGGCGATCTGGTCTTGCGAGCCGGGCCAGGCCAGGGACTTCCCGATGAGCATGTTGGCGCGGTTCTTCGCCAACCACGGCCTGCTCAGCCTGTTCAACCGGCCGCGCTGGTTCAGCATCGCCGGCGGATCGCGCAGTTATGTGCGGGCGCTTACGGCGGATTTCAGCGACCAGATCCGCCTGTCCACGCCAGTGCGGGGTGTGCGCCGCACCGGCGCGGGGGTCAGGCTGCGCCTCGATGCGGGGGAGGAGGATTTCGACCAAGTCGTGCTCGCTTGCCACAGCGATCAGGCGCTGGCCCTGCTCGAATCGCCGACAAAGGCGGAATCCGCTATTCTTGGGGCGATTCCCTATCGGCCCAATTCGGTGCTGCTGCATCACGACGACTCGCTGATGCCCGGGCGGAAACGCGCCTGGGCAAGCTGGAACTTCCGCGCCGGCGGCGCCGACGGTGGACGCCCGCCGATTGTCACGTACTGCATGAACATCCTCCAGCGGCTGCCCTCCCCGCGGCCGCTGCTCGTTTCACTCAATGCCGAAGAGCTGGTCGATCCGGCTGCGGTGCTGGCGGAATTCGATTACAGTCATCCGCAATACTCGGCGCAAAGCCTGCGCGCCCAGGCCCGCCGCGGCGAGATCTGCGGCGTTGACGGCATCCATTACTGCGGCGCATGGTGCTACGACGGCTTTCACGAGGATGCCGTGCGCAGCGCCCTCGATGTCTGCCGGCGGCTGGAGTGCGAGGCATGACCCTAGCCATCAACCGCAGCGAGACGCCGCAGGCCGAATCCGCGCTGTTCGAGGGTGTGGTCCGCCACCGGCGCTTCCGGCCGGTATTGCATCAGTTCCGCTATCCGCTGTTCATGTGGCTGCTCAAACTCGACGAGTTGCCGGCCCTGTTCGAGCGCCATTGGCAACTCGGCGAAAGCCCTTGGCATTGGGCGCGATTCCGCCGCGCGGACTATCTCGACCGCTCGCAGCGCCCGTTGGCGGATATGGTGATCGACACCCTCGCCGACAAGCTCGCCCTTGACCGCGGCGAAGTCGCGGGGGAGGTCTGGCTGCTGGGGCAGTTGCGCTATCTCGGCTGCTTTTTCAGCCCGCTCAATCTGTATTTCGTCAAGCGCGACGGGGGCTTCCGCCATGTTCTGGCGGAAGTGAGCAACACCCCCTGGAACGAGCGCCATTGCTACGCGCTCGACCTGCGGGATTTGCGTCGGCAGGACAAGGCATTCCACGTCTCGCCGTTCAACCCCATGGGGCAGCAATACCAATGGCGCATCGTTCCGCCGGATGGCGACCGCCTCGCCGTGCAGTTGCGGGTTTCGGGCCAGGACGACAGCCGGGCCATGGACGCGAGTTTGCATCTGCGCCGCGTCGCGCTCGGGCGGCGCAGCCTGAACCGGATGCTGCTGCGCAAACCCTCCCAGACGGCCACCCTGCTCGGGGCAATCTACTGGCAGGCGCTGCGGCTTTTTCTCAAACGCAGCCCGGTTTACCGGCATCCCGGCCGACCGGGCGCATCGCAGGACTTCGGAAACTCAGCTTCATGAACAGGAAATCCGCGCTTTCCGCCGCTGCCGCGTCCATGCCGGCAAACGGCGCCACCCACCAGCTATGGCTGCGCAAAATGATGCTGCGCCTGCTGCGGCGCGCCCGCCACGGCCGGCTCGTCGTGCGCGAGCAGGGCATGATTGTCGCCACCATCGGCCCCAAGAACGATGCCTTGCGCGCCGAGGTCGATGTGCTCAACCCGCGGCTGTACGCCAGGGTGGTGCTCGGCGGCGACACCGCCGCGGCCGAGGCGTACATGGATGGCTGGTGGAGCAGCCCCGATCTGGCCGCGGTAACCCGTTTCTTCGCCCGCAATCTCGATATGACCGACGCCTGGGGCAGGCGTTTCGGCTGGCTGTTCAAGCCGGCCAGCCTGCTGCGGCTCGGCGCCCGGCGCAACAGCCGCAAACAGGCGCGGCGCAACATCCGCCGCCATTACGATCTCGATGTCGATTTCTACCGCGGCTTTCTCGACCGGCGCATGCAATACTCGAGCGCGGTCTTCGCCCAGCCCGGGCAGGCGCTGGCGGAGGCGCAACTGCACAAGTTGAACCGCATCGGCAAACTGCTTGAGCTGCGGCCGGAGGATCATCTGCTCGAAGTCGGCTGCGGCTGGGGCGGACTCGCGGTCCACGCGGCGCGCAACTGGGGTTGCCGGGTCACCGCGGTGACCAATTCAGCCGCGCAATTCGAATTCGTCGGCGGGCGCATCGCCCGGGAAGGCTTGGAAGACCGGATCGAACTCGTCAACCGCGACTACCGGCAACTCGATGGCAGCTACGACAAACTCGTTTCGGTGGAGATGATCGAGGCCGTCGGCCGCAACTATCTCGGCGCCTATTTCCGCAAGCTCAACGAACTGCTCAAACCCGGCGGCCGCCTGATGCTCCAGGCGATCACCATCGCCGACCAGCGCTACGCCGCATACAGCTCCGGCGAGGATTTCATCCGCAAGCACGTCTTCCCCGGCGGCTTCCTGCCTTCGCTGGGCGTGATCGGCAATTTGATGGCGCGCAAAACCGACCTGGTCATGCGCGACCTGCGCGACATCGGCCTCGACTACGCCGACACCCTCGCCCACTGGCGCGAATCCTTCCTCGAAAATCTCGAAGAACTGCGCGAGCGCGGCTACCCCGCCGAGTTCCTGCGGCTGTGGGACTATTACTTCGCCTATTGCGAAGGCGGCTTCCGCGAACGCCGAATCAGCGCCGTGCAACTGCTGGCGAGCAAGGCGCTGTGCTAATGTTCCGAAAAATTCCATCCTTGGAATTTTTCTCTTGATCAAAACAAAAGCGTGGTTTTGTTTTGATCACGAATTCAATGGCTTGCGCCAATGAATTCGGCGGTACATCCGTGTACCGCGGGGAAGCTCTGACTGGGTCAGAGCTTCCCTTATGTTCCGAAAAATTCCGGTCCAGTCGCGAAGCATAGCTTCGCGCCGTTTCGCCTGCGCTCGAAGCTTCGCTTCGAATACGCTTGTCTTCACCCCCCCTGTTCCGTTAACCCGGCATCAGTTCCTGGGCAAGTTCCGGCAAGCCGATGGCTTCGATGTTGTTGCGGCGGGGGAAGCGGTCTTTCCCGCCGTGGACGACGAACGCGCGGTCGGGTTGCAGGTCGTCGAGCGCCACGGCGAAGCCCTTTGAAGTGGCGGCGGCTTGACTCCGTTTGATTTCTATCGCCCAGACGCCGCGACCGCCCCCCATCTCAAGCACCAGGTCTATTTCCGCCCCACGGGCGGTGCGGTAGAAGCTGGCCAGTGTCCGGTTGGGGGCGGCGGCAAGCAGATTTTCAATGACAAAACCTTCCCAACTCGCGCCAACCACCGGGTGGCCGAGCAGACCATCGAGGCTTTCAATGCCGAGCAGCGCGTGCAGCAGCCCGCTGTCGCGAACATAGATTTTGGGAGCCTTCACCAGCCGTTTGCCGATGTTGGCCTGCAGCGGCGCCAGCCGGCGCAACAGCAGCAGATCGGCGAGCAGGTCGATGTAACCGACGATGGTTCGGCTGGAGAAATCAAGATTGCGGGCCAGTTGCGCCTGATTCAAAAGGCCGCCCTGGCTGTGCGCCAGCATCGTCCAGAGCCGTCCAAGGGTGGCTGCCGGGAGGCGCGGGCCGAACATGGGAACATCCCGCTCCAGATAGGAACGGATGAAATTTTCCCTTCTGGTCAGGCTTTGCGCATTGTCTTCCGCAAGCAGACTGCGCGGGAAGCCGCCACGCAGCCAATGCGTCTCCAGCGAGGTTTTTGCGGCGGTTTCCAACGCGAGCAAAGGTTCGAGTTCAATGTAGGCGATGCGCCCCGCCAGCGTTTCCGACTGCCGAAGCAGGTCGATGCCGGCGGACCCCAGCAGCAGGAATCGACCGCGTCCGCGGCCTTCCCTGCGGCCTTCGTCGATGAGCCCCCGCAGACAGTTGAACAATTCCGGGGCCCGGTGAACTTCGTCAAGGACCACGAGTTTGTCGGCGTGCAAGCGAAGGAACGACTCCGCGTCATCGAGCTTCTCCAAGTCCGCCCGGCTTTCCAGGTCCAGATACACTGCGGAACGATCCCGCGTGATTTCCAGCGCAAGCGTGGTCTTGCCGACCTGGCGGGGACCAAGCAGCGCCACCGCCGCCTCGTTGCGCAGCGCGAATTCGACCTCGCTCTTCACCAGCCTCGGTATCATTGTTGCAATTATGTACTTTTGGTACCGATTTGCAACGTTGAAGCGATGATCGCGCTGTCTGAGCGCTTACATGGAAGTTCGCCGGTTTACGCGATCCCAATCAAGAACCGGGTCGCTTGGGTCCCGGAGCCGATCGATAGCTGTGGAAAGATCATCAAAATCTTCGAGGTATTTCTCCACAGCAATGCGGATCACGTCAGCTCGGCTGCGCCTGAGTTGCAGCGCGACCCAATCCAGGGCGGTCAGCATGGGATCGGGCAGGCGCGCGGTCACTTGTTGAGGCATGATTGATACCGATGCAAGTTCATGTTGAGTGACTCATATCAATGTACTCCGCATCGACAATCCATGTGCGGACGCGGCATCCGCCGTTGCCTGCGCCTGTGCCCCTGTATCTGCGTTCTGTTGCCGGCTACGGTAAGATGAATGGTCTCATTCGTGCCGTGCCGTTTTGCCGTGAATTCGACCGAGGATCAAGGACCAGACCCGATCAGCGCGCTGCTGCGGGGCGCCCGGACATTTCGCGAGCGGGAATATGGCGGCGGGGCGACGCTGATGCGGCGGCTCTCCAGCGGCCAGCAGCCGCGGGTCCTGATGATTGCCTGCGCCGATTCCCGCGTTGATCCGGCGCTGATTTTCGACGCCCGCCCAGGTGACCTGCTCATGGTTCGCCAAGCGGCGAACCTGGTGCCGCCGCCCGGCGACGAACGCATCGGCAGCGCGGTCATGTCGGCGGTGGAACTGGGCCTGAAGGCGCTGCGGATTCCCAACCTGATCGTCTGCGGCCATTCCCATTGCGCCGGCGTGCGCACCGCGCTCGAGCGCGCCGCGGGGAACATTCAGCCAGAGGACTCCCGCCTGCACGACTGGACCGCGGTGGCCGAGCCCGCCTGCCGCGAAGTCATCGCCGAACACGGCGGCGCTTCAAGCGACGAACTCGCCTGCCACGCCGAGCAGCGCTCCATCCTCAAGTCACTCGAAAACCTCCGCGCCCACACTTGGCTGCGGGACCTCGAAGCCGCCGGCGAAGTCACCCTCCACGGCTGGTGGTTCGACATCGCCACCGGCCACCTATGGATCGCCGACCCGGAAACCGGGGAGTTTGCCCCTGCGTCATATCGCCAGACTTAGCCGCATGGCACCCGGCTACTTCCGTTCATAGCCCTCATAGCGCACCCAGTCGAAGTCGGCGTAATCGGT
>JAPOTO010000099.1 GCA_026709135.1 Gammaproteobacteria bacterium | reverse complement strand
CATATTCCGCCTTCGGCTCGCGCAGGATGAAGTCCGGGAGCAGGCTGTCGGCTTCGGCCTGGAGCGCCAGGATGTCGGCGCGGATTTCATCGAGCGTGCGCAGCGGCGTGGGTTTGTAGAAGTAGCGGTTGAAGCTGATTTCGTAGCCGATTTTGACGCTTTCGGACTTGTACCATGCGTCCTTGGCGTAGGGCAGCACCTCCCGGTGGAGGAAGGCTTCGATGCCGCCCTCCTCCTTGAGCGGGATCTGTTCGGTGTCGCGCAGGTCCGCATCCGGCTCGTATTCGACCACGGCGGGGTTGCCGTCGATCATGGCGACGAAGAGGCCACGCAGCATGTCGGGTTCGGTGCCGCGTTTGTGGATTTTGCGGATGATCCGGGGCGCGTCCCCGCCGCGTTTGCCATGGTCCTTGAGTTGTTTGATCTCCGCTGCCTTGTACGCGCGGTTCGGGTCGGCGCCCTCGATTCGCAGGGGCCGCTCGACGGTCAGCTTCCAGTAGCCGAAATCGGCGTTGTCGAAAATCCTGCTTTGCTCGTTCTCCTCGAACGCGAGGAAGGTTTCGCAGATGCGCTCGATGTCGTCCTCGCCGAGTTCGCAGTTCTTCTTGCCGAGGTTCTTGCGCAGCGGGCAGTGCCAGCCGGTTGCGTCGATCAGTTGCACCATGCCGCTGCGATGAATGGGCTTGCGGTTGGTCAGCACCCATACGTAGGTGGCGATGCCGGTGTTGTAGAACAGGTTCAATGGCAGGGCGACGATGGCCTCAAGCCAGTCGTTCTCGATGATCCAGCGGCGGATGTTGCTCTCGCCCTGGCCGGCGTCGCCGGTGAATAGCGAAGAGCCGTTGTGTACCTCGGCGATGCGGCTGCCGAGTTTGGTTTGTTGCTTCATTTTGGCGAGCTTATTGGCTAGGAACAGCATCTGGCCATCGCTTGAGCGCGTGACCAGGGAGTATTCCGGGTTGCCGGCGTGTTCGATCAGAAAGCGCGGGTCGCGCATGCCCGATTTGCCGCCCATGCGCTCGAGGTCGGTTTTCCAGCTTTTGCCGTAGGGCGGATTGGACAGCATGAAATCGAACTCGCGGGACGGGAAGGCGTCGTTGGCGAGAGTGGAATGCGCGGGGCCGCCGACGATGTTGTCCGCGGCCTCGCCGCCGCCCTTGAGCAGGAGGTCGGCTTTGCAGATCGCGTAAGTCTCGGCGTTTATCTCCTGGCCGAACAGGTGCGTCGAGACTTGTTTGCCGCGGGCGGCGGCGAGTTCTTGCAGCGTGTCCTCGGCCATGGTCAGCATGCCGCCGGTTCCGCAGGCGCCGTCGTAGAGCAGATAGGTGCCGGATTCGAGTTCATCGGCCACCGGCTCGAAGACGAGTTTCGCCATCAGGCGCACGGCGTCCCGGGGCGTCCAGTGCTCGCCGGCCTCCTCGTTGTTTTCCTCGTTGAAGCGGCGCACGAGCTCCTCGAAGATCGTGCCCATGCCGTGATTGTCCAAGCCAGGCTGGCGGATTCCGCCCTCGGTGTTCTTTACCGGATCGGGACTCAGGTTGATGTCGGGAGAGGTGAGTTTCTCGATCAGGGCTCCGAGCGCGTCGGCCTTGACGAGTTTTGATATCTGGTTGCGGAACTCGAAGTTGTCGAGAATGTCCTGCACATTGGGCGAGAATCCGTCGAGCCAGGCCTCGAAATCGGCCTTGAGCTGCTGTGGATTCGAACGCGCGCGCAGATCGCGCAAGGTGAACGGGGAGACATTGTAGAAGGCTTGGCCCGCCGCTTGCCGCAGCGCCGCGTCCTGCTCCACGACCCCGGCCTTGTCAAGCGAGGCTTTCATCTCGCCAACGGCCCGCTTGCTGTGCTCCAGCACCGCATCGAGCCGGCGCAGCACCGTCATCGGCAGAATCACATCGCGGTACTTGCCGCGAACATACAGATCGCGCAGGATATCGTCAGCGATCCCCCAGATATAGTTGGTGATCCAGTTCAAGTCCCCGTTATTCAACTGGCGGCTCCTTTTCGGCACGGCGGGGGAGAATAGCACTGAATCAGAGGGCTTGGCGATGAGGAAGAGAATCCAAGGACTTCGGGCAGCATAACGACACGCCTTTTCGATCAAGAGGTGAATTTATGGCAACTCGTATGTTTCATCGTAAATTTCTTCTAGTTTGCGACCTTCAAACGTCCAATATGGTCCAGGTTTAACATGGTAACTATTGCCTAATATCTCTTTAGTGGCCGCAGAAAGTGATGTAACTTCACCTCTGAAATTAACTTTCCTTTCTGATACTACGGTTATGGTTTCATTTGGATCTTCAAAAAAACAAAGCTCAGAGCCTGGAGGAATTCCCATCTCGACAAAGTTCTGCCTAG
>JAPOTO010000161.1 GCA_026709135.1 Gammaproteobacteria bacterium | reverse complement strand
GTAACTGGCTTCGAACCAGTTGGTCGGGAGTTCGAATCTCTCCAGGCGCGCCATTACCTCTTGTGTGGAATCTCGTTGAGTTGTGGCCTCGATCCGTCGCCGTTTGGCTGGGTGGCGTTCAGCGGACGCCGTGAATCCATCCTTGGAGGCTTCGGGCTCGACATCCTGTCTCGCACGCCCGCTGAACGCCACCCAGCCAAACGGCGACTCGCATAGTGTTAGTCCCAAATCTCGTTGGAAATTTCGCGGGATGGTAGTCTTGCGGCTTCTATTGGGCCGCGAACAAAAAATGCCCCAACCGCCGCTGCTTTTGTTTCCGACGCATTATCTGGGCAATCTGGTGCTGGGCCTGCCCTGGGTGCTGCGGGTGCTGGCGCGGGATCCGAGGGCGGTCGCGGTGTTTGACGCCGCGTTTGTGCCCTTGCTGGCCATGCTGCCGGAACTGCGGGGCAGGGCGCTGCACTATCCGCGCGAGGAACTGGCGAGAGATCGGGGTTTCCACGCGCGGCTGCGCGCCTACCTCGGGTTTCTCGGCCAACTGCGGCAATACCGCGGGCATTGCCTGATCGATCTTGAGGGCGAGCGCTATTCCGGCGCCTTGGCGCGGCTCAGCGGCTGCCGGCGGCGAATCGGCCCCGTGGCGAAGCGTTCCCGCTGGTTCTACAGCGAATCGCTCAAGCTGGATTACGAGGCCCACCGCTTCAACGCCTTCGGCGAGATTCTGGGTGGGTATGCCGCCGGCGAAACCCCTGCCAGTGAATTGGATTTCCAAGTGTCGCCGGAACTTGCCGCAAAGGTCGAGTTGCCGCTCGCCGGGGATTCCGCGGGCCGCCCCCTCGCCGTGATCCATGCCGGGGCCAGTGTTGCCTACAAACGCTGGCCCCGAAAGCATTTCGCTAGCCTTGCCAGAGGCTTGCACGGGGCTGGCTGCCGGATCGCCTGGATTGGCGCCGGGAAACCCGATGCGGAAATCGTCGCGGAAATAGCCAAAGAGATCGGGGAAGTTTCGACAATCAATCTCTGCGACCGGATGAGCCTGCCGGAACTCGTCGCCGTGTTGCGGCGGGCGAGCGTGTTCATTGGCTGCGACAGCGGCCCGATGCACCTCGCCGCGGCCTGCGGCGCGCCGGTGGTCGCGCTTTTCGGCCCCAGCCGGGAATCAATCTGGGCACCGCTTGGGGCCGGCGCCACCGTGCTGCGGGGAACCCAACCCTGCGCGGCGGAATGCGATGCCTGGCATTGCCCAAACGATTACCATTGCCTGACCTCGCTCACGCCGGAAATGGTGCTCGATCAAGCGCTCCCCAATGTAATGTAGAGACGAGATAGCCAATGAAAGCCAAAATCCCGGTCAGCGTCTACATCATCACCTTGAACGAGGAGGCGAATATCGGCCGGGCGCTTGACTGCCTTGGGGATTTTGACGAGGTCGTCATCGTTGACAGCGGCTCCAGCGACCGCACCGTCGAGATTGCCGAAAGCCGCGGCAATACCCGGGTGTCATTCCGCGAATTCGATGGCTTCGCCGCGCACAAATCCCACGCGCTGTCGCTGTGCCGCAACGACTGGGCGCTCAATCTCGACGCAGACGAGGAACTCACCGACGAATACATCGCCGAGGTGCGCAAGATCGTTGCCCAGGATGAATTCGACGCCCTCGAATCGACCCGGACACTCATTCGCTGGGGCGCCCGGCCGCGGCATTTCGGCGGGGCGGAACGCCTGATCCGGCTGTTCCGCAAAAGCGCCGGCCATTATCCGCCGCGGCGCGTTCACGAAAGCATCCATATCGAAGGCCGGGTGGCGAAAACCAGCGCCACCATCCTGCACCACGAGAACCTCACCTTCAGCCAGCGCGTCGCCAAGTCCAAACGCTACGCCGAAGCCAGGGCCCGGGACAAATTCGACCGCGGCGACAAGGCCCCGCTGCCCGTGCTGCTGTTGATCTTCCCGCTGAGCTTTATCCAGCATTATGTGTTCAAGGGCCACATCCTCGACGGCGTCGACGGCCTGCTCACCAGCATGAACTCCGCCTACTACGCCTTCATAAAATACGCCCGCCTCTGGGAGCTATACCGCGGCCGCGAGTAGCGGTGCTGCGGCATGAGGTTGGGAGATATGCGAAGCGATCATGCTGAAACATAGGCGCTCTGCGGGTCCGCGCAGCATGAGTCGCCGTCTGGCTGGGTGGGGTTCAGCGGGCTTAGACCGTTGTCGGGGCAGACGAGCCGCCACACCGCTTGACCGAATCGAAGGTTTTCGCGTAGAGTTCACCGGGATCGGGTGGCAAAACCGCTCCCCGACGACGAACGCCGCACAGCGGACAACAGCGGGAGAATCAAAGCCTTGAACATGAGAA
>JAPOTO010000008.1 GCA_026709135.1 Gammaproteobacteria bacterium | reverse complement strand
ATTGAGAAACTCGCGTCTGCTGACTGGTTTGATCAATTCGGATGCCTCGCGGAATCGAATGACTGGCATGTTCCGGCGGCGCTCTTCACCGAAGAGTGACGCGCTCAAGTTCCCCGTGCCATAATCGGCGACTCTATTCATAAAGTGCGCGTCACAAAGTGCGCGTGCGCGATTCTAGCAAAGGATACCCATGCCGAAAAACACCGACTTCCCCGAACCAATCAAGCGGCTGCCGCCAATGGCGGGCCACGAAGGCGCGCTGAAACTCGACGCCGAAGGCTGCGATGTGGTCTTCGCGACCTACGAGGCCGGCAAGGTGCTGCCGCCCCACAACCACGACACCGACAATGTCGGCGTCGTCACCGCGGGGGCGATCCGGCTCACGGTGGACGGCCAGGCGCAGCGGCTCGGGCCGGGGGACTGGTACCACGTCCCCGCCGGCGTCATCCACGCCGCGGAGTTTCTGGAAGACACCGCCGCGGTCGAATTCTCCTTCCACAACAACTAGAAACCCGGAGACGAGCGATGAACCACCTGCGATGGATCCTCGGTGCGGGCTGCCTGCACCTGTTCCTCAGCATTTCCACGCCCGGGCCCGCGCTGGCCCAAGACCAAGACAAGGAGCCGGTGGAGCCCGCCCTCAGCGCCGAGGAGCAGGCCATGGTCGATTGGATCGGCGGGCGCGAAGGTGAAATGGTAGATTTTCTCGAGCGCGTCGTGAACATCAACTCGGGCAGCCTGAACCGCGCCGGCCTCGACGCGGTGAAAGCCATATTCGCCGAGGAACTGCGCGGCCTTGGCTTCAGCACGAGCATCCTGCCGGGTGAACTCGTGGAAATGCCCTCCTGCCCCGGCAGCGACTACACGATCGACCTCGCCGACCACCTGCTCGCGAGGCGCCCGGGAAGCGGCGCCCGCGTGCTGTTGGTGGGCCACATGGACACGGTGTTCCCGCCCGACAGCCCGTTCCAAACCTTCCGCCGCGATGGCGACACACTCTACGGCCCCGGCGTGCTCGACATGAAGGGCGGCATCGTGGTCATGCTGTACGCGCTCAAGGCGCTGGAAGCCGCGGGGGAACTCGACGCGGCGGCGGTAACAGTGCTGCTCAACAGCGACGAGGAAATGGGTTCGCTGTCCTCCCGCAAGTATCTGGAGGAGGAGGCCCGCAATCACGACTGGGGGCTGGTGTATGAATACTCCGGCCTCGACACCATGATCCGGCAGCGCAAGGGCCTCGGCCAGGCCCGGGTCGTCGTCAGCGGCCGCGCCGCCCATGCCGGCGGCGACCACGAGCAGGGGCTTTCGGCTATCAAGGAACTCGCCCACAAGATCGTCGAGATCGAAAACATGACCGATTACGAAACCGGCTTGACAGTGAACGTCGGCGTGGTCAGCGGCGGCGAGGCGCGCAACACCGTCGCCCCCTGCGCCGAGGCGCTGATCGACTTGCGCTACCCCCGGCCCGAACAGGGCGAGGCGGCGGTGGCGCAATGGCGGGAGATTTTCGAGCGGGTCCACAGCTATCCCGCGGACCGCGGCGAAATCCCCAGCGAAAGCTATATCAACCTGCACCGGCCGCCGAAGATTCCCACCCCCGAATCCGACTACCTGCTCAACAAGACCATCGCCATCGGCGACTTGCTCGGCCTGGGCTTGGCGGTGGACGACTCCGGCGTCGGCACCGACGGCTCGCTGACCCAGGCCGTGGGCCTGCCAACACTCGACACGCTCGGCACCGTCGGCAGCGGCGCCCACTCCAACCGCGAGCAAGCCAGGCTCAGCTCGCTGGTCGAACACGCCGCCCTCAGCGCCGTGCTGATTCGCAGACTGGCGGAGCAATAAGGGCTTCCGAAACAGGCGAAGCGGCATCAAGCGAACATGGCAGAAATTCAAACAACCCTGAGTGCCGCCGAAAAAGCCGCGGCCGAAGCTTATTCCCGGCCAGCGTACCGCTACTTCGTGCTTGGCCTGCTCACCGTTGTCTATGTTTCCAACTTCGTCGACCGCCAGGTCATCAATGTGCTGGCGGAGTACATCATCGCGGACCTGCAATTGAGCGACGGCCAGTTCGGGATGCTGTCGGGCCTCGCCTTCGCCTTCATCTACACCACCCTCGGCATTCCCATCGCCCGCTGGGCCGACCTTGGCAACCGCCGCAACATCATCGCCATCGCCGTGGCGGTGTGGAGCGCGATGACCGTGCTGTGCGGCGCGGCCCAGAACTTCGCCCAGTTGTTCATGGCCCGGTTCGGCGTGGGAGTGGGCGAAGCCGGCGGCTCGCCGCCGTCCCACTCGATCGTCTCCGACATCTTCCCGGTGGAGCAGCGCGCCACGGCGCTTTCGATTTATTCCCTGGGGGTCTACGGCGGCATTCTCGTCGGCACCGTGGGCGGGGCGTATCTGGTTTCGGTGTTCGACTGGCGCACCGCCTTCGTGGTGGTGGGCCTGCCCGGCCTGCTGCTCGCGATCATGGTGCGGCTGTTCATCAAGGAACCGCCCCGGGGCATGGCCGAAGCCCGCAAGGATGTCGCCCCGCCGGGGTTCTCCCAGGTCATGGGCCTGCTCTGGCGCCGCAAGTCCTTCCGCCACCTGTCCTTCGCCTGCGCCCTGCACGCCTTCGTCACCTACGGCATGGGCAATTTCATGCCGCTCTTCCTCGGTCGCGTCCACGGGATGCCCACCATCGACATCGGCTGGTACTACGGCATGGTCGCCGGCATCGGCGGCCTCGCGGGCACCTACTTCGGCGGCTGGATCTCCGACCGCATGGTGAAGAAAACCGGCGACCAGACCTGGTACATCTGGATCGCCTTCATGTCCACGCTGATCGCGATTCCCTTCGCCCTGAATTCCCTGCTGCTCATGCCCACCGGCTACATCGCGGTGTATTCCTACCTGCTGCCGGTATTCTTCGGCGGCTGGTATCTCGCCCCCTGCATCGCCTCCACCCACTTCCTCGTCGGCGTGCGCATGCGCGCCATGGGCTCCGCCGTGCTGTTCTTCGTGCTCAACCTGATCGGCCTCGGCCTCGGCCCCATGCTAACCGGCTTCGTCAGCGACGCCCTAACCCCAGCCTTCGGCACCAACGCCCTCCGCTACGCCATGGCCCTAACCGTCCTAGTAAACCTCTGGTGCGCCCTCCACTACTACCTGAGCTCCCGCACCATAAAACAGGATATTGAGAATGCCCCGGCGTAAAATTCGACCCACCAACACTGTTTTGGAGCCAGAATTATGAGCATTAACTTCGCTAAAGTTATCGACAGCCTATCGCGCCGCCGAAAAATCTTCCATTCCAAGAATGATTTTCAAAACGGAATAGCTAGAGAAATCGAGCGCACATACAATACCGGAGTATGTATAGACTATCGTCATTCTGCAATGACCGATAGAACACGTTTAGAAATCTGGTTGCCAGTTGAAAAAGTTGCGTTGAAAATCAGGTATAGGACCCGTGCAATTTCCTGCAGAATCAATGGAGAGGATTTTGAATTGAGAAATCATAGCGCACAAGATCAAGGTCGTTACAGTTACCTTGCCGACATCGAGAGATTAGAGAAGCTGCAACTAAGTGGCGAAATCTCTGAAGGGTACGCGATGCTACTGACGAATGACCACTTATACTGGAGTAAGCCGAAAAAAAAGGGAATTGATTCAGAATTTAAACTGCATGAGTTCGATGAAAACAATGCAAGAAGATCAATAACAGGTGTTCTAAATTGGAGCCCAGACGCAGGCGGTGGTAGTACGGCTGGTTATGATAAGGAAATTGATTTGAAGAACGAGTATGTCTTGAACTGGAGTTTCTATTCGGAACTTTCTGCCGATAGTGGCCAGAAACATCAGTTCAGGTATCTTCTGACTCGCATCGGATCGAGGTAAGGTATTTGTTGGTTTTTGCTGTGGCAATAAGCATTCAAGAGTCAGAAAGGCATTTGCAAGTGATACAAGAAATCGAAATGTCTCAGTTTGACATTCGGTTGTGAAGATTGCGTCCCAGTGCCACGAACACGCGCTCGAAATGGCGTACTGGCATTCGTCCTTTGGCGCGGTTGATGCACCAGAGAATCCATTGCACGTTCGTCGCCTTGTAACCTATCACTGGATCAATGCGATCAGGGCTGGGTGCATAGTCTCGACCTCCCGCGCCTTGGGATGTTTTTTCTCCACTGAAGGGAATGCCGGTCAATGCGCAACGCCAATCCTGTTGCTCCAATAGCTCATCCAAGCCGAGATTGAAATTATGGTCGAAAGGAATCCCCTCCCTCTTGGCACGAGCCATCGCCGACGAGGCGGCCTTTCTTGCCAAATGCAAAACCGAAATTTGCTCATGGGACAGATCACCAACATTCTCGTTGGTGTAAGTTTTCCGCGTCCTCGCCGCTTTTTGGCCTGCCGAACCGGGCGCGAAACTCTGCTTGGTCACTGAAGGCTCCGCATGATCAAGAACTCGGTCGATTTGCGAATGCCAGCACTGCTTGGATATCTTCTTGCTCAAGATCTTCATAGTCTGCGAGAACTTCTGCCGCTGTCATACCGGAACTGAGCAGGCCCAAAACCATATCGACCGGATAGCGCAATCCGCGTATGCAAGGCTTACCATGGCAGATTGATGGGTTGATTGTAATGCGATCAAGCAGATTGGGGTAACTCGCATTCTCTTCCGGCATGGTGCTCTACTCCGATTCGGCTGCGCACAGTCATCCAATGGCAGCAATCCAGTCCTTGAGTAGACCACATTTTGTTCTTTACGCAAAGTTATCTTAGCCTAAGGTAGCGGCGGCAAATCGAAGCCCGTTCAAGCGGGATCTGCACGCCGCAAGGGTCCGTGGGCGGGAGCGCCTTTTCGCGTCGTTGAGGAGGAGCGTCACAGGGATGTGTTAGGAAGCTCTGATGAAATCAGAGCTTCCCCAAGCGACGACGAACCGATTCGAACCGAGACAGGATGTCTCGGTGAGATTTAGCGAAAAGGCGCTCCCGCCCGCGGACCCGCTCGAAGCCTCGGATTCTTTGGCCTAGAAATGGGTTTTATTCGGGCCAGTCAGATCGTGCGGCGGCGGTCCATTCCTTGGACTCATGGTCTTCCAAGTAAACCTCCGCGTAGATTTCGGCCGATTCGGTCAATCGCCTGCGCACCAACTCCGACTGCAAACTATCGAGGGCGGCCCGCACCATCTGGCTCTTATCCCCGAAACCGAACTGCTCATGCTTTGACAGAAACTCAAGATTTGCGTCGGAAATACGGAACTTGGCTTGAATCATCAAAACACTCCAAGCGGCTCTGCAACAAACGCGCCTGATTCTACCCCAGGCTCTCCGCGGCTTCGAGGGCTTGGGTTACGTTGGCGGCGGGGTGGGTGGTTAGGCCTTGGATGGGTTTGCGGGGTTGGTTGGTGGCGGGGATGATGGCGTGGCGGAAGCCGTGTTTGGCGGCTTCGCGGAGGCGTTCCTGGCCGCCGGGGACGGGGCGGATTTCGCCGGCGAGGCCGACTTCGCCGAATACGAGCAGGTCCCGGGGCAGGGGGCGGTCGCGGAAGCTTGAGACGATGGCGAGCAGCAGGGCGAGGTCGGCGCTGGTTTCGGTGACTTTGACGCCGCCGACGACGTTCACGAACACATCCTGGTCGGCCATGAACAGGCCGCCGTGGCGGTGCAGCACCGCGAGCAGCATGGCGAGGCGGTTGTGTTCGAGGCCAACCGCGACCCGGCGCGGGTTGCCGAGGGCGCTGGCGTCGACGAGCGCCTGGATTTCCACGAGCAGCGGGCGGGTGCCCTCCCACAACGCGACAACGAGTGAGCCCGGCGCTTCCTCCTCCGCCCTGGCGAGGAAGATGGCGGAGGGGTTGCGCACTTCCTTCAGACCGGTTTCGGTCATGGCGAATACGCCAAGCTCGTTGACCGCGCCGAAGCGGTTCTTGTGGGCGCGGAGAATGCGGTAACGCGATTCGGTTCCGCCTTCGAGCATGACGAAGCAGTCGATCATGTGCTCGAGCACCTTCGGTCCGGCGAGATTGCCCTCCTTGGTCACATGGCCGACGAGAAAGAGCACGGTGCCGGACTGCTTGGCGTGCTGGATCAGCTGGGCGGCGCATTCGCGCACTTGGGTCACGCTGCCCGGCGCCGAGGGCAGCTCGGCGCTGTGCATGACCTGGATCGAATCGACGACGAGCAGTTCCGGCGCGGCCCGCGCTGCGGCCTTGAGCACTGGCTCGACACCGGTTTCGGCGAGCAGCTTGAGATTGTCCCTGGGCAATTGCAGGCGCTGGGCGCGCATGCCAACTTGCTGGGGGGATTCCTCGCCGGTGACATACAGCGCCTGGCGGCCCTTGCCCGCGAGCAGGCACATGACCTGCAGCAGCAGCGTGCTCTTGCCGGCGCCGGGGTTGCCGCCGATCAGCACCACCGAGCCGGGGACGAGGCCGCCGCCGAGCACCCGGTCGAGTTCGGCGATGCCGCTGGAAAAGCGGGGCAGTTCGGCGAGATCAATCTCGGCCAGCGGCGTGACTTCGCTGCGCGCCCCGGCGTAGCCCTGCCGGCGCGAGGCGGCGCCGTCGGCGGTGCCGGGATTGAACGGGGCGAGGGTGTTCCAAGCCTTGCAGAAACCACACTGCCCCTGCCATTTGGCGTATTCGGCGCCGCAGTCGCTGCAAACAAAGGCGGTTTTGGCTTTGGCCACGGCGCTTCCTGTCAGCAATACTGTTTCTTCACCCGCGCGGTGACACGGGTAAACAGTTCATAGGCGATGGTGCCGGCCCAGGCGCCGACATCATCGGCGTCGAGCCCCCCGCCCCAGAGGATCACTTCGCTGCCCGGGCCCACATCGCCGAGCTGCCCGAGATCCACGGTGATCATATCCATCGATACCCGGCCCACGAGCTTGCAGGGCACGAACTCCCCGCCGCTTTCGACGAGCACCGGGGTGCCGTTCGCCGCCGAGCGCGGATAGCCATCGGCATAACCGATGGAAACCACGCCCATCCGGGTATCCTTCGGGAAACGCCAGATCGCGCCATAACCAACCGCCTCCCCCGCTTTCACCTCGCGCACCGACAGCAGACGGGCCCGCAGGCTCATCACCGGCCGCAGGCCGAGTTCCGGGGCGCTGCGGCCAGCCACCGAAGAGCTGCCGTACAGCATGATGCCGGGGCGCACATAATCATACTGGGCATCGGGCAGGCAGAGTATGCCGGCGGAGGACGACAGGCTGCACGGCGGCGCGGCGCTCCCCCCACCGGGCTCGGCGGCGAGGGCGCCGCGCAACTGCTCGAAGGCGCGCAACTGCCGCCGGGTGAAAGCCGCCGAGTCGGAATCGCCGAGCGCATCGGCCCAGGCGAAATGCGACATCAGCCTGAGTTCGAGATCTTCCCGCTTGCCGATCTCCCGCGCCGCGGCGAGACAGTCCTCCGCGCCAAACCCGAGGCGGTTCATGCCGCTGTTGTGCTTTAGCCACACGGTCATGCGCCCGCCGGCGGGCATGGCGAATTCCCGCAGCAGGCGCAACTGCCCCGGATCGTGCAAAACCGGCTGCAAGCCGAGGCGGGCGCAATGTTCAAGCTCGTCCGCACCGCGGAACCCCGCCAGCAGTTGAATGGGCAGATCGGCCTCGGTCCCGCGCAGGCGGCTGGCCTCGTCCATCGTTGCCACCGCGAAGCCGCAAATGCCCGCATCGGCCCCGCGCAGGGCCGCGGCGCATTGGGCCATGCCGTGGCCGTAGGCGTCGGCCTTGACCACGGCGATGATGCCCGCGCGCGGGCACAACTCGCGGACGCGGCCAAGATTGTGCCGCAGGGCGTCGAGATCGATCGTGGCCCAGGCTCTTGGTGCGGATTCCATGGCGGACGGAGATTTCGGTGCTGTGTTCAGTAACCAGGCGGGAAATAGTCGCCCTGGTCGGCTGCGGCGTGATTCTCGAAGCGGGTGAAGTGGTTGAGGAAGCTCAGCCTTACCTTGCCGGTATCGCCATTGCGGTGCTTGCCGATGATGAGTTCGGCGACGCCTTTTTCTTCTTCGGGCGTATCTTCCTTTTTGTAGACCTCCGCGCGGTAGAGGAACAGGATCAGGTCGGCATCCTGTTCGATGGCGCCGGATTCGCGCAGGTCCGACATCATCGGGCGTTTGTCCACCCGCTGGTCGACGCTGCGGTTGAGTTGCGAGAGGGCCATCACCGGACATTGAAACTCCCGCGCCATCAGCTTCATCGAGCGGGAAATCTCGGAGATCTCCGCAACGCGGTTTTCGGTCTTGCCCCTCAGGTGCATGAGTTGCAGGTAATCCACCACGATCATCCCGAGGCCGCCGCCGGTCTGCTGGCACAGCCGCCTTGCCCGCGCGCGCATGTCGGTGGGTGTCAGCCCGGAGCTGTCGTCGACGTACAGCGGCCGGCCCTTGAGTTTGGCCATGGTGTTCTTCAGCTTCCCGCGCTGCTCACCGGGAATCTTGCCGCCGCGGATGTGCGTATGGTTGATATGGCCCACCGAGGAAAGCATCCGGAACACCAAGCTCTGGGCGGGCATTTCGAGGCTGAAGACGAGCACCGGCTGGTCCTGGTGCAGAATCGCGTGTTCCACGGCGTTCATGGCGAAGGCGGTCTTGCCCATCGAGGGGCGGCCGGCAACGATGATCAGATCGGACTTCTGCCAGCCCGAGGTCATCCGGTCGAGATCGATGAAACCACTCGGCAGGCCGGTGCAGGCGTCGCCGTATTTGGCGAGTTCTTCGATGCGGTCAACCGCTTTTTCAAGCAGCGCCTTCAGCTCTTCGGGCCCAGAGTCCTTGGGGCGGTCGTCGGCGATGCGGAAGATCGTCCGCTCGGCTTGATCAAGCACATCTTCCACCGGCGCGCCTTCGGTGTTGTGGCAATGATCGACGATCTTGTTGCCGGCGCTGATCAACTGCCGCAGAATCGACCGGTCGCGGACGATGCCGGCGTAATGGCGCAGATTCGCTGTGCCGCGGTTGTTTTCGGCGAGATCGGTAAGGTAATCGACCCCGCCAATGGTTTCGAGTTTGTCGGCGGCGGTGAGAGCGTCAATCAGGGCGATCACATCGATGGGCTTGGCCGTCTTCGACTGCTCCTGCATCACCCGGTAGATCTGCCGGTGTTCCGGGAAGTAGAAATCACCGGCTTCGAGCACGTCGGCGGCTTCAAACCAGGCCTCGCCAAAGCCCATGAGTCCG
The DNA here is from genome assembly GCA_026709135.1 of Gammaproteobacteria bacterium. Lineage (GTDB taxonomy): Bacteria > Pseudomonadota > Gammaproteobacteria > Pseudomonadales > Pseudohongiellaceae > UBA9145. The sequence goes on along the minus strand of JAPOTO010000008.1, from coordinate 13,150 downwards.
CCGAGCACCGCCTGCTCGGCATCGCGGGAGTGCGGCGGAACACTAAGTTGCCGCGACTCGTCTTCCCGCATTGGATCGGGAAAGGAATGCGCTGCCGTAGCCATTGACGGTGCCTCGGCCTATTCGGCCTGTTTATCGCTCTTGCATTATTCTTGGGCGGGTTCTCCCTCGGCTTCGGCTCCGGGTGCTTCGGCCTCGGCTTCGGCCGCTTCAGCCGTTTCGGCCGGCTCTTCCACTGGCTGGGCCGGGGCATTGCGGTTGATGATGGAAAGCGCAATGGTGGCGGTGACTTCCAAGCCGAGATCGGCGGTGACCTCATAGTCGCCGCATTCCCGGATCGAGCCGCCGGGGAGAATCACCTCGGATTTCGCCAAATCGCTGCCGGCTTTCCCATTCACCGCCTCGGCGACTTCCCGGGCGGTGACCGAGCCGAACAAACGGCCTTCATCGCTGGCGTTGACCTCGATCGCCACGGTCAGGTCGGCGAGCTTGGCGGCGCGGCCCTGGGCGTGGTCGATCTTCTCATTGTGGACGGCGAGCAATTCGGCGCGGCGCTGCTCGAATTCCTCAAGGTTCCGCTTGGTCGCCGGCACCGCCTTGCCCCGGGGGAAGAGGAAGTTGCGGGCGTAACCCGCGCGAACCGCCACCGCCTCGCCGATATCGCCGAGTTTGGCGATTTTTTCCAACAGAATAACGTTCATTGCAAATTCCTCATTCCGGCCCGCCGGCCTCACGCGCCTTTCGGCAGGCGCGCGCGGAAGTCATACCAACTGTCGATGATCGCCGCCAGCACCAGCAGATAGAGCATGGCGGGGAACACCAGCAAAAAATACATCGCCACCAGCCACAGCGCGGAGGCCTTCCTGCGGGCCACGAGCGCGTGGGCCAGCGCCAGCCCGGCAAGCGCAAGCGGCCAGCCCGGATAAAGCGCCCACGACCCCGGCACCGCAGCGACCAGATTGATCAGCACGATCATTCCGACCAGTGCCAGCGCAACCGGCTGGCGCAAGCGGAATTGGTGAAACTCCTGGCGGAACCCGCCGGGATTGATCACCATCGCCTGCATCGAGCGGCCCAACATCACCAAGGCCACCGACAAGACCATGTAAATCGCCGCCGCCAGCGTCGTCATCAACTGCCGCGCATCCGCCAGCGAGACGCCTTCCAGGTTGTTCGCCCGGATGTACAAATCCATTTGCTCGAACAGCAGGTCCAGCACCAGCGGCTGGGCCCGCAGAAAAATCTCGAACATGGCGCCAACCGCGATGGAGGTCAGCGCCACGCTTTGCCAGGACTGCGTCGCGCGCAGCACGCAGGCGAGCATGGTAACGCCGGTCAGCACGAGCAGGGGCACGGCGTTGCCGATGAACAGCCAGAACCCCACCGGCAACATCGCCCAGAGCAGCAAAAACGACCCCGCCGGCAAACCCTTGCGCAGAATCACCATCGCCACCAGCATCGGCGGCAGCAGGTTCACCAGGGGTGGCAGCCCCAGCAGCACAATCGCCGTGGCGGCCTGCCGGCGTCCCGCCATCACATATTCGGCAAGGGCGCGCAGCATGTCCTTCCAGCTAGCCAGCTAGACCTGGTGACTGTCCGTGTAGGGAATCAGCGCCAGATAGCGCGCGCGCTTGACCGCCGTCGCCAACTGCCGCTGATAGCGCGCCTTGGTGCCGGTGATGCGGCTGGGAATGATCTTCCCGGTCTCGGAGATATACGCTTTCAAGGTTTCCAGATCCTTGTAATCGATCTCCTTGGTGCCTTCGGCGGTGAATTTGCAAAACTTGCGCCGGCGGAAATATCGACTCATGTTGCTGTTTCCTGTCTGTTTGCTTGTTCAGGCTTCGGTCTTTTCGGCGGCGGGCTCGGGCTCCGCGGCCGGTTCCGGGGCTTCGGCTGGACCGGGTTCCGCTGCGGCGTCGGATTCCGCCGCGGGCGCGACTTCGGACTCTTGCGGCTCTTTTGGCTCCTGCGGCTCTGGGCCGGAAGGCGCGGTGGCCGTCGCCGCTTCGCCATCGGCCTTGTCCGCTTCGCTTTCGACTTTCTTCGCGGCTTCCCGGGCGGCGACTTCCTCTTCGCGCTGCTTGCGCCGCTGTTCGGCCCGGACCTTGCGCTCCTTGGATTCGCGCTCGCCCTTGAGGATGAGGGATTCGTCGGTAACCGCCTCGCGGCGCTTGATGAATAGGTCGCGGATCACGGCGTCGTTGTAGCGGAACAGTGTGCCGAGTTCCTGCAGGGCTTCCTGGCCGCACTCGATATTCATCAGAATATAGTGGGCCTTGTGAATTTTGTTGATGGGATAGGCGAGCTGGCGTCGGCCCCAGTCTTCGGTGCGGTGCACCTTGCCACCGCTGTCGGCGATAAGCTGGGTGTAACGCTCGACCATGCCGGGCACCTGGGCCGACTGGTCCGGGTGCACGAGAAATACGACTTCGTAGTGTCTCATCGAGACTCCTCTCGGTTCACGCCTTCCGACAAGCGGGCACCGCCGCGGTAAGGCAAGGAGTGGTTTTGCCGCGCGAAGCCCGCTCCGCGCAAAGTCCGGGGATTCTAGTGAAAGCCACTCCTCTATGCAAGCGCTATGCAAGCGCCGGCGAACGCTGGCTCCGCGAATGTTAGCCCCCGCGAATTGACAGGAAGGCCAACGGCGGCTAGAGTTGCCTCCCCGTGCCGGCCCCCGGATCGGCTATCGGCGCACCCCCGACGCCCAGGTGGTGAAATTTGGTAGACACGCTAGCTTCAGGTGCTAGTGACCGAAAGGTCGTGGAGGTTCAAGTCCTCTCCTGGGCACCAAACCCCCTTCGCTCGACGTGCCGCAAACGCCGGGGTGGTGGTGATGTCCGACGTTGAGTTTATCGCCGCCACCAAGATCTATGACGACGGCACGGTTGCGCTTGACTCGCTTGATCTCGCGGTTCGCGAAGGCGAGTTTCTCGTGCTGCTTGGCCCGTCTGGTTGCGGCAAGTCGACCGCGCTGCGCCTGCTCGCGGGGCTTGAGGATATCAGCGGCGGGGAAATCCGCATCGGCGGCGCGAAAGTCAACGACCTGCCTCCCGGCGCCCGGGGCCTCGGCATGGTGTTCCAGTCCTACGCGCTATACCCGCATATGACGGTGCGGGGGAATCTCGCTTTCGGCCTGCGCCGCGGCAAGGGGGACGCCGAGATTGGCGCGGAGGAAATCGCCGCGAGGGTCGCCGAGGCGGCGGGATTGCTCGATTTGGGCGAATTGCTCGACAAAAAGCCCCGGGAACTTTCCGGCGGCCAGCAGCAGCGGGTTGCCATCGGCCGGGCCCTCGTGCGGCGGCCGAAGGTCCTGCTCATGGATGAGCCGCTGTCAAACCTCGACGCCAAACTGCGCAACCGCATGCGCTTCGAGCTGCGCCGCCTGCACGAAGCCCACGGCACAACCACTTTGTATGTAACCCACGACCAAGTCGAGGCGATGACTCTCGCCGACCGGGTCGCCATCCTCTCCGCGGGCAAATTGCAGCAAAGCGCGAAGCCGCTCGAAGCCTATCACCGCCCGGCGAATGCTTTTGTGGCTTCCTTCCTAGGCACACCGGCGATGAATCTCATCGAGGGCGTGGCGAGCGAAGGCGTCTTCAGCGCCGGCGAACTCAGCTTCGCGCTGCCCGAACATCTGGCCGGCGAGGAGGGGCCTTGCATTTATGGTATCCGCCCGGAGGATGTGCGCATCGCGGATTTGGATGCCGGCGGGAGCCGCGGCGGCGGTCCAGGGTCCGCCGGTGTGCCGTGCCGCGTTGGCGGGGTCGAACGCCTTGGCAGCGACACGATCTACCACCTCGACGCCGGGGGCAATCCGATCCGGGCGCTGTGGCGCAGCGCCGGGGATGGCGACCGGGGAATCGACGATGCGCCGGGCGGCGAAGTCCGGGTGCGGCTGGCGGTTCCTTCCGCGCTGGTTTTCAGGGAGTAATCCAATGTCCGCGCACTGGGACACAAGCGACCCTTTCGCCGGGGCCCGCGAACGCGGCGGCGTGCTCGACGCGGAGTTTTCGGGCGAGAAGATACCGATGATTCTGCGCTACCGCGATGTGCGCGCCGCGGCCCATGATTACGGCAGGTTCAGCTCCGACGCGCCGTTCCGGGTGCCGATTCCATCCGAGGAGCGGGTCCGCAAGGTGCGGCAATTGCCCATCGAGACCGACCCGCCCGAGCACACCGAATACCGGGCCATCGTCCAGCCGTTTTTCAATATCTCCCAACGTCCGCGCCTGGTGCGGGATGTCGGCGGCCTGATCGCCGGGATGCTCGCCACCGCCGCGGAGGCCGGCGCCGTGGAAGTCGTGCGGGAATTCGCGCTGCCGCTGCAATCCCGCGCGCTCGCCCTACTACTGCGGATGCCGCCGGAAGCCGCGGAGGAATGGATCGGCTGGGGCTTGCATGTCTTCGCGGGGCCGGAGGGGCACAGCGAGGAAAAAGGCAATGTGCTCGACCGCTACCTGAATGACCAGTTCGACCGGGCCGCGTCCGGGAATGGGGATGGCGAGGATTTTTTCAGCGTTTTGACCCGGGCCCGGTTCCGCGGCAGGCCATTGCATCGGGACGAGATGGTCGGCTTCGCCAATCTGGTTTTCGCCGGCGGGCGGGACACGGTCATCGCCGCGGTTTCGCTGACGCTGGCGCACTTCGCCTCGCATATCGAAGATCTGCGCCGCCTGCGCGGCGACCCGCTGCTGGCGCGCCGGGCCGCGGAGGAGATCGTCCGCGTCGCCTCGCCGCTGACGATGATCGCCCGGGTCTGCCCGAAAGCCACCGATGTCCGCGGAGTCGCCGTGCCGGCTGATGGCCGGGCGGCGTTGTGCTGGGCCTCGGCGAACCGCGATGAAGCCGTGTTTGAATCTCCAGAAAAATTCATCGTCGACCGGCGGCACAACCCGCATCTGGCCTATGGTGCCGGCCCCCACCGCTGCATCGGCGCCTCCCACGCGCGCCTGCTGCTGCGCACATTGATCGAGCAAATCGGCAGCCGGGGCCTGAAAATGAAAGTGCTCGCAAGCGAACCACGCCACGAAGGCGGGGATGTATACCGGCGCCAGACGGGTTACGAGTCGCTGCGGATGTCCTTCGCCGATTGACCATCGAGCGTCCCAAGGGGATTTGCAAGCACGGGGTGCGCGGCGGCGCCTTAGCCAAACCAGGTCTGAAGCAAACCGGATGACCAAAACTGTTGCGCCGCGAGCACCAATCCGGCGGTGGTGGAAAACGTCAACAGCATCCACCAGCACACGCGCAGCGGCATCCAGGACAACTCGGCGCGCAGGCTGGCGTCCAAGGCATCGATCTTGATGTCCAGCCGATCAACTTTGGCATCCAACTTTTGGACCTTCGCTTCGAGCTTGTCCATCCTGGCTTCGAGCCTGTCCATCCTGGCTTCGAGCTTGTCCATCCTGGCTTCGAGCTTGTCCATCCTGGCATCGAGTTCGTCGATCCTGGCATCAAGCTTGTCGATCCTGTCATCGAGTTTGTTGATCTTGGCGTCGAGTTTGGCCAAATCGGCTTTGGTGGCAAGATCCGCGCTCGCCTCCTTGAAGGTGTCGCGAATCGCCCAAGCGATGGCGTCGGCCTGTGTTTGCTCCATTCCCGCTTCCCCGATCCGTCTGGCTATCGACAAGCTGTCGTGCGAAGTATGCTCCATTATCCGGCTTCCTATCAACTAAAAGATGATTGTTGGATAGAAAGTGTAGGCGCTTTCGCGGGAACTGCCCTGATTTTCGGGGCGGCGGGGACGACGGGCTGTCAGTCTCAGCCATGCGGCACGACCCTTCGGTTTGCGCCGGACGAAAAAAGGGGCGGTCGAATGACCGCCCCTTTGGGTTGGTGCCGCCGGGTTGAACCCGGTGGCGGATTTAGAAGTCGACTGTCAGGCGGCCGTAGTAGTAGGCGCCCTGCCAGTCCATTCCGGTTGCGGACTCCCAGAGTCGGCCGCAGCAAGTGTCGCCGACGGTGCCCTGTGCCGGATACTCGTCAAACACGTTCCGCGCTCCCAGCGACAGCCGGAAGGTGTCGTTGAAGCGGTACTGGCCTTCGATGTCGGTGTACCAGATCGGATCGAAATTCTGATAGCGCAAACCGAGCGGGTCGCTGCCTCCGGTATTGGAGTTGGTCGACTCGCCGTAGTAGCTTACGCGGCCGATCAGCGTGAGCTGGTTGACATCGTGCCGGGCGGTGATGACGCCGCGCCAGTTCGGATCGTAGTTCCTGAAGTCGTGCTGGGCTTCATTGTTGCGGAACCGGCTCACAACCGACGGATCAGAATCGTAATCGATCTCGTTGAAGTTGAACGAGGCGGTCACGGTCGTTGTGCCCATTTCGCCCCAGTCAATCGGCGCGGTCGCAACGATGTCCACACCCTGGGTGCTCACGTTGAAGCCGTTGGTGAAGTAAAACACGCCACCGATCGTGTTCGCCCCGGGCACGCCCGCATCCCTGAGTTTGACAAAGTTCTGCCAAGCTGCGTTGTTCGCCGCTTCGGCTTCATCGCTGCTGGAAACGTTCAATGTCGAAATCGCCCAGGTTATGTCCTGCACATCGATGCGGTAGAGGTCCACCGTGACATCGATGTTGTCCATGAACTGGGCGGTGAAGCCGATCGTGTAGTTGTCGGAAAGCTCGGGCTTGAGCGGAACCGCCCCAAGCGCCTGGGCGACTGGCCCGCGGGCCGGGAACAGGCCGGTGGCCACAGGAAAGCCTTGCGGAAGGCGCGTGGACACGTTGATTGTGCCTTGTTGTCCCGGGGTAGGCGCCCGGAAGGCGGTGCCAATCGAGCCGCGGATGCCGAAGGTGTCGGTGAGGTCGAGCTTGCCCGCGAGTTTCCACACGAGTTCCGCGTCGAAGTCGTCGTAGTCCTCGTAGCGCACCGCGGCCTGCAGGAACAGTTGGTCGGTGACATTGCCGCTGACATCGCCATACAGCGCATAGGAGTTGCGCTCATAGACTTCCGAGAATTGTGGCGAATATCCGGGGAAGCCGTTGGAGCCAACGCCGACGGCATTGAACACCGGATCATTGCTGTTGGTGCAGTTGAGCGTGGTGGGATCGTCCGGGTTGGTCACTCCCATGCCCTTGGTCGAGGCCACATTGTCGGCATAGGCGCCTGATCCCGTGAGTCTGCCATCGGGGCCCGGTTCGCAAAAGCCATGTGGATCGATGTTGGCGTAGGGGCCGACCCGATAGGAATCTTCCTCCCCTTGCGCCACTTCGTAGGACTCGTCCATCCACGATGCGCCGAAAGCGATCAGCGCGCCGTTGTCGAGTTCATAGGTGAAGTCCGCCTGCAACTGGGTTTCGCTGTTGATCAGGTCGCCCGGGCGGAACGAGGTCGGGGAATCCGGCCCCATCGACGGGTTGATGGTGTTGCTCAGCGTGTACTGGATTTCGCTTTCGCCGCTGCGGGCGCTGAAATCGTAGGTCAGGCCGTTGTCCATCTCGCCGCGGATGCCGCCGACGATGGACACGTCGCGCACATCGCCGAAGAAGCGCGGGGTGAAGCCGCCGGGATGCTTCTCAAGCGGGAAGTAGACCGAGCCGTCTGGCTCGCGCAGTTCCTCGATCGTGCCGTTGTACGGGTAGCGATAGAAGAAGCTGCCATTGCTTGAGCTGTCGGAGAAGTTGCCGAAGCCGTACAACTCGTTGTTGTCGTCGAGTTCGATGCCGGCGTTGAAGAACACCCGCACCGCGTCCGCTTCGGGCCGGCCCCAGGGCTGCACAACATCGCCGTCGCCGATATTGGCCATGGGAGTGCTGGACAAATAGGCCTGATTATCCATGCCATAGTGGAGTCGGGTAGCCGGATTCCCGTTCCAGCCCACGCCCCTGACCTGGCTGGCGCTTCCTGCGTTTATGAAGCTGTTCCAACTCGGGTCGTTGCGGTTCAGACAGAACCAGCCCTCGCAGTACTGATTGGAGCGGGTGGTCTGTTCCTGCTCGTAGAATTCACCGGAGATGCTGAGGAAGCCGTTGTCGCCCAAAGGCAAACCGACGTTGCCCTGCACCGTGACCGCCTGGCCGTCGCCTTCGCTGTACTGGCCGCTGTCGATGGTCAGGCTGCCGCCTTCGCGGTTGTCCTTGAGCAGGAAGTTGATCACGCCGGCGAGGGCGTCCGAGCCATACTGCGCCGCCGCGCCGTCGCGCAGCACCTCGATGGTTTGGATCGCCGAGGCCGGAATCGTCGCCATGTCGGGGCCTTGGGTGCCCGAACCGCCGATGGATACCAAGGCCGCGCGGTGGCGGCGCTTGGAGTTGACCAGCACCAGCGTCTTGTCAGTCGGCAGACCGCGCATTGCAGCCGGGCGGATGAAACTCGCGCCATCGGAAATCGGCTGGCGGGAGATGTTGAAGGAGGGCACCAGCGTCTTGATGATGTCGTTGGTGTCGGTGTAGGAAATCGCCTCGATCTCCTCGGCGCTGAACACGTCGACTGGAACCGGCGAATCCTGCACGGTGCGCGGCCGCCCGCGGGCGCCGGTGACGATGATCTCCTCGAGACCGGCCGCGTCCTCCTCCTGGGCGAGGGCGAGCGGCGCGTAGGCCGCGGGGGCCATCAAAGCCAGGGCTATCGCTGGCGACAGGAGCCTGGCCGTCTTGTTTCGTCTGAGCATAGTCTTTCCCCTGATGGAGCTGCGAATTTGTGGGTTTTCCGCGCCCGCCACGGGTGCTGGGCGAGGCGGCGGCGGGTTCTCATTTGCCCGTCACGTACTCTCGATAACTGCAATTATCGAGACGCTAAAGAATAGCTTGTCTTTTTTTGGCAGTCAAACCAAATTTCAACCAAATTTGGAAGTCGACAGACGCCCCGATGCGCGACGCAATCCGATAGCTTAACTCTATGATAAATAGCGTTTTTTACAAGAGAGCCGCGTCCACCCGCGGATCCGGTTCCGTTCGGGCGCTCGCGGTTCGGCTGGTGTTCAGCCGGGCGAATCGCGCCAAGCCGCCGCGCTGGACCAGCAAACGCTCGCCATAGCGGAGCACCATGGCCGCGGTTTTCCAGCGCCCCGCCTGCATTACCGCGGCCAAACCCAGATCCGAGGCGATCATGTCCTGCGTGGCGCCGATCCGGGCGCTGTGCGCCGAAAGCCCCTCGACGACCTGCTTGTCGAATCCGGCCTTGCGCGCCATCGCCTTGAAGATGCGCGAAACTTGGCTGACATCGAGGCTCTCGCCCAGCAAGCCATTGGGGCGGAACGAGCGGAAAATCCGCCCGTTTCGAATGCGGGCCTGTTGGAGCCATTCCCGCAACAGTTCCAGGGTGTCCGGGGTGAGATACACTTCCGCGCCCTCGCCGGTCTGGTCGGCCTTGCTGCGGCGCACCAGCAGCGTCGCGCCGCCGAGCGTTGCCTCCGATAGATCCGCCACTTCCAGCGCGACCAGTTCCGAGCGGCGCAGCATGGCGTCATAGGCCACCGCCAGCAAAGCCCGGTCGCGCAAGTCGATCAGCCGGCCGCCCGCGGCCGCGAGAATCCGCTGGCGCATTTCCCAGGTGAGCCCCAGCGCCTGCCGCTGGCGGCGGTTCTTGCGGCGTTGCATGCACTGCAACGCCCACCGCACCACCGCCCCGTCCTTCGGGTCGGCGTGACCCGCCGCCCGGTGCAGGGTGCCGATGCTCGCCACATAGCGCCGCACGGTCGCCGGCGCCTTGTCGCGCGCGGCGGATTCGACAAACCGGGCCACAGTCTCGCCTTGGGCGGGCAGCATCGGCAATCCGTGCCCCGCGCACCAGTTGCCGAAAATCTTGAGGTCGGACCGCAGCGCGCGCCGGGTGTTCTCGCTCCAAGCGCCCCGGGCCGCCCGCAGTATCTCGACATCGGTATTCGCCACGCCGAATCCCGCCAACACCTCCAATAGTTGATCCATGTCGCCACTTCCTCCCACAGCTTTCATATCTGTTTCTCCTTATCTCATTGAGATTCGATGGACATTCTACTCCTGATATTTGCAGTTATCGGGAGCACATGACGGGCAATTGAGAACCCGCAAATTCGCAGTTCCATCAGGGGAAAGACTATGCTCAGACGAAACAAGACGGCCAGGCTCCTGTCGCCAGCGATAGCCCTGGCCTTGATGGCCCCCGCGGCCTACGCGCCGCTCGCCTTCGGTCAGGAGGACGCGGCCGATCTCGAGGAGATCATCGTGACGGGCGCCCGCGGCCGGCCGCGCACGGTGCAGGACTCGCCGGTTCCAGTCGACGTGTTCAGCGCCGAGGAGATCGAGGCGATCTCCTACACCGACACCAACGACATCATCAAGACGCTGGTGCCCTCCTTCAACATCTCCCGCCAGCCGATTTCCGATGGCGCGAGTTTCATCCGCCCGGCTGCAATGCGCGGTCTGCCGACTGACAAGACGCTGGTGCTGGTCAACTCCAAGCGCCGCCACCGCGCGGCCTTGGTATCCATCGGCGGTTCGGGCACCCAAGGCCCCGACATGGCGACGATTCCGGCCTCGGCGATCCAGACCATCGAGGTGCTGCGCGACGGCGCGGCGGCGCAATACGGCTCCGACGCCATCGCCGGCGTGATCAACTTCCTGCTCAAAGACAACCGCGAAGGCGGTAGTGTGACCATCGACACCGGCCAGCACGCCGAAGGCGATGGCGCGACTGTCACGGTGCAGGGCAATATCGGCCTGCCGCTCGGCGACAACGGCTTCCTCAGCATTTCGGGCGAGTTCTACGAAGCCGAACAGACCACGCGCGCGGAGCAGTACTGCAACGGCTGGTTCTGCCTCGACTACGACAACCCGGATTACGAAGATTTTGGCGGTTCTCGGGGAGGCCTGTTGGGAACCAGGAAATTGTATGCCGATGGCTGTATGCCCGGAGCGGATGCCAGATACAGAGATTATTGCACCAATACCCACTTGGCCAACATAGGCGACGGCGATGTGGTGCAGCCCTGGGGCCAGCCCGAAGCGGAAGCGGTACGGATGTTTTTCAACGCCGGCATTGAACTCGACGACAACAACGAGTTGTACGGCTTTGGCAACTTTTCCGACAGCACAAGCAACGGCAGCTTCTTCTATCGCTACCCTTACAACGACGTGATTGAGGAATTGCGCGAACCCGACGGTTCGATCTACTTCCCGCTCGAGAAGCATCCCGGCGGCTTCACCCCGCGCTTCTTCGGCGATGTGCGCGACGTGTCCATCGTCGGCGGCATCCGCGGCGAGATGGACAACGGCCTGACCTACGATTTCAGCGCCCGCACCGGCGAAAGCGAAATGCAGTACACGTTGAAGAACACCATCAACCCTTCGATGGGCCCCGATTCGCCGACCGAGTTCCGCCCGGGCGATTTGGTCAACAGCGAAACCCAGTTGCAGGCCGATTTCACCTACGAACTCGACAACGGCGCGCTGATCGCTTTCGGCGCCTCTTGGATGGACGAGTCCTACGACACCGTGCAGGGCGAGCTTACTTCCTATCAAAACGGCATCTTGGATTCTTCGGGAGATACAGATTACACATACGGACAGCCCGATCCCCATGAATTCTGTCTCCCGGGCCCTGATGGTGCACTCACCGGAGGCGAAGACGATGTCAATTTTGCCGACAATATACTTAGCGCGGATGGCATGAAAGTGAAAGGCACCCAAGAAAACCCCGGTCTTGGTGCTTCACTGGATTGTACTAATCCTCAAGATCCGGTATTCAGCGCCGTACCAGTTGGCTCCAATGGCTTCCCCGGCTATTCGCCCCTGTACGCCGACACCTATGAGCGCAACTCCTACGCACTGTATAGCGAAATCAGCGGCGACGTTACCGACCAGCTTTTCCTGCAAGCCGCTGTGCGCTATGAGGACTACGACGACTTCGACGCCGAACTCGTGTGGAAGCTCGCCGGCCAGCTTGACGTGACCGATAACTTCGGCATCCGTGCCTCGATCGGCACAGCTTTCCGCGCGCCGACTCCGGGTCAGCAGGGCCACACCGCGGTATCGACAATCCTGCCCGATGGTTTTCCGGTCGCGGCCGGATTGTTTCCATCTGGTGGCCCAATAGGCCAGGCACTCGGCGCGGTTCCGCTGAAGCCCGAGAGATCGGAAAACCTCACCTTCGGTTTCACCGCCCAAGTGCTGGATACCATAGATCTGACGGTGGACTTCTACCGCATCGATGTGGAGGACTTCACTTACATCATCTCGAATAGGCCGGTGTCCGATAATCCACCCCCGGCCGTTGATCCAGACCCAGAAGATGTTGAGGCGTATCAAAACTTTCTTGCGCTTGATGGCGCGGGGGTTGTCGGCGCCAACACAATTGGCGTTGTGAGGTATTTCACCAACGGATTTGATGTTACCGCGCAGGGTATGGACATCGTGGCGACCACGCCGATTGATTGGGGCGAAATGGGCACAACCACCCTCACCGCTTCTTTCAATTACAACGAGAACAGCTTCGACTCCGACCCGAGCGCCTACCTCAACGCCGAGGCCCGCTACGATTTCGAGAACTTCGATCCGAACTGGCGCGGCGTGATCACCGCCCAACACGATGTCAACCAGCTCACAGTGATTGGGCGGGCGAGCTACTACGGCGAGTCGGTCAACTCCCAAGGTGGCTCAACCTTCCAGACCTTCGACCCAATCTGGTACATGGACATCGAAGGCCAGTACCGCTTCAACGACACGTTCAGGTTGTCGCTTGGCGCGAGAAACCTCTTGGATGAATATCCGGCCCAGGATGCCATCGGCGACTACTGCTGTGGCCGGCTGTATTCCTCCGCAACCGGAATGGACTGGCAGGGCGCCTACTACTACGGCCGGCTGACAGTCGACTTCTAAATCCGCCACCGGGTGCAACCCGGCGGCACCAACCCAAGGGGGCGGTCATTCGACCGCCCCCTTTCGTTTGGCGCCACACAAAGAGCTTCCGAGACCACGAAAATATCTCCCCCGGGGGACTGCGTTAGTCGCCCTCCGGTGGGCTTTGTTCAGCGGGCGTGCGAGGCAGGAAGCCGAGCCCGAAGCCTACATGGAAGTATTCACGGCGTCCGCTGAACAAAGCCCACCGGAGGGCGACGGTTCGGAGATGCTTGCCAAACGACAGGCACCTGCGAAAAACCGAAATATGAGTCCCCGCTACATCCGCAACTGCCGGCGCTGGAAGTGGCGCAGGAGCATGGCGGCG
>JAPOTO010000100.1:13094-22514 GCA_026709135.1 Gammaproteobacteria bacterium | reverse complement strand
ACTGCACCTATTCCACCTCAGGCACCTACCACGGCGACCAGTGGGTCACGCTCGAAATCGAAGTCCGCGGCGACGAGTTGATCCGCCACAGCATCGGCGGTGAAACCGTATTCGAATACACCGGCACCCAACTCGACGAAAACGACCCCGACGCCCAACGCCTGCTCAACGCCGGCGCGCCAATCGCCCTGCGCGAGGGCCTCATCGCCATCCAAGCCGAATCCCACCCCACCCAATTCCGCCGGATCGAGATATTGCCGTTGTAGTGTTTTAGTCGGAATCTTCAATCGCATCGAGCAGCGCCTTGATTCGGCCACGGTCTTCCGTCTTGCGCAGATATTGGTCGTAACTCTTCTCCGCATCGTTGATGAGACTACGGTAAGTCATAACGCGAATCCCGCGGGTGGTTAAGTTCAATTCATCTTGACGCCGATTCTGCGAAGTCCAATCCGTTGGCAGGTGGCCAATCAAGCAAACAGCTTCTACTGGACCATACTCTTGGTGCTCCTCGATCTGCTTTTCCAGTGCGTCCAGATACTTCTGGACCTGATTGCCAAGCAACCAACTCGTAGTTCGGACGCTTGCACGTTTTAATTCCACGATTATATGCTTGCCCGAGGTCTTCTTGTATCGAATGTCGATGCGGCCGTTGCGTTCCTCCTGGCTCAACTTATTGGAAAGCTGTTCAAACTCGGCACGCACCGTTTTCTCCATACTGGCTGTCTCGGTTGCTCTGTCCCAAGACGGATCGAGGAGCCAGAGGTGTGTGTAGATGTGATCTTGAATCACCTTCTCAAGAGCATTCTCGTCTGTGATAGCCCGCAACTTGCGAATCATATCGAGGCGGCCTTCCGTGATCTGGTAGTACCAAGATGCCTCGATGTCATCGAGTTCGGAGAATAGCTTCACCGTGGCTTCCAGATTGTCCACATCCAAGTCACCAAGCTGTGCCAGCTTTTCCTTATGCCGCAAGTGCTCGAAGGCCAGAACACCGTGCTTGTAGAGCGTTTTTCGATGCACATCGTCTGTTGCAATCTGGTTGATCCTGCCGAAGAGCTTCTTGGCTTCGCTCTTGGCATCTCCCTTGAGTGAGCCGTACCATTCCCGCACTGCGGGAATCTCGATGGCTCGTCTTTCCCCTTCATCTGCTTTCATGCCGGCGCGGGATTCTCTCAACACAGCCAGCTCTTTCTTCACGAAATCGCGCAGTGCTGCGAACCTTTCGTCATCTTGGATAAAATCTTGCCTGTTCGACGTGGCGATATCGTCCAGGTCGGATTGGTCGAGAAAATCCGCCTCGATCTCACCGATTACGTACTTTGCATACAAGCCGCTGATATGCAAGCGCTCAAGGATATCTTCCAAGGCCACCTTGCCACGGGCCAGAATCGCGACCTTGTTCAGGTTGCCGGAATCACCTTGCAGAGATCCGGACTCTCTAACAAGTCCGATCCATCCCCTTACAAGGTAATCATTGATTTTGTTATCTCGCTTGGTAATGTACTTCTCATCGTGACTGAACCTAGTCGTTTCGAAGTCTCCATATACAAGCGCATTTTCCAGCTTGCTGAAGTAGTTCTGGTCTTGGATTGTAACCTTTTCTCCATCGATATACACTTGGAACTTATCGGAAACGACGGAAAACCGGCGAGCTACACGCTGCCGGATGTGCTGGTCCAGCGTCGCATTCACCCGTTTCTTCAGCTTGCGGAGTTCGATAACCGTGCCGAAGTTTCCAGGCACTTTTTCTGCCGCTTTCAGTCGGACCGGATGGTAATTGCCTCCTTTTTTGATAGCTGTCTGAATCTTTTCTACGTCCATCTCAATACCGATCGCATCCATCTTCATTTTGCGCGTGAAAATCTTCGCGTTTTCGGCAATCGAGAATATCGAGAGTTTGCCTATGCCCTTGCGACCCATAACTGGCCGTCCCATGGATGTGCGATCACCTGAAGAGTCCGTCCGACGCTGATAACCGACCTTGAGATACTTGCCACGCAAGTCGGCATCGTCCATGCCGCAACCATTGTCAGTTATGACTATGCTGTTTTGATTCGGGTTGCCCGGAGATCTGTTTATTGTGATATCGACACGGGAGGCATCGGCATCCCAAGCATTGGCGATCAGTTCGGCGAGCACGGCTGGCACATTGCTGTACAGGTTCAACCCAAGGTGATTAAGCACATTGAGGTCGATGTCGAGTTCGAACGGTTCGTTCAAGGTGGAGGGGACATCCTTCATCAAATCTCCTCGAGGTTATGTTGCGCATGAGAATCCAGCATGCTGGCGACGCTTCTCGCCACCGCCCGGCCAAGTGCCACGGGCACAGCGTTGCCGATCCATCGGGCGGTATGCGCGATGACAACCTGATCACCGGGCTTCTGGAACTCGTAGTATTCGGGAAAGGTCTGCAACAAGGCCGCCTCGCGAAGGGAAATCGCCCGGTCCTGCTCGGGATGGCCAAAACGCCCGTTTCCGAAGCCGTAACACTGGGTGGTGATGGTTGGTGCCGGAAGGTCCCAAGACATGCGCCCGTATACACTGTTGAAGAATCGACCGGATCGGCGGGTATGGCACTTTGACACGAGAGACTGATCGCTCCAATCTCGCCAAGTCCCCCCTGGGCGTGCCGCTTCGATCCGTCGCCGGTTGCGTTCCGACAAGCGGCTCGCCTGGTGAAGCGCGTCCTCTGGACAAGTTTCCCCCGCGCCCACTGCTGGCAGGTGATCGATTGCTTGCCGCACGGTTCGATAATGCCCGGAGGTGTGTGTCTTTTCGGCGAGTTCTATCCTGCCAAGGCGCGATGCCAAGATCACGAGGCGTTTGCGCGTCTGCGGCACACCGAAGTCGGCACACTCAACGACGCCTGACCATAGGTGGTAGCCGGAAAGGCAAGCTAGGAAATTCCGAAGTGGTCGTCCACCTTTGAACGTCGTTAGTCGGGGAACATTCTCCATCGAAACAACATCCGGCTGGACTTCCCGCACGATGCGACCGAATTCCCGGAGAAGGAGCCATTTGGCATCATCCTTCGCCTTTGGCAAACGGGTGTATGACGAGTAGGGCTGGCACGGGGCACAACCCACGAGGATGCGGGGTTTGCCCGGCGTGAACAGGGAGTTGATCCAATCGGCCGAAATGGATGAAACATCCCTCTCGTGGAACGCTGCTCGGTTGTTTGCCTCATAGGCGTGTTTGCACGAAGGATCAACATCGATCCCCGCCTTTACGTCAAAGCGCTCCAGAACGAAGCCATGGCTGAGCCCGCCGACTCCGCAGAAAAGATCAACGACCGTCCCATGCCGGGCATCCGGATGCGGCAAATCAGCCAGCTTCGCCGGCGTTGTATGTCGGATTGATCGCTTCACGATGGCTAAATCGCCTGCTATTGGACGATGAACAATTTATGGTTCGCTTTTCCACAAAGCATAAGTTTAGTCCGGTTTTCTTGTTGCTGCCAGACAGAGCTAGCCGGTCAAGCGCAGGATTTCGGCGATGCGGCGGGCGGTGTTGGTGAAGTGTTGGACTTCGTATGCGCGGAGCGGGCGGCCGAGGATGGCTTGCTCGCGGTAGGACAGCCATTTCTTGAGCACTTGGTAGCCGCCGAGTCGGTAGTTCCACACCGCGGCGGGGACGTTGCGCCAGTAGGCGTTGGCGTTGAGGTGGATGTCGCGGGTGGTGTTGCCGAGTGCGGGGGAGGGGGCGGACATCGCCTCGCGCTCGTTGGCGGTGAAGGCGCGCTCGACGGCGCGGCCCTGGCCGGGCATTACCGCCCCGCCCTGGCCGTAGTGGCCCCAGCCGGCGGTGAGGGCGAAGTCGTCTTCGGTCATGTTGCGATTGTTGGCGGTGGCGGGAATGGCGATGGCGGCGATGTCCGGGCGCAGCGGCGCCTGCGTTACCCCGGCGACTGGGGTTTCCGGGTCGAGCAGCGCGGCGAGTTCGCGCCCGCGGGCGGCGGATTGCCGGAGTTTTTCGGCATCGCCCGCCCCGCCGCCGTTGGGATAGCCCGGCAGGGGGATGCGCGGCCATTCCATGCGCAGGGCGCCGGCGTTGGTTTCGCGGTAGTTGGGGTCGTGGAGGTTGGCGAGGATGTGGTGGAAGAGTTCTGTCGCATTCAGGCCCAACCGCTCAAGGTAGTTTTGGGCTGTGGGAGTCAAATTGGAATGCGGCACGCTGCCCGCTTCGCCGCCCATGCCGTTATCCCGAAGGTCCGACGGAAAACATGTGGCACCCCGATCCATCAGGTCGAGACAGCCCAAATGTGAAATTACTTGCGGCGGCGACCAGTCCCGGCGGGGTTTTTGTTGGGTTATTAGCCACAAATTTCCATCACCGACTTGCGGCATGTATTCAGGCCGAGGCCGGTCCAGCAATCCGCCGTCTGGTTCCCAATACAGCCAACGCTCGTCGAATGGCCTATAGGCGAAGCGGACAAATCCACCTTCATCCGGCCCGCCTCGCTTCAACAATGAATCCCGCATGACACGGGCATTGCGACCGGCGGCGGACCTCATCACGCTCGGATACCGGCGCGCAATATCGTCATGGCTCAATTCGGGGTCGAAGTAATCCGCGATGCGCGACTTGAGTCGATCGAGGTCGGTATCGACGAGAAACCGGTCGCGGCTGGTCTTGACACCGGGGAACGACACCGGAAACAGCTCGGGCAGTGCTGGCCAGTCGAACCAGGAATCCCCGACAGCCATCGGTTTGAATGGCAAACCGAGCCTGAGATTCGGTCCCAACGCCGCATAGTGCGCATCAATCTCGGGAGCATCGAGACTATCCAGCAGGGCTTTTCGCCTCTCGGCGGCTCTTGCCTGATCAAAGTCGCGATACAGTATCCGCCCATCCGATGCGTCATCGGCTGCCGCTCGCGATCGCGAAAGCAGCGCAATGCTCGTGCCGACCTTGATTCCGGGGGATTGTCCCGCAACAGCGAAGATCGTTTCGCTGGTGCGCCCATCTGGCGCGTACTCCGAAATGATGCGGTCGCCATGCAAGTTGTCGATACGAACCTTGTCGAACGCCTCCAGATAACGCTCGCGCATCCCGGTGAACGACAAGCCATCGAGCCAGGAATAGTTGGAGATGAAGCAGACGATGCCGCGGCCGGTCTTTTCGGTGATGCGGCGCTCGGCCATGCGGAAGAAGCGGATGTAGAGGTCGTTCAGCCCTTGGCCTTCTGGGCGGCGCACGCGCCGGGTGGAGCGGTAGGCCTGCGAGAGTTCGCGCTCCTCGTCCACCGCCATGCCGGCGAAGCCGTTGTAGGGCGGGTTGCCGAGGATGACGAGGATGGGGCGGTCCTGCTTCACCCGCTCGGCGCGGTCGCGCTCGTCTTCGAGTTCGGGAAAAGGCAGCGGCTTGGTCGCGCGCGGCTCCCAGCCGGTCAGCGCATTGGTGAGGAACACGCCGGCCCGGGCCGAGCCATCTTCGGGCAGGGCCGCATCGAGTTCCCGGGCGGTGAGGCCGATTTGCAAATGCGCGACGACAAAGGGCGCGGGCATGATCTCGAAGCCGAAAACGCGTTCGGTCGCCGCCTGCCGCACCCGGGCGCCGGCCAGCGCGCCGAGGCCCTGGCCCTTCAGGTTGGCGGCGATGCGGCGCAGCACTTCGGCGAGATAGGCGCCGGTGCCGCAGCAGGGGTCGAGCACGTAGACGTTTTCCGCGGCCAGCCCATCGGGGATGCCGAGGTCGTCCTTGAGCGCGCGGTCAACCCGGGCGACCATGTAGCGCACGACTTCCGCGGGGGTGTACCAGACTCCAAGCTGCTTGCGCAGTTCCGGGTCGAAGGCTTCGAGGAACGGCTCGTAGAAGTACGGTACCGCCTCGCCTTCGTTGAAGCGGGAGAAGAAGGCCGCCCGGTCCACGCGGTCGAGGGCCGCGGCGCTCCAGTCGAGCACTTCAACGAGGCCAAGCGGTTGCAGCCGGCCCGGCTGGGCAAGCTGCGAGAACAGGGCCTGCAGCACCGGCGCGCGCAGATGCCATACCGCGCCGCGCCAATCGAACTGTTCGCCGGGCTTGGCGGAACCGACCCGCGACCACAGCACCCAGGCGGAAAAGATGCCGTAGAACAGCGTCTGCACCAATGTTGAATGGAAGAAGCGCGCGCCCTTGCCGCCCTCGAAGCGGATGCCGAGGGCGTCTTCGAGCGCCAAGCGCACGGCCTTGAGCGGGGGTGCCTCGCCCGCCGACTCGACCCGGGCCAGGCCATCGCGGGCGTAGGAGGCGAGCAGCCAGGCCAAGTCCTTCGGCTCCGCCAGCGCCGCCCGGTGCGACAGGGCGCGGCAGAGATACTCGCCCAAGCCCGCGCCAAGCTCCCGGGTGACGGCTTGCGGATGCTCGAGTTTGCGGGCGAAATCCGCCTCGTTCTCCGCCAAAGTGAAGGATTCGAGCGGGGTTTCGCGGCCCGCCGCATCCTCGCCGAGCAGGACGAACTCGCGCAGGTTGGTCACCAGCACGAGGCGGTAACGCCGCTGGTAACGCGCCGCCTGCTCGCGAACCTCGTTGCCCTGCACGGATTCGCCGGGCGACTTCACCTCGACCACGCCGCGCTCGGGAATCTGCCCCTGCCGGGGCTGGCCACGCTGCACCTGTTTCGCCGAAAACAAGCCGAAATCGGGATGGCCGGCGCCTTGTTCAGCCAATTCCTGAACGCAAAACACCTTCGGCTTCAGCCCCGCGCCCACCGCGTTGAGCAGATTCGCCAGCGCCGGATAGCTCGACCGCTCGCCAGTCGCCCCGCCGGAAGCGCGCACCCGCCCAAGATCGGCAAAGTACGCCGCCACCGCCGCCTTCAGTTTTTGGTTTGCTGCCACTATCGCCGGCCTTGCATCAGGTGCGAGTGCGCCGAAGCCGCCCTACTTGAAAACATTGCGGCCTGGGGGCGCCGATGGAGCGAAAGTGCCAGAAAGGGCCCGCGTCATCAATTCGTCAGAACTCACAGGGTTCCTTGCGAGATGAGGTCGGCGGCGTGGTTGGCGGCTCGGGCGCTGAAGGCCATGTAGGTTAGGGATGGGTTCTGGCAGGCGGCGGAGGTCATGAAGGCGCCGTCGGTGATGAACAGGTTGGGGACGTCGTGGGCCTGGCACCAGCCGTTGAGCACCGAGGTCTCCGGGTCGCGGCCCATGCGGGCGCTGCCCATTTCGTGGATGCGGTTGCCGGGGACGGTGAGGTTCACCGGCGAGGAGGCGATCTGCTCGCAGCCGGCGGCTTCGAGCATGGCGATGGCGTCAGTGCGGGCGGCTTCGAGCATGATTTCCTCGTTGCGGCCGTAGCGCACCTCGAACAGCGCGATGGGATTGCCCCAGCGGTCGCGCCGGGAGGGGTGCAGGGTCACCCGGTTGTCCGGGTTGGGCAATTGCTCGCCGAAGGCGCCGATGGACATCCGCCACGGGCTGGGGCGACGGTGGGCTTCCTTGAATTCGCGGCCGATGCCGGGAATCTGGCCATCGGCGTGGTTGGTCGGCCAGGCGCCGCCCTGGTAGCCGAAGCCGCGGCTGTAGGGCTTGTCGTTTTCGGTGATGTTGGCATAGCGGGGGATGTAGATTCCCCCAGGCCGCCGGCCGAAGACCTTGCGGTCCTCAAAGCCGCGCATGATGCCCGATGCCCCCGCGCCGCTGACATGGTCCATGAGATTGCGGCCCACCTGGTCCGAGCGGTTGGCGAGGCCGTTGGGGAAACTTTCCGAGCGCGATTGCAGCAGGATCAGCGCCGAGGCGATGGCGGAGGCGTTGAGGAACACGATGCGGCTGGTGTACATCCTCGCTTCGTTGGTTTCCGCGTCGATCACGCGCACGCCGCTTACCCGGTTGGCTTGCGGGTCGTAATCGAGCCCCTGCACGATGGCGTTGTGGACGATGGTGAGGTTGCCGGTGCGCTCGGCGGCGGGCAGGGTGGCGTTGAGCGAGGAAAAGTAGGCCCTGAACGAGCAGCCATGGTCGCAGCGGTTGCGCACTTGGCAGTTGCCGCGGCCGAGGGCGCGCTGCTCCTCGGTGGCGTCGGTGAGATGGGCGACCCGCGCCGCGATCACCTTGCGGCCCGGGAAGGCCGCTTCAACGCGCTGCTTGAAGGTTCTTTCCGCGGCGCCCAACGCGAAAGCCGGCTGGAACACGCTGTCGGGCAACTGCTCGATGCCCTCGGCCTCGCCGGCGATGCCGACAAAGGTTTCGACTTTTTCGTACCAGGGCGCGATGTCGGCGTAGCGGACCGGCCAGTCGACGGCGACGCCCTCGCGCTGGTTTTCCTCGAAGTCCCGCGGCCCAAGCCGGTAGGACTGCCGGCCCCACATGATCGAGCGCCCGGCGGTGTGATAGCCGCGCAGCCAGTCGTAGCGGGTTCCTTCGACTTCCTCGTAGGGATGCTCGTCGTCCTTGACCCAGAAATGCTTGTTCGACTCCTTCACGGCGTAGCCAACGCCGGGGAATTGCCGGAAGTAATGGCGCTCGATCTCGTCCTGGGGGATGCGGTCCAGATTTGGGGTTTGCCAGGGCGCCAGATTGTCCGAGTAGTCGCGCTCGGGGATGATTTCCGGGCCGCGCTCAAGCACGAGCACCCGCAGGCCCCGCTCGCACAATTCCTTGGCGGCCATGCCGCCGCTCATGCCCGAGCCAACCACAATCGCATCGAATTCGGTTGCTTGCGCCATTGTCAGGCTCCTGCTCAGATTCCTGCCCAGTCTCGCTGTCAGGCTTGTTGCCGGTCGGTGATGAGCACATCTGGGTCCCAGCGGCCGGGAACGGCCACCCATTGCAATTCTTGCCGCGCGCCGCCTTCGGTGGCGAAGTAGGTGCGGGTGACATAACCCTTGAAGCCGCGGTAGCCGCCGAGTTCTTCCGCGGCTTCGGCGAAGGCGGCACGGTCGAGTTCGGCGAGGGCTTGTTCCGCCCCGGCTTCATCGAGGGTGAGAAAATCGCCATTGGCCGAAAGGCGGGGTTCGATATCGCCCAAAGCCGCGCGATAGTTGGTTCGGGTGGCTTGATTGGCCCAGTCCGCCATCAGGCCGTCGATGTAGCCTGGCACGTTGACATCGAGCGCGCCGGGGGTTTCGGTGTGGGGGATGATGAGCTCGGCCAAGCGCGAAACCAGCGCCAGCTCTTCCGCGGTGTGGAAGCGGCCGGCTTCGCCGGTGGCTGTGGCGACCACAACCGGCGCATCGCCGCAGGCCGACAGGGCCGAAACGCCGCCAACCGAGATGATCAGTTCACGCAGGAAATCGCGGCGGGTTTTCATTTTGTTTGCTCCCAAGTCGGAAATGGCCCGGCAATGGAATACTCAGAAACGCAGCCCGCGCAGATGCGCCAAGCTGCTGGCGACGGAAGCGAAGCCATCGCCGCTGGGGTTGTCGTGTTCGACGAAATAATGTTCGATGCCGGCGGTTTCGCCATGGGCGAAGAGGGCGGCGAAATCGATCCCGCCGGC
>JAPOTO010000100.1:0-12439 GCA_026709135.1 Gammaproteobacteria bacterium | reverse complement strand
TCGCCAGACTGATCGCGGGATTGGGCAAAGGCGCTGGCCCCGCCAAAACCCGCCCCCAGCGCCGAAGCCGCGAAAGCCGCGCCAAATGCCTGAAAAATCTGTCTGCGCCGCATGATTGCCCGATCTCCCGTCTTCGCCCGATGGTGCGGCTTAGCCTAAACCGAATCCCCCACCCGCGCAACGAAAAGGCGAAACAGCCAAAGAGCCAGCGGCGGTGGCGAAACTTGACCAGCGCGACATGCTTCAGTAGCCTAGCCATGTTAGCCACCTATCAGCGGGCAAGAGCCATGCTAATCAATGTGCACCAAGCCAAATCCCAGCTTTCAAAGCTCATCGCCGCCGCGGAAGCCGGCGATGATGTGGTCATCGCGCGAAACGGCAAACCAGCGGTTAAGCTGGTCCCGCTGAACGCAGCCAAATTCCGTCTCGGCGCGCTCGCCCATCTGGTGGATTCAGTCCCGGATTTCGACGATGCCATGGGCGAAGACGAACTCGCCATGTGGGAGCGGAACACTTGAGCGCGGTAGTGCTCGACACTCACGCGTGGATCTGGAGCTTGATGGCGCCGGACCGCCTCGGCGGGGCCGCGGAGGCGGCAATCGTGGCGGCGGACTCGGTGTTGATCAGTCCAGTCAGCGCCTATGAGGTGGCTCGCAAGGCTGGACTCGGCGGCTGGCCGGAAATTGTCCCGCATCTTGATGAATTGCTGGCCGAAACCGAGACGCTGACGGCGCCATTCACCCGCGAGATGGCGGCCCGCGCCGCGTCGCTCGCTTGGCGCCATCGCGACCCTTTCGACCGCTTCATCGCGGCCACAGCCATCGAACTGCGCTATCCGCTGGTTTCAAAGGACAGGGAATTCGATTCGCTCGACAGCGAGAGCGGCTGGCCCGGGCGCATTTGGTGACTACCGGGCCGTCCGATCGCGCAATCCCCGCCTTTACAGTCGCGAACGCTCGAGTTCGATGTCGGCGTTGCGCCAGAGCGAGTCGAATTGGCGTTTGACGATGATGGCTTCCTGGGTCTTGCCCTGGGCTTCGAGGGCCTGGGCGAGGCCGAAGGTTGACCAGCCGTTTTGCTGGTTCCACTCCAAGTCCTCGCGGTAGACGGCTTCGGCGGCTTCGGCGCGGCCCGCGGCGAGCATCGCCGCGCCGAGGTACAGCCGCATCGACTGCGACCAGTCCGGCGGCTCGGTGTAATTGTTGGCGTCCTGCATTTCCACCGCGGCCGCGTAGTGGGCGATGGCCGAATCGTAATCGCCCCGGGCCTCGGCGATTTCGCCTTCTAGGGCGTGGGCGGCGATGCCGAGCACGTGGGAGGCGGGGGTGGGGGCGACGCCGGTGTCGTCAACGCCATCGGCCACGGCCTGGGCTTGGATGTTGGCGAGCGCGGTTTCGGCGGAGTCGAGATCGCCCGTGGCGGCCTGGGCGCTGCCGACGACATAGCTCCACATGCCGTCGAGATACGGCGTGCCGCCGTGGCTTTGCTCGGCTTCGAGGATGCGGTCCCACTTGCCGAAGACCTTGTCGACCACCCAGGAATGCACCACGCGCTTCTCGCCGCGGTTGACCGCCTCGGCGGCGCGGCCGACGCTCGCCGCGCCGCGCTGGGCAGCCTCGAAGGCGCCGGCGTAATTGCCTTGCAGCATATTGGCGTAGCGGACGAAATCGAGGGCGTGGGGGGCGTGGGCTTTGTGGGAAAGCGAATACGTGCCGATCATCGGGAAGTTGGTGTCGCCCCATATTTCGGCGAACTGCTGATCGACAATCTGCGAGCGCTCGTTGGCGAGGATGGCTTTTTCATACTCGCCCACCCGCAGGTAGATGTGGCCGGGCATGTGCACCATGTGGCCGGAAATCGGCGCGCTGGCCTCGAGTTTCTGCGCCGAGGGCATCGCGAGTTCAGGCTCGCTGGAGGCCTCCATCAGGTGGATGTAGAGGTGGTTGGCGCCGGGATGGTCGTGCTCCAACGCCATGGCGGCTTCGAGGGCGGTGCGGGCTTCGGTTACACCGGGCCGGGGCGCGCCGTCGGCCGCCCAGTAGTCCCAGCGGGTGGTGTTCATGAAGGCCTCGGCGAAGATCGAGGCGATGTCGGCATCATCCGGGTATTTGTGGTGCAGGTCGCGCATGGCGGCGACATAAGCCCGGTCGCGCTCGCGGCTGTCGGCGATGGCGTCCTTGTTGTAGAGCACGAACAGCGCGTTGATCATGTCGCGCTCGCGCTCGCTGCCGTTGTTGATCCGCTGCAAGGCGTTGCGGATCGCTTCAAGGCCGGTGCCCTGGGGGTCGTCGGGCAGCCCGGCGTAGCGGCTGTTGGGGTTGGGCCCGGCGGCGTGGGCGAGGCCGAAGTAGGGCATGGGGTGGTCGGGGTCGTGGCGCGAGGCTTCCTGGTAGGAGGCGATGGACTCGACGAAGTAAAAACTCCACGCCATGCGCAGGCCCTGGTCGAAAAACGCCTGAGCCTCGGCGGAGTCGGTGGAAATCGGCCTGCTGTAGGTGCCGCCGCCCGGCACCAGCACCGCCAGCGCTTCGCCATCTTGGGCGTGGGCCATCTGCCAGCTACACGCCAGAGCCAGCCAGCCGGCGGCCGCGATCATCATTCTTTGCACGGTTCTCTCCTCATTGTCGATCGATCAAACTGCGAATTGGTGGCTTGGGAGTATACCCCCGTCCCGCGGACTTGTCCGTTGCGGCCGCCGCCGCCCAATTTGCCGATTTTTCCCCTATAATCCGCCCGCCGCTTGCAAATCGGCGGCGGAATTCCACACGAGCGCAAGGGAAACCATAAACATGAAACCCGATATTGAGATTGCCCGGGAAGCGGCGAAGAAACCCATCGGCGAAGTCGCCGCGATGCTCGGAATTCCACTCGAGGCGATCAGCCCCTATGGCGGGGACAAGGCCAAGATCTCCCTCGATTATCTCGACTCGCTGGCCCAGCGCCCCGACGGCAGGCTGATCCTGATGACCGGCATCAGCCCAACCCCCGCCGGAGAGGGCAAAACCACCACGCTCGTCGGCCTCAACGACGCGCTCAACCGCCTCGGCCACAAGGCAGTCGCCTGCCTGCGCGAGCCGAGCCTCGGCCCCTGCTTCGGCATGAAGGGCGGCGCCACCGGCGGCGGCATGTCGCAGTTGACGCCGATGGACGACATCAACCTGCATTTCACCGGCGACTTCCACGCCATCACCGCCGCCAACAATCTGCTCGCGGCGATGCTCGACAACCACATCCACTGGGGCAACGCGCTCGGCATCGACCTCGATTCGGTGCGCTTCCGCCGCACCCTCGACATCAACGACCGGACGCTGCGGGAGTTTCCCACCACGACCAAGGGAATGACCCGCGACACCGGCTTCGATATCGTCGCCGCCTCGGAACTGATGGCGATCTTCACCCTCGCCGATGGCTTCGCAGACCTCGACCGGCGCCTCGGCGATATCGTGGTTGCCGACAACCGGGACGGCGAGCCGGTTTACAGCCGCGACCTCGAAGCCGTCGGCGCGATGACCGTGCTGCTGCGGCAGGCGATGGCGCCAAATCTCGTGCAAACGCTGGAAAACAACCCCGCCCTTGTCCACGGCGGCCCATTCGCCAATATCGCCCACGGCTGCAATTCCATCGTGGCGACCCGGGCCAGCCTCAAGCTGGCCGATTATGTCGTTTCCGAAGCGGGATTCGGTGCCGACCTCGGGGCGGAGAAGTTCTTCAATATCAAATGCCGCGTCGCCGGGCTGCAACCGGCGGCGGCGGTTGTCGTCGCCACGGTGCGCGCGCTGAAGATGCACGGCGGCGTGGCGCGGGCCGATCTGGCGAAGCCGGATGTCGCCGCCCTCGCCGAGGGCATGGCGAACCTCCGCCGCCATGTGCAGAACGTCGGCAAATTCGGCGTTCCGGTGGTGGTGGCGCTGAACCGCTTCGACGGCGATACCCCGCAGGAGATCGACAGCGTCCAAAGCGCGATGGCCGAACTCGGCGTCGAGGCGGTGGAGTGCTCGCACTGGGCCGATGGCGGTCGCGGCGCCGAGAAGCTCGCCGGCAAGGTGCGCGAGCTTGCCGACAGCGGCAAGGCCGCGTTCAAGCCGATTTACCCCGACGATCTTTCCCTGGCGGACAAGATTCGCGCGGTTGCCCGGAAGATTTACGGCGCCGCCGATGTGGACCTTCCCGCCGCGGCCGCGGAGCAACTGCGGCAGTGGGAAGCCCAGGGCCGCGGCCACCTGCCGGTGTGCATCGCCAAGACCCAATACAGCTTCTCCAGCGACCCCACCGCCCTCGGCGCGCCATCGGGCCACACCCTGCCGGTGCGCGAAGTGCGCCTGTTCAACGGCGCCGGCTTCATCGTCGTCATCACCGGCAACATCATGACGATGCCGGCGCTGCCCCGGGAACCCGCCGCCAACCACATCCGCCTCGACGCGGACCGCAACATCGTCGGGCTGTTTTGAAGCGCGCCTGACGGGGAAACGCATACCTTGGATTTGGGGCTTGTATAGTTAACTTGATCAACTGTGGGCGCGGGCCTCGTCTCGCGGTTTTTGGAGTTTGCGACGCCCAAGCGACCCGGGGCAACCACCCCGCCCCTTCGGGGCACCCCTCCTTGAAAAGGAGGGGAGTTGAGCGGCTTGCGGCCGCGGAGGGGCCAGCTCTCACCCTGTCAAGGGGCAGCCGCGGTTTTGACCCGTTAGTTGCCGACCGGTGGGCCGCGTTCAGCGGGCGTGCGAGACACGATGTCGAGCCCGAAGCCCACAGGGATGTGTTTACGGCGTCCGCTGAACGCGGCCCACCGGTCGGCGACGGCTCGAAGCCACCTACCTCCGCTACACCAACTGGCTGCGGCGGCCTTGCCAAAAGGGTTTGCGCAACTCGGTCTTGAGCACCTTGTTGACCGATGACAGCGGCATCGGATCGCTGCGGAAACTGACGCTCACCGGGCATTTGTAGCCCGCCAGATGCTGCTTGCAGTAGCCGATCAATCCGGCCTCGTCGGCCTCCTCCCCAGGCGCCAGAATCACCACGGCGTGGACCGCCTCGCCCCAGACCGGGTGGGGGATGCCGATAACCGCGCATTCCTTCACCGCCGGGTGCCCGCTGAGCACGTTCTCGACCTCGATGGGGTAGATGTTCTCGCCGCCGCTGACGATCATGTCCTTGACCCGGCCCTCAAGGAAGAGAAAGCCCTCTTCGTCGAGATAGCCCGCGTCGCCGCTGTGGTACCAGCCGCCGCGCAGGGCCTCGGCGGTCAACTCCGGCTGCCGCCAATAGCCCACCATGATGTTGGGCCCGCGGATGAGGACTTCGCCGACGGCATTCGGCGGCAGGTCCCGGTCGTTGCCGTCGACCACGCGGACCTCCACATGGCTTGCCGCCCGCCCCACCGAGGCGAGCTTTTCCATCTTGGGGCCTTCGGTGACATGGTATTCGGCGTCGAGGATTGTGGCGATGGGCGAGGCTTCGGTCATGCCGTAGGTCTGGTATTGGCGCGCATGGGGCAGGGCCTCGAGCAGGCGGCGCTGCAAGGCGAGCGAAAGCGGCGCCGCGCCGAGGGAGACCATTTTCAGCGAGGACAGGTCGGTCGTGGCGAAATCGGGATGATCGAGCATCATCTGGACCATCGTCGGCACCAGCGTCGTGGAATGGATGCGGTGGCGCTCGATCGATTGGAGCATGGTGGCGGCGTCGAAGCGGGCGAGAAGCAGCGCGTGGGCGCAGAGCGCGGCGGTGGTGAAAATCCGCGCGCCGGCGGCGAGATGGAAAAGCGGCCCCACAATGATGAAGTTCCAGCCTTTTCCCAGCAGATAGGCATCCACCGAGCAGGCCGTGTTGGACAGCATATTGCGGTGGCTGAGCATCACGCCTTTCGATTTGCCCGTGGTGCCGCCGGTGTAGAACAGCAGGATGGTGTCATCGCATTCGCTCGGCGGCGGCTCGATGAACCTCCCGGAGGTGGTGATTTCCGCCAGCGAGCGCTCGTAATCGAGCATTCCCGGCTGCGTTGCCCCGCCGCTGTAGACGAGCAGGTGGCGGATGAAGGGGCATTGTTCGGCCATTGCGCGGGCGGTTTCGGCGAATCCGGCTTCCACCAGCAGCACCGCCGGTTCGCAGTCTTCCAGGCATTCCTTCAGTTCCCGGGCGGCGAGCCGGTGGTTGAGCGGAACGAAGATCGCGCCGATCAGCGCCGGCGAGTAATAGCTCTCGAAGCACACGGCGGAATTCAGTCCGAGCAAGGCCACCCGGTCGCCCTTGCCGACGCCGAGGCGCGCGAACAGGCTCGCGGCGGCGCGGCAGCGGGCCGCGAGTTCGGCCCAGTTCCGGGTTGCGCCGGCGAAGCTTACCGCGGGGGCGTCCGGGGCTTCCCGCGCGGCGTTGAACAGCAGGTCGCCGATGCTTGCGGCGGGGTTGCCGCGGATAGTGAACTCTGTCAACTCGCGTCTCCTTCAGTTGCTCCGGCCACCAGGCCCTTGTCGTGCAGCTTGCCGATTTCGGCGGCGCTCAGGCCGAGTTCCTCGGCGAGGATTTCGTCAGTGTGCTGGCCGAGCAAAGGCGCCGGGGCGGGCGGCAGCGATTCGAAGCCGCCGAAGCGCAGCGCCTGGGAAGGGGTTAGCAATGCGCCGATTCCCGGCTGGTTGATGCGGCTGAACAGCGGGTTTTCCGCGGAGCATTCGCGGTCTTGCCCGACGAGTTCGGCAACGCTCTGGTAGGGGCCCCAGCAAACGCCGGCCCGGTCGAGTTCGGCGCTTGCCGTGGCAAAGTCCCGCTTGGCGAACCAGGGCGCGAACAAGTCCGCCAAGGCTTCCCTGGCCAGGAAGCGGTCCCCTTCGCGCTTGAAGTCCATCCGCAGGTCGCCCTCAAGCTTGGCGACCTCCGCTTCGGTTCCGGTCGCCTTGACGATGGCCCGCCATTGCTTCGGGCTGACGCCAACGATCATTATGCGGCGGCCGCAGCGGCAGGTGAAATCGCGGCCGAAACTGCCGAAGATGTGGTTGCCGACTGCCTCCCTTCCGCCGCCGTTGCATTCGACTTCGGCGATATAGCCCAGATGCCCCATGACCGCCAGGGCGACATCGGCGAGGGCAATGCCGATGAATTGGCCTTTCCCGCTGCGCCGGCGGTGCCGCTCGGCGGCGAGCAGCCCGAGCGCGATTTGCTGCCCCGCGAGCAAATCCCAGGCCGGCAGCGGATTGTTCACCGGCTGCCCCGCCACCGCGCTGAGCCAGGGCAGGCCAAGCCGGCAGTTCACCGTGTAATCGAGCGCCGAGCCACCGTGGCGGTCGCCGCTGAGGCTGAGGTAAATCAAGTCTTCGCGCCGGGCGCGGAGCCGGGCGTCGGCGAGCCAGCCCCGGGCCGGGAAGTTGCTGAGGAAAATCCCCGCGTCCGCGCCGGGCCGGGCGATGAGTTCGCTCAGCAGCTCCCGGCCTTCGGCCTGGCGGAAATCGATGGCGATCGAGCGCTTGCCCTTGTTGAGGCCGTGCCAGTACAGGCTGTTGCCCTTGCCGTCGATGGGCCAGCGGCGGTAGTCGATTCCGCCGCCGATCAGATCGAAGCGGATCACATCGGCGCCGAGCTGGGCCAGGGTCATGCCGCCGGAAGGCGCGGCGATGAAGGCGCTGCCCTCGACCACGCGCATCCCCTCAAGTATTGCCTGCAAGCCGCACGCTCCTCTCAGTCAGTCCGTCAGCAGATAGCCATTGTTGATGACGATTTTGTCCTGCTCTACGGATTTGCAGCGGAAGGCCCAAGCCCGCACCCCATCCCCGCCTTCGCGCCAGATTTCGGTGCGGATCGTGTCGCCCGGATAGACCGGCGCCGAAAAGCGCAGCCGCAGCCGCCGGAAGCGGGTTGGGTCGTAGTCGCAGCAGCTTTTGAGCAAGGCGTGGGTGGCGACGCCGAGGGTGCAAAGGCCATGGAGGATCGGTTCGCGGAAACCGGCGGCGCGGGCGATTTCCGGCACGGCGTGGAGCGGATTGTAATCCCCGGAAAGCCGGTAGAGCAGCGCCTGCTGCCGCAGGGTGGGCAGGTCGCAAACCATATCGGCTGCGCGCGCCGGCACCGGGTCGGGCTTGGCCGAGGTCTTGCGCTCGCCGCTGAAGCCGCCGTCGCCCCGGGCCAGAATCGTCGTCACCAGGGTGCAGAGGTCCGCGCCGGTTTCGACATCGCGCACAACCCGGTCGGAAAGGATCAGGGCGCCGATGCGCTCGCCCTTGTCGATGACTTCGCGCACCCGGGTGGTGGCCTCCACCGTGCCGGAAGCCGGAAAGGGCTGGTGCAGGATGATTTCCTGCCCAGCGTGCAAGACCTTCACCCAGTCGAGGCCGGTGTCGTCCTCCTTCGCCCAGAAGCCAGGATGGGCCATCACCACCGCCTGGCTCGGCAGGACTTTGAGGCCGTCTTCGTAGACGAAAGCCAGGCAGTTTTCATCGAGCGGGTCGATACCCATGCCAACGCCGAGGGCGTAGAGGATGCAGTCTTTTTCGGTGTAGCTTTGCCTTATGGCTGGGAACTCTTTGCCGAGCAGGCTGCGGGGATCAAAAGGCATGGGCGGACTCACATCGGATCCCAACTGAACACATCGCCGGAGCGCGCCAGTGGCGCGAAGTCGGCGGCGAAGGCGGGCAGCGCCCGGGACAGCACCTGCCCGGCGGTCCAGCCTTCGCCCTGGTGGGCGTAGCGGATCGGCCGGTTGTGGCTGAACAGGAAGATTTCATTGTTGCGCACGCCGAAGATCTGACCGGTCACATCGGCCGCGGCGTCGCTGCACAGGGCGATGGCCAGCGGGGCGATTTTGTCCGGGGTCATCTGCTTGATCTTCTCGACCCGGGCCCGCTCTTCGTCGGTGCGGGTGGGAATGGTGCCGATCAGACGGCTCCAGGCGAAGGGCGCGATGCAGTTCGAGCGCACCCGGAAGCGCCCCATGTCGAGCGCCATCGATTTCGACAGGCCGACGATGCCGAGCTTGGCGGCGGCGTAGTTGGCCTGGCCGAAATTGCCGATCAGCCCCGAGGTGGAGGTCATGTTGACGAAGCAGCCGCTGGTCTGGGCGCGGAAATGCGGCGCGGCGGCGCGGCTGACGTTGAATGTGCCCTTGAGGTGGACGTTGATCACCGAGTCGAAGTCTTCCTCGGTCATCTTGTGGAAGATCGCGTCGCGCAGGTTGCCGGCGTTGTTGACGACGCAGTCGATGCGGCCGAAATGATCGAGGGCCATTTCGACAATGCCGTGGGCCGCTTTCCAGTCGGTGACGCTGGCGCCGTTGGCGACCGCCTCGCCCCCCGCGGCGCGGATCTCGGCGGCCACTTCCGCGGCTGGCCCGGCGTCCCCGCCGCTGCCATCCTCGGCCCCGCCAAGATCGTTGACGACGACTTTGCCGCCCTCGGCCGCGGCGAGCAGGGCGATGCCCTTGCCAATGCCCCGCCCGGCGCCGGTGACCACAACCACTTTATCTTCCAACAGTTTTTGCATTTGTCGTTACCTTTTTCGGTGCAGTTGCCTTTCCGAGGTGATTCAAAGCAAAGCGAGACGCCCCCGCCCCGTCATTCTTCGCATACCTACGCTTCCGCAACGAGTTGCCGGGCGATGACTTTCAGCGCCAGGGTTTCCTCGGAGCCTTCGAAAATCGACAGCACCCTGGCGTCGACCCACAGGCGGCTGACCATGGATTCTTCGGCGTAGCCGAGGCCGCCGTGCAGTTGCATCGCCTCCCTGGTCAGCCATTCCGCGGCCCGGCAACTGAACAGCTTCACCAGGCTCGCTTCCATCCGCCCGCCGCCGGCGTCGAGCTGCCGGGCGACGGCGTAGCTGAACTGCCGCGCCGCGGTGAGCCGGGCGAGCATCCGCGCGAGTTTAACCCGGCTGAGTTGGAAATCCGCCAGATTGCGGCCAAAAACCTTCCTTTCGCCGGCCCAGGCCAGGGCTTGCTCGAACGCCGCCTGCATCACCCCGCTCGCCCGCGCGGCGGTTTGGATGCGGCCGCCGGCGAAGCCCGCCATGGTTTGGTAGAAGCCCTTGCCAGGGGTCTCGCCGACGAGGTTCGCATTGGGCACGAAGTAATCCGTAAAGAACAGGTCGAAGGAGTGCATGCCGCGGTAGCCAAGCGTGGCGATGGCCTTGCCGGCGAGACTGCCGCCGCCTTCCTGGTCATGGCGGAACTCGTGGCCGGGAAAGGCCGGTTTGTCCACCAGCAGCAGGCTCAGGCCGCGATGGCCGGATGCCGCATCCGGGTTGGTGCGGGCGAGCACCACGAGCAGTTCCGAGCGGCCGGCGAAAGTGCACCAGGTTTTGGCGCCATTCAGCCGCCAGCCGTTTTCCACCTTGCGCGCCGCCAGCGACACCGCGGCGACATCGGAGCCGGCATCGGGCTCGGTGATCGAAATCGCGCAGAGTTTCTCCCCCGAGGCGAGTTTTGGCAGCCAGTGCCGCTGCTGCGCTTCCGTGCCACCCGCGAGCAGGGCCCGGGCGGCGATTTCGGGGCGGGTGACGAGGCTGCCCGCGGCGCCGAGCGAACCCCGCGAGAGTTCCTCGGTGACGACGATCATCGCCAGGCTGTCGGGCTTGTCGTCGGGCTGCATGCCGCCGAAGCGCTCGGGAATGCAGGCGCCGAAGCAACCGAGCTCGGCTGCGGCTTTGATGATGCGCTCGGGAATGTCGAGATTTTGCCGGTGGATCGCTTCCGCCTCGGGCAGCACGGCCTCCTCGGCGAAGCGCCGGAAGCTGTCGCGGACGATTTCGATTTCCTCGGCCAGCAACGCGGGCAGGCGCTCGCGCCGCTGCTCGCAAATCCGCTCGCCGAGGCTGTCCCAGTGCGCCGAGGACAGCCTGGCGTCGAGAAAAGCGCGGAATTGCGGCTTGTCGGTCAGCAGCTTGATGCCGCCGGCGCCGATGCCCAACTCCCGGGTCCGCAGCCGCAGCCGGCCGAGCAGGGTGTGGCAGCATTCGGCGGCGAAACCGAGGGCGATGCCGTGAATCACCTCGTCATCGTCGGCGCAATGCCCGCCGTAATCGAGCATCGCCGCAACCGCCGCGAGATCCGCCGCCGCCAGGGCGAGTTCATGGCAGGTCAGTTGGTGATGGTCGAGTTCGCCGGGGTTGAATTCGCCGTTTTTTTCGCAAGTCCGGCGCAGCCGCCGGGCGACCAGCGCGAGTTGCCCGCGCAACTCGCCAAGCAGGCGCGAGGCGGTTGTGTAGTCGGCGTCGGAATGCGCCAGTGGCTTGGAAGTCACCGCGATTCGGGCTACAGATGCCCGATCATCGAGATGCTGCAAATGTTCTGGTGCGGAAAGCCGCCGAGGTTGTGGTTCAGCCCCAGTTTCGGGTCGGGCAGTTGCCGCGGCCCGGCCCGGCCCTGCAATTGCAGGTAGTTCTCGTAAATCATCCGCAGGCCGGAGGCGCCGATGGGGTGGCCGAAGCATTTCAGGCCGCCGTCGATCTGGCAGGGCAGTTTGCCTTCGGCGTCGAAGTCGCCATCGAGCACCGCGTTCACCGCCTTGCCTTCCCCGGCGAGTTGCAGGTCTTCCATGGTGACGAGTTCGGTGATCGAAAAGCAATCGTGGACTTCGGTCATGCTGATTTCCTCGGCGGGCTTGCGCACGCCGGCTTCGTCGTAGGCGCGGCGGGCGGCGATGCGGGTGGTTTTGAGGTGGGCGCCGTCCCAGCTTTCGTGGCCCGATTCGGTGCCGTTGGAAACCGCGAGCTGCAGGGCCTTGACCGCGACGAGATGTTCCTTGCCGAGCGAGCGGGCGATTTCCGGGGTGGTGACGATGGCGCAGGCCGAGCCGTCGCTGACGCCGCAGCAATCGTACAGGCCGATGGGTTCGGCGATGTAGGGCGCGTCGATGGCCTGCTGTTCGGTGATTTCCCGCCGCAGGTGGGCTTTGGGGTTTTTGGCGCCGTTGGCGTGGCTCTTGACCGAAACATGGGCCATGGCGCGCTTGAGGTCCCGCTGGTTGAGGCGGTGGCGGGCGCGGTAGCCGGTGGCGAGCTGGGCGAAGGCGCCGGGGGCGGAGAGGTTGGGCCAGTACATGTCGTTTTCGACGCCCCGGGAGCGCTGTGGCAGGCCGCCGTAGCCGGTGTCCTTGAGTTTTTCCACGCCGAGGGCGAGGGCGATGTCGCAGGCCCCGGAGGCGACGGCGTAGACCGCGCCGCGGAAGGCCTCGGTGCCGGTGGCGCACATGTTTTCGACTTTGGTTACGGGGATGTAGTTCAGGCGCAGGGCGATGGCCATGGGCATGGCGCTCGCGCCGACATGGAAGGCGTCAATGCCGGCGCCGAACCAGGCTGCTTCGATCTCCTTGCGCTCGATACCGGCATCGGCGAGGCATTCCTCGAACGCCTCGACCATCAGATCGGCCGGGCTGGCGTCCCAGCGCTCGCCAAACTTGCTGCATCCCATGCCGAGTATCACGACCTTGTCTTTAATTCCTTGTGCCATTGGTGGTTCCTCGTT
>JAPOTO010000077.1 GCA_026709135.1 Gammaproteobacteria bacterium | reverse complement strand
GCGAAGTAGCGCTTGACGATGAGTTCGGGCGGGATCAGGTCGAGCTTGTATTTGCGGCGTTTGACGATGAGATCGGGTGTTTCGTTGAGTTTGCGCTTTTTGTCTTCGATGATGCCGCGCGGTTTCGCCGCCCCGCGCCAGCCGTCGCCGGCGATGAGATACACATCATCCTGCATGGTTTCGTGCCAGTAGTCCATCAGGCGCTGGTAGATGCCGTAGGCGTCGATTAGCGGCAGGTCGGCAAAATGATCGAGGATATCTTCGGATAGATCGGCGATCAGGTATTTTGGCACGGTGCCGGGGTGGATTTGCGCGAGCCGCCCGCGGTGTATTTCGCGCCAGTCGTCGAATGCGGCGGAGACTTTACGCGAGAACGCGCGGAATTCGCCATGATCCAGAATCGCCGACTTGACCTGCGATTTGCCGATTCGGGCGGTGCTGCAGCCCTCCCTTGCGCCGGCCTCGAACAGGGTTTCGCGCAGAGTGGGGAAGACCGACCAGTACGCTTGCAGCGCGTCGATGTCGCGGTTGGGAATGCCGCCGTGGAGGTGGGCCTCAAGATCGTGGAGGTCTTCGGGTTCGCTGGCGTCGATGTAGCGCGGGATGTTGAGGTTGTAGTCGTTGGCGGGGCTGGCGATTTCCGCCACGGGAACCATGCGCGAGTAGCGGGGCACTTCGGTCTGTTCGGTGAACACATCGACGATGCGGTGGATGTCGCGCTCGCGCAGACGGTTCTTGTTGCCGTCCTTGCTGAAGCCGCGGCTCGCGTCGATGAGGAAGATGCCTTCGCGGATGGCGGCGCCTTCCTTGTCGATGACGATGATGCACGCCGGAATGCCGGTGCCGTAGAACAGGTTGGCGGGCAGGCCGATGATGCCCTTGATCAGCCCGCGTTTGACGAGATTGCGGCGGATGTCGGCCTCGCGGTTGCCGCGGAACAATACCCCGTGCGGCAGGATGATGGCACCCTTGCCGCGGCTCTTGAGCGAGGCGAGAAGATGCAGCAGGAAGGCGTAGTCGCCGTTTTTGGCGGGCGGGACGCCGTATTCGAAGCGGTGGAATTCGTCGTGGTCCGGGTCGAGCCCGTTGGACCAGGATTTGAAGGAAAAGGGCGGATTGGCAACGGCGAAATCGTGGGTTTTGAGGCTGCCGGCGTCGCTCTTGAAGTACGGGTCGGAAAGGGTGTTGCCGCGCCAGACTTCGGCGGTTTCCTCGCCGTGCAGGATGAGGTTCATGCGGGCGAGGGACCAGGTGGCGTTGTCCATTTCCTGCCCGTAGACCGAGATGCCCTTGGGCGCTTCGTCAACGGCTTTGAGCAATAGCGAGCCCGAGCCGCAGGTTGGGTCGTAGATTGTCTGATCCTGGCGGGTGTCCGGGCCGATGCCGACGACCTTGGCCATGATCCGGGAGACTTCCGCCGGCGTGTAGAACTGCCCCTTGCTTTTGCCCGACTCGGTGGCGAAATGCATCATCAGGTATTCGTAGGCGTCGCCGAGCAAGTCGTCGCCGCCGGCGCGGTTGGCGCTGAAGTCGAGGTCCTCGAAGATGCCGATAAGTTTGGACAGCCGCTCCTGCATCTCCCGGCCAGCGCCAAGCCTGCTTTCGTCGTTGAAGTCGGCCTGGTCGATGACGCCCTTGAGATCGTTGGCCTCGGCGAGCCGGCCGATGATCTTGTTGATGCCGTCGCCGATCTCCTTGCTTCCCTTCAGTTCGATCATGTCGTTGAAGCCGCCGCCCGCAGGCACTTCGATGAGGGCGTCGCGGTCGCCGCGGTGCTTGTCGGTGACGTACTTCATGAACAGCAGCGTCAGCACAAAGTCCTTGTACTGCGAAGCGTCCATGCCGCCGCGCAGCTCGTCGCAGCTTTGCCACAGCGAGGAATAAAGTTGCGACTTCCTGAGCGCCATGTTCCGCTTCAGCAAGTGTCCGCGCTGGTTGCTGCAGTGGATCGGCATCGGCAATCCGGGATGTGATCCAGTCTTTCGGAAAGGCGGTCTTGTTCCTTCTCAAGGTCATACTGGTTTTGCAGGCCCATCCAGAATTCCGCCGAGTTGCCAAAGAATCGCGAGAACAACAGCGCCGTTTCGGCGGAAATGGAGCGCTTGCCATGGATGATCGAGTTGATGCGCCGGGCATCCACTCCAATCGCTTGCGCCAGCCGGTACTGGCTAACCCCAAGTGGGCGAAGAAACTCTTGATTAAGAATCTCACCCGGATGAATCGGCGGCAATGCGCCGCGATTATTCTCGGTCAGCGTTTTCATACCCAATGCTACCCGGCACCTCGAGTGCCCCTCTTTCAATGGTAATCCACTATTTCAACTTGGTGAGCATTCCCTTCAGCCCTAGGAGCCTGCGCCGTAGGAATTCGCGAAAGCGAAAATTCGATATCGCCGCG
>JAPOTO010000240.1 GCA_026709135.1 Gammaproteobacteria bacterium | reverse complement strand
AATGGCGCGCCTGGAGAGATTCGAACTCCCGACCAACTGGTTCGAAGCCAGTTACTCTATCCAGCTGAGCTACAGGCGCGCGGCGGCGATACTGTAACGCCTCGGCTCCCCGCTGGCAAATTTGCCACCCCCCGCATTGCCCCGCGCTCCGGTGAATCCCAGATTTCCGCCAACAAGGCCCGCAGGCGGGGTTTGCAAAGCCATTTCCAAGTGTTAATATGAATCATTCTCATTTGCATAACGGAGCTTGAAACAATGAGTGTGAATCGATTGGCGGTTTCCTTGGGTGTCCTCTGCGCGGCGCCACCCATGTGGCGCTGGGGCGGAACCGTGGTTTTGGCGGTGGCCATGGGCGCCCTCTTCGCCATGCCGCTCGCGGCGCATGGGCAGCAAGACGACAGCGGCGAGATTGATGAAATCGTAGTCATCGGCCGCTATCTTCAGGCCGACCAGATCAACGCCCTGCGCACACCCACACCGATCCTCGATGTGCCCCAGAGCCTGTCGATTGTGACTGCTGACCAGATCGCGCTGCAGGGCTTTGCGAGCATCGGCGACATTATCGACTACATCCCCGGCGTCGGCACCTCCCAGGGCGAAGGCCACCGCGACGCGGTGGTGTTCCGCGGCGTGCGCTCAACGGCGGATTTCTTCATCGACGGCGCGCGGGACGATGTGCAGTACTACCGCCCGCTCTACAACCTCGAACAAGTTGAAGTCCTGCGCGGGCCCAACGCCCTGCTGTTCGGCCGCGGCGGCACTGGCGGCATCCTCAACCGGGTCACCAAGAAAGGCGTGATCGGAGAAAACTTCACCGCTTACCGGGCGGGCGTCAATACCTTCGGCGGGTTTGATGTCCAGCTCGATGGCAATTTCGCCAGCGGTGAAAACTCGGCTTTCCGCATCAATGCCTTCCACGAAAGCCTGGAAAACCACCGCGATTTCTATGACGGCGACCGTTTTGGCGTCAATCCCACCGCGAAACTCCAACTCGGCGCGAATACCGTGCTTGACCTGTCCTATGAATATATCGATCACGAGCGCTTCATCGACCGCGGCATCCCCACCGGTTCGAACGGCGAGCCAGTGGAGGCCTTCGCCGATATTGTCTTTGGCGACCCGGAACTCAACACCTCGCAACTCGAAGCGCATTTGCTCCGCGTGGCGCTGCAACATGAATTCACCCCGAACATAAAGGGAAACTTCAGCGCGTTCCATGGCGATTACGACAAGCTGTACCAGAACTTCTACGCCTCGTCCCACAATCAGGCGAAAACACCCTACGAGGTCACCCTCGATGGCTATGTCGACACCACCGCGCGCCAAAACCTGATCCTGTCGGGCAATCTGATCGGGGAATTCGCCACGGGCGGCGTCAACCACACGCTGATTGGCGGAGTTGAATACATCGACACTTCATCGGATCAGGATCGATTCAACGCCCTCTGGAACACCACAGACGACGACAACGAGATTTTCTCCATCACCAGGCCGCTCTCTCTGGCCGCGGGATTCGGCGTCAATTCCTCCGGCTTGCCGACGCGGAATTCCTTCACGGCGGACCTGAACGACGACACCCGGGTTGGGATCGAGGTGTTTTCCGCTTATCTCCAGGATGAGATCGAGATTTCAGATCGCCTAGATGTCGTTGTCGGGGCGCGATTCGACCGCTTCGACATCGAAGTGTTCAATGTTCCCGCGAACCAGATCCGCAACCGCCGGGACACCGAAGTCTCGCCGCGCCTCGGCTTGGTGTTCAAACCGCTGGAGGCCGTCTCGCTGTACGCGAGTTACAGCGAATCCTTCCTGCCGCGCAGCGGCGAGCAGTTCGCCAACATCAACGGCAGCAACAACCAGCTCGATCCGAACACATTCGCCAATCTCGAAGCCGGCGTTAAATGGGACTTCAACCAAGGCTTGAGCTTCACGGCGGCGCTGTTTGAAATCGAGCAAAGCTCGCCACAGGTTGCGGACAATGATCCATCGACGCTCGATGTAATCGACTCGCGAATCAACGGTTTCGAGGCGCAGGTCAAGGGCCAGGCCACCGGCAACTGGTTTGTGTCAGCCGGCTACAGTTATCTCGACGGCGAGCAGGTCAACCGCTCCGGCCCAACCAGCCTGCGCCCCCGGGAGCTGCCGGAGCATATGCTTTCGCTCTACAACCATTTCCGCGTCAGCGACCGCTTCGGCCTGGGGCTGGGGCTGAGCCATCAGGACGAGAGTTTCATCAACAACGGCAACAGCGCGAAACTCCCCGCCTACACCCGCCTCGACGCCTCGGCCCACTACGACCTGAGCGACACGCTGCGCCTGCAAATCAACATCGACAACTTGTCCGACACGCTGTACTTCCCGCACTCCCACAGCACACACCAGGCAAGCGTCGGCGCACCCCTGCACGCCCGGGTCACCATCAGCGGGAGGTT
>JAPOTO010000076.1 GCA_026709135.1 Gammaproteobacteria bacterium | reverse complement strand
GGATTTACGGCGTCCGCTGAACCCCACCCAGCCAGATGGCGACGGATCGAAGCCACGAGCAATCGGTGCTTAAACGAAGAGACTCTGCTGTTCCGCTTCGCCGCGCGGAACGACGGCAAGGGGTGATTGCGCGAATCCGGTCGATTATTTGAGCGGGTCGGGCTACACTCGCAGCCTGAAATCGAGCATCCGCGACCATGACCGCGACTTCCCAGCCAGGCCACGTGTTTGTGCCGAAGGGTTCCTACAACTCCGAGGAACTGCTCGACTGTGGCTACGGGCGACTGTTCGGCCCCGGCAACGCCAGGCTGCCGGTGGATCAGATGCTGATGTTCAACCGCATCACCGAAATCAATGACGACGGCGGCGTTTACGGCCGCGGCCAAATCCTGGCCGAGCTCGACATCCATCCCGATCTCTGGTTTTTCTCCTGCCACTTCCCCGAAGATCCAGTCATGCCCGGCTGCCTCGGGCTCGATGCCCTGTGGCAGCTCGTGGGGTTTTTCCTCGGCTGGAGCGGCCATCCCGGCAAGGGCCGGGCGCTTGGCACCGGCGAGGTGAAATTCACCGGCGAAATATTGCCCACGGCGCGCAAGGTGCAGTACGAACTGTCGATCAGCCGGATCATCAAGCGCAGCCTCATCGTGGGCATCGCCGACGGCGCGGTGCTCGCCGATGGCAAAGTCATTTACACTTCGAAGAATCTCAAGGTGGGCCTGTTCACCCCGGAGCAGAGCTTTCAATAGCGATCAGTGCGAGAGGAGCCTATGCGACGCGTCGTGGTGACCGGAATCGGAGTCGTCTCCTGCCTCGGCAACGACAAGGATTCGGTGCGGCAATCCCTGCGCGAGGGCCGCAGCGGCATCGACTTCAATCCGGGATACGCCGAAATCGGCATGCGCTCCCAGGTCAGCGCGCGGATCGATATCGACCTCGCGGAGCGG
Source organism: Gammaproteobacteria bacterium (assembly GCA_026709135.1). Taxonomy (GTDB): domain Bacteria; phylum Pseudomonadota; class Gammaproteobacteria; order Pseudomonadales; family Pseudohongiellaceae; genus UBA9145. Next base: position 1,495 of record JAPOTO010000076.1, on the reverse strand, counting down.
ATCGAGCGCAAGTTTCTCCGCTTCATGGGGGAAGGCGCGGCCTATGGCCATATCGCCCTCGAACAGGCCATCGCCGACGCCGGGCTCGAAGCGGGCGAGGTTTCCTCCAGCGAGCGCATCGGCATCGTGATGGGCTCCGGCGGCGGCTCGCCCAAGGACCAGCTCGAATCCTTTGATGTGATGCGCGAGCGCGGCATCCGCCGGGTCGGGCCGTACCGCGTGCCCCGCACGATGAGCAGTTCGGTGTCGGCCTGCCTCGCCACCGCCTTCGGCATCAAGGGCGTCAACTATTCGATTTCCTCGGCGTGCTCCACCAGCGCCCACTGCATCGGCCACGCCGCCGAATTGATTCAGATGGGCAAGCAGGACCTTGTGTTCGCCGGCGGCAGCGAGGAGGAGCATTGGACGCTCGCCCATATGTTCGACGCCATGGGGGCGCTGTCCACCAGCTTCAACAAAACCCCGCGGCGGGCCTCCCGGGCCTTCGACAAGGACCGGGACGGCTTTGTCATCGGCGGCGGCGGCGGCGCCCTGGTGATCGAGGAGCTCGAACACGCCAAGGCCCGCGGCGCCCGCATCTATGCCGAACTCACCGGCTACGCGGCAACCTCCGACGGCCACGACATGGTGGCACCATCCGGCGAAGGCGCCGTCCGGGCGATGCGCCTCGCGCTGCGGGGGATCGAAGGCAAAGTGGACTACATCAACACCCACGGCACCAGCACGCCGGTTGGCGACATCTCCGAACTCAACGCCATCCGCGCCGTGTTCGGCGACGAACCCCCGGCGATCAATTCCACCAAGTCATTGAGCGGGCACGCCCTCGGCGCCGCCGGCGTCCACGAGGCGATTTTCAGCCTGCTGATGATGGATGGCGATTTCATTTGCGAGTCAATCAATATCGACGCGCTCGACGAGCAGGCGGCGGGCCTGCCCATCCTGCGCGAGCGTCGGGACGATGCCGGCCTAAACCGCGTTCTTTCCAACAGCTTCGGCTTCGGCGGCACCAATGCCTGCCTGGTTTTCGACCGCTATGCGGACTGAAGCGCGCCGCCTTAGCGCGGCCGTCCTCGGCGGCCTGGTCCTGCCCGCCCTGCTCGCGCTGCCGGCTCTGGCGCAGTTGCCCGTCCGCGCCGATGACCCTTTCGCGGATAACAGCAACCGCGCGCTGCCCGTCAATGAAGCCTTTCCCTGGCGCGTCAGCGAAGCCGCGCCCGGAGAATTCCGCATCACTTTCAACCCCGCCCCGGAGCACTATCTCTACGCCCACGCATTCGGCTTCAGCCTGCTTACCGGAGATGGGGAACAGGCGCTGGATTTCGAACTGCCACCCGGACTGGAAAAGCAAGACCCGTTCTTCGGCGATGTGGTCGCCTATTACGACCGGGTCTCGGTGACACTCGATCTCGACCGGGGCATCGCGCCCGGCGCCGCGCTGCGGATCGAATTCCAGGGCTGCGCCGATTGGGGCTTCTGCTACCCCCCGCAACAGGCC
>JAPOTO010000059.1 GCA_026709135.1 Gammaproteobacteria bacterium | reverse complement strand
CCGGCGTTTACATCGGCACCAGCGATGACATCCCCGGCCTCACCCTCGAAACCGGAACCATCGCCGAATTGCTAGAGGTGGCAATGGACATCGTCCCGCACCTGCTCAGCAACAACCTGAATGTCCCCAAGGGAAGCCAGGTGACGGTCAATGTGGGGCCGCCCATGGAACGATCTGATGGACTCGATTTGCAATTCGATCTGAACTGGAAATTCAATGAAAGAGGACAACTCAAAAATCGTTGACAAGTACCTCAAATTGGCAGGCACAGAAGTCGGAGGGTTGTTTCAAACCATTCGCACCGCCAAGAGTGATGTCCTTGCGCAAAAGCGGGTTCAAGATGAATCAGCCACCGCGCTGCGCAACTCATCGTTGATCCATTGATTCAAACTCTTGCCTGTTGCCGCAGCCGCGGCTGTGATGTCGCCGTGAAGTTCCGGTGGCAACCGCAGATTGAATTTGCCGGAGAATTGTCGGATGGGTTCGATGCCCTCTTCTCGGCACATGTCAAGGTACACCTGTAAGGAGACCGCGCCCTCGCGTCTGAGGCTAGCGATGTCCGAGGCATAAAAGTCGGCACCTCCCCGCAGGCCGATGAACTCTCCCCGAAACATCTCGATCTCGGGGTCGTACTGGATAAATGCTTGGTAGTTGTTGATTTCCATAATATTTTTCATGGTTTCACTCCGTTTCTCTGTAGCCATTCGCGTATGCTCGCAACAGCGCCTTTGTCAGTTGTTGGTTTTGGGTGCGGTCGATGAAAAACCTTTATTTCACCGAAAAGCCGCACTCCGATACGAGACCCCTCCCTTTCGCTTATCTTGGCGCCAAGTTCGCGGAACAATGCCTCAATGTCCCGCCATGGAATTGTTCCGCTCGTCGGATGGCGGAAAATCGCGTCAACTGTCCTTTTGTGGCGGCGCTTCATTGGGCGATAGTACCATAAAGTAGTATCAACTCAATCTGGGTAGCCAGACGGCGACGGCTCGAAGCCACTGCCCTTGCCCTGTGCTAGCATTGTGGCTTGGGAACCGTTGGCGCGGGGGAGCCGGGGGGACGATGGGACTGCGTACTGTTCTTTATGAGCGTCATATCGCGGCCGGGGCGAAAGTGGTGGATTTCGCCGGCTGGGACATGCCGCTGCACTATGGCTCCCAGATTGGGGAGCATCATCTGGTTCGCACCGATGCCGGCGTGTTCGATGTTTCGCACATGACGGTGGTTGATGTCGCGGGCGGGGACGCCACCGGCTGGCTGCGCCATTTGCTTTCGAACGATGTGGCGCGGCTCGAAGCGCCGGGCAAGGCGCTGTACAGCCTGCTGCTCAATCACGGTGGCGGCGTCGTTGACGACCTGATTGTTTACCGCACCGAAGCCGGCTACCGCCTCGTGACCAACTGCGCCACCCGGCGCAAAGTGCTGCTCTGGCTCGCCCGCCACAGCCAGGGCTATCTCGTTCAAGTCGATGAGCGGCCAAAGTTGGCGATGCTCGCCGTGCACGGGCCGAATTCAATCGCGCTTGCCAGCGAAGCCTTGCCGCGAGATTGCGTTGAAGCCGTTGGGCGCCTGGGCAATTTCGAATCGCTCGAACACGATGGCTGGCTTATTGCCCGAACCGGTTACACCGGCGAGAAGGGCATTGAAGTGATTCTGCCCGGCGATGCCGCCGGCGAATTGTGGGACCGGCTGCTCGCGGCCGGCGTCAAGCCGGCCGGGCTCGGCGCGCGGGACACGCTGCGGCTCGAAGCCGGCATGAACCTCTACGGCCAGGACATGGACGAGAACACCTCGCCCTATGCCGCCAATCTCGGCTGGACCGTGAGCTGGCGCGACGAAGACCGCGAATTCATCGGCCGCGAAGCCGTATCGCAGCACCGGCAGCAGCAACAGCGGGGCGAGCTGCCAGTGCTCGCCGGCCTCGTGCTCGAAGCCCGGGGCGTGTTGCGCGGCGGCCAGCGGGTCGAAACCGACCGGGGCGCCGGCGTAATCACCAGCGGCAGCTTCTCCCCCACATTGAAGCAATCCATCGCATTGGCTAGAATCCCGTCGGGCAGCGCGAGCTGCCAGGTCGAATTGCGCGGCGGCATGGTCCCGCTGAAGATCGTCAAACCCGGATTCGTCCGGTTTGGGAAACGGATTTTCGAGTGATCCCCCGCCGCGCCGCGGGCGTATTCCGTGGGCCATATCAACACGAACACAGAGGGCATGCCGGTGGCGAATATTCCAGAGAATTTCTACTATGCCTCCACCCACGAGTGGATCCGGGTGGACGGGAACGGCATCGCCACGGTGGGCATCACCGACCACGCCCAGGAGGCGCTCGGCGACATCGTGTTTATCGAACTGCCCGAACCGGGCGCGGCAACCGAAGCCAAAGGCGAGGTTGCCGTGGTCGAATCGGTCAAGGCGGCTTCCGACATCTACAGCCCCGCCGCCGGCGAGATCACCGAAGTCAACGAAGCCCTGATCGAAAATCCCCAACTCGTGAACTCCGCCCCCTACGAAGATGGCTGGATCTACCGGATGACCCTCAACGACGAAAACGATCTCAACGGGTTGCTCGGCGCGGAGGCCTACGCGGACCAGTGCGCGGATGATTAACAGCCTGCTGCACCGCAAAGAATTTATCGATCGGCACATCGGCCCGGATGATGATCAAATCCGGGAGATGCTTGGCGCGCTCGGGCTCGATTCACTCGACGAACTCGCCGCCAGAACCATCCCCGCCGACATCTTCGACAACACCCCGCTCGGCCTCGCCGGCCCGGTGCCGGAACGCGAAGCCCTCGCGCGGCTGAAAGCCATCGCCGGGCGGAACACCCCGGCGCGCTCCTTCATCGGCATGGGCTATTACCACACCCACCTGCCCGCGGTGATCCAACGCAACGTGCTGGAAAATCCCGGCTGGTACACCGCCTACACGCCCTATCAGGCCGAGATTTCCCAAGGCCGGCTCGAATGCCTGCTCGCCTTCCAGCACATGAGCATGGATCTGACCGGCATGGCGCTGGCGAACGCATCGCTGCTCGACGAGGCGACCGCCGTGGCCGAAGCCATGGCCTTGGCGAAACGGGTCAGCCGCAACCGCGGCGCCAACGCTTTCTTCGTTGACCGGGGCTGTTTTCCCCAGACCATCGACGTGCTGCGCACCCGGGCCGAATGTTTCGGCTTCGAGTTGATCATCGGCGACCCGGCGGAACTGCCTGGGGAGGGCCTGTTCGGCGGCGTGCTGCAATATCCCGGATTGTCCGGCGCGGTGAATGATCTGACGCCGGTTATCGCCAGGCTGCACGAGCAATCCGCCATCGCCGTGGTCGCGGCGGACCTGCTGAGCCTGTGCCTGCTCAAGCCGCCGGGGGAAATGGGCGCCGATGTGGTGACGGGTTCGAGCCAGCGCTTTGGCGTTCCCATGGGCTACGGCGGCCCCCACGCGGCGTATTTCGCCACCCGGGAAGAGTTCCGCCGCGCCGTGCCGGGCCGCATCATCGGCGTGTCGAAAGACGCCCGCGGCCGGGCGGCCCTGCGCATGGCGCTGCAAACCCGCGAGCAGCATATCCGCCGGGAGAAAGCCAACAGCAATATCTGCACCGCGCAGGTTTTGCTCGCCAATATCGCCGCCTTGTATGCGATGTACCACGGCCCGGCGGGCCTGACCCGCATCGCCACCCGGGTCAACCGCCTCGCCGCGATACTCGCCGCCGGCCTGCGCGAGGCTGGGCGTGAAATTGGCATCGACGCGCCGCGAAGCGGATTCTTCGATACCTTGCGCCTGCGCGTGGAAGCGGCGGGATTGGCTGAAATCGCGCAAAGGGCCGAGGCGAAGCGGATCAATTTGCGCTTTTATGAAAGCGCCGGGGAAATCGGCGTCAGCCTCGATGAGTGCACCACCCCGGAAGACATCGAATCGCTGTGGCGCATCCTGCTAGGCGATGGCGCGGCCAGCCTTTCAGTGGCCGCCATCGATGCCGACCTTCCCCCCGGCGCCCCCGGCATCCCCCCGCGGCTCGTCCGGGAGAGCGAGTTTCTGCGGCATCCCAATTTCAACCGCTATCACTCGGAAACCGAGATGATGCGCTACCTCAAGCGGCTCGAAAACCGCGATGTCTCGCTCACCCATTCGATGATTCCGCTTGGCTCGTGCACGATGAAACTCAACGCCGCGGCGGAACTCATGCCGGTTTCCTGGAGCGAGTTCGCCGCGCCCCACCCCTTCGCGCCGAAGGAGCAGATGGCGGGCTATCTCGCCATGATCGGCGAGCTTGAGGCCATGCTCGCGGAAATCACCGGATTCGACGCCGTCAGCATGCAGCCCAACTCCGGTGCCCAGGGCGAGTACGCCGGCCTGCTCGCGATCCGCAAATATCTCGTGGCGCAGGGCGAAGGCCACCGCGATGTCTGCCTGATTCCAACTTCGGCCCACGGCACCAACCCCGCGAGCGCGAACATGATCGGCATGAAGGTCGCGCTTGTGCGCTGCGATGATTCGGGCAATATCGATGTGGACGACCTGCGGAAGAAAGTCGGGGAGCACAGCGGCCGGGTCGCCGCGCTGATGATCACCTATCCTTCCACCCATGGCGTTTTCGAGGAGGCGGTGAAGGAAGTCTGCGCGATCGTCCACGGTGCCGGCGGCCAGGTCTACATGGATGGCGCCAACCTCAACGCCCAGATCGGCCTGACCAGCCCAGGCCTCATCGGCGCCGATGTCGCCCATGTCAATCTGCACAAGACTTTCTGCATCCCACATGGCGGCGGCGGCCCCGGCATGGGGCCCATCGGCGTCAAGGCCCATCTGGCGCCGCACCTGGCGAACCACGCCCTGGTGCGACTCGATGGCCCGAACCCGGGCAACAGCGCGGTTTCCGCGGCACCCTGGGGCAGCGCCGGCATTCTGCCGATTTCCTGGATGTACATCACCATGATGGGCGCTGAGGGCCTGCGCAAGGCCACCGAAGTCGCGATTCTCAACGCCAACTACATCGCCCGCAGGCTTGGCGAACACTTCCCGGTGCTCTACACCGGCCGCGGCGGCATGGTGGCCCATGAATGCATCATCGATCTGCGCCCGCTCAAGCAGGCGGCGGGAATCACCGACGAGGACATCGCCAAGCGGCTGATGGATTTCGGCTACCACGCCCCCACCATGTCCTTCCCGGTGGCGGGAACGCTGATGATCGAACCCACCGAAAGCGAAAACCGCGCCGAACTCGACCGCTTCATCGCCGCGATGATCCACATCCGCGGCGAAATCGCCGCCGTCGAATCGGGACAATACCCCCGCGACGACAACCCCCTCCGCAACGCCCCCCACACCCTCGAAGACCTGCTCGACGAGGATTGGCAGCGCCCCTACAGCAAACGCGAAGCCGCCTTCCCCGCGGGCCGCGGAACCACCGACAAGTTCTGGCCCAGCGTCAACCGCATCGACAACCCCTACGGCGACCGCAACCTCTTCTGCGCCTGCCCGCCGGTCGAAGGGGAACAAAACTGATCAAACCAGGAGCCTGCCATGAAGAAGATCGCATTATGGATGCTGGGAGTCTTGCTGGCTCTGGCCGCGGCATTCGGGGCGCTGCAATACGCCGCGTCGGAGCGGGTCGAAGTGGTCGAGTTGCACACCTTCAACGAGCAGGGCGAGCAGGTCACCACGAGGCTGTGGATCGTTGACCACGACGGGCATCCCTACCTCCGGGGCGAGACGGGTTCAGGCTGGTTCACCCGGCTGCGGACCAGCGACACCGTCACCCTCACCCGCGCCGGAAACACCCTGCCCTACTCGCATCAAGTCCGCAACGAAAACCGGGCCGCGATCAACCAATTGATGCGCGAGAAATACACCTGGGGCGACCAGTTGGTCAGCCTGTTCTCCGGCGGCGACCGCGAACAATCGAACGTGATCGAATTGACTTCCCTACAGAGTTCAACCCAATAGCGCCTCGCGGTGGTAGAGGCGGACGCAGAGCCAGGTGAGGATGGCGCCGAGGGTGAGGGTGCTGGTGGCGGAGATGGCGATGTGCAAGGCGCTTACCGGCTCATTGCTGACGATGTCCACCAGGATCAGGTGCTGGCTCAGGGCGGGGATGAACATGAATTCGAAGCGCGGCTGCACGGTGAGAATGCTGACGATGAGGATCGGCATGGTCGGGACCAGGAGCAGCACGCCGAGCCAGGTCTGCGCTTCCTTGTAGCTTTTGGTGAACGAGGCGGCGAGCGTCATCATCGAGGCGCTGACCAGGGTGAATGGAAGCAGCAGCGCGAAGGCGGCGAGCACCACGGCCAGCGAAAAATTCGGCGTCATGCCGAGTTGCTCAAGCGGCAGGAATGGGAGCGCGGCGAAGAACGACAGCAGGCACAGCGCGAGGGCGATCGCCATGAACACGCAGGTCGCGGCGATCTTGCCGATGATCAGATGCGCCCGCGCCAATGGCAGCGACAACAGCGGTTCGAGCGAGCCGCGCTCGCGTTCGCCGGCGGTGGCGTCGATGGCGAGATACATGCCGCCCATGAGCAGGGCGAAAAGGAAGAAGTAGCTCAACATGCCGAGCAGAATCGCGGCGCGGCCGCTCGGTGTCGAAACGTCGATATGGTCGATGTTGAGCGGCCGCAGCAGCGCCGGGTTGACGCCCCGGGCGGAAAGCCGGATACCGGCGAGGGCTTGGTTGTAGCCGAACAGCGCGTCGCGCACGCGGCCGATGTCGGCGTTGCCCGAGGTGTTCGCCTGATCGAGATACAGCTCGACGGTGGCCGGAATCATCCCGGCGAGTTCCTCGCCGAAGTCGGCTGGAATCAGCAGCACCACATCCTCATCGCCCGCCTGCACGGCTTCCGCCGCGGCGGCGCCATCGGCTGGGCCCGCCACGATGTCGATATTGCGGCTTTCCAGATAGCGCAGCAGATTGGGCGCGTGCTCGGCGCCGATGACTGGCAGTTCGATCAATTCCTCCGCCGAGTCGATATTGCGCTCAATCTGAAAGCTGATGAGCACCACGAAAAAAATCGGCATCGCGATCGGCATGCCGAACAGCGCCGTGAGCAGCGAGCGGCGGTCGCGCAGGTTGTCGATGACTTCCTTCGCGAACACGGTGAGAACCGGGCGCATCACGCTTCCTCCACCATCGCCACCGCCGCGACGAAGGCGTCTTCGAGATCGTCGCGGCCGGTGCGCTGCCGAATGCCATCGGCCGAATCGTGAATCGCCACCTTGCCGTGGGCGATGATGCAGATGTCGTCGCAGAGTGCGGCGACTTCCTGCATCACATGGCTCGAAAACAGCACGCAGCGCCCCTGCGCCTTCAGTTTGACGATCAACTCGCGCAGGCCCCGGGTGGCCATGACATCGAGGCCGGTGGTGGGCTCGTCGAGAATCAGGTTCTGCGGATCGTGGATCAGCGCCCGGCCGAGGGCGGTCTTGGTGCGCTCGCCGTGGGAGAAGCCCTTGGCGCGGCGGTCGGCGAAGTCGCCGATATCGAGTGTGTTGATGATCTCCTCGACCCGGCCGGCGATTGCGCGGCGCTCAAGGCCGCAGAGGCGGGCGTAATAGGCGATGTTTTCCCGCGCGGTGAGGCGCGGATACAGGCCCGAGCCGTGTGGCAGCGAGCCGATCTTGCGCCGCGCCGCTAGGCTGTCGGCGACCACATCGGCGCCATCGATCCGCGCCGCTCCCCGGTCGGGTTTGAGCAGGGTGCACAGCACCCGCAGCGTTGTCGATTTGCCGGCGCCATTGGGGCCGAGCAGGCCGGTGATGCGGCCGTCTTCGGCCGCGAAGCTCACCCCGCGCACGGCATGGACCGCGCCGAAGGATTTGTGAATCCCTTCGACTTCGATCATGGCGCCGGCCCGGAAAAATCGACGAAGAAAGGCATCACGAAACTGCGCCGGAGGCATTGGGCATCGAGCGCCGACAGCTCCGCGGAAGCGATGAATTCGGCGATGATGTCGGGCATGCAGCCGACATTGACCTGGCCGTGGCCCTGATCCTCGCCGATCAGGTGGAGGGCGTTGGCCATTTCCACCATGGCGAGATCGGCCCAGGCTGGCGGCGTGATCGGGTCTGCGGTTCCAGAAAGCAGCAGCACGGGGAGTTCCGTCGCCAGCGGCGCCTTGAACGCCTCGTCGATTGGGCCGGCGGGCCAGACCGAGCAGATCGCCTCGAGCGCCTCGACCTGCAATGGCCCCATGTAGCTGGCTTCGAGCAGATCGTAGTTGATCGCCTCGCCGTCATAGAAAGCCACATCCTCGGTGCACATCACGCTGTTGTGCATGCCGAGCGACAAGGTGTCCATGAGCGAGATCGTCGTCGCCAGGAATTGCGCCGCGAGCGGGCCGTAGCGGCCTTCCCCGGCTTCGTGGACGAGCAGCGGGATCAGCGCGATCGAACTCGGGCTGTAGGCGAGCAGGCGAATTGCCCCGGCGAACTCGTTGCGGCCGAAAGTCAGCGCCTCGGGCCGGCCGTGGCTGGGGTGGGGGACTTCGATCTCCATCGGCGACTCGGCCAAGGTCCGCACCACCCGGGCGAAGGTCTCATCGATATCCGGGAAGCGCTCGCCGCAGTGGGAGTCTTCGATGCAGCGCGCCAGAATTTCATCCACCGCGCGCTGGCTTTCGGTGGCGATTTCCGGGCCAAGCACCTTCTGCGGCGCGGCGACGCCATCGAGGATCATCGCGCGGGTGGATTCCGGGTAGCGCCGGGCGAAATGCTGGGCGACCCGGGAGCCGTAGGAAACCCCGTACAGATTCAGCCGCCCGTAGCCCAGCGCCTCGCGCACGGCTTCCAAGTCCCGCACCGCGACGCTGGTGGTGAAAAAGCGCGGATCATGGGGCAGTTGCGCCAGGCACATCCGGGTGTATTCGATGGTCTGCTCCGCCGAGTACTGCCCTTCGACGATATCGTCGTCGAATTCGCAGTCCATAGTCGCCGACCCGCCGGTGCCGCGCTGGTCGACGAGGAGAATGTCCCGGTCCCGCCGCACGCGCTCGAATGCGCCGGCGAAGAGCGCGTAAAGCTGCACGGCGCCTTGGCCGGGGCCGCCGGCGAGCGGGACGAGCGGGTCGGGCTCGGGGTTGAGATTGAGCGCCGGCACCACCGCCACGCGCAATTCGATTTCACCGCCGACTGCGCCGGATGGGTCGAGCGGCCTGACGATGTTCGCGCAGCGCGCCGCCATGCTCGGCATTCCCGGCCCGGCGCTGATGCGGCAGTCTTCGAGTTCAACCGGCTGGGCCCGCGCCAGCGCGGAGGCGAGCATTGGCAGCGCCAGCAGCGGCGCGATCAGGCGGAACATTGCCATCCCCGGGTGGCATTTTTCATTGGCGCGATTCGATCCAGTTGTCGATCTTGGCTTCGAGCAGGCTCAGCGGCAGGGCTCCGTCCTCCAGCACCTGGGTATGGAATTCGCGCACGTCGAAATCGCCGCCGAGGGCGGATTCGGCGCGGTCGCGCAGTTCCCTAATCTTCAGCTCGCCGATCTTGTAGGCCAGCGCCTGGGAGGGGATGGCGATATAGCGCTCGGCTTCGCTGACCGCGCTGGCTTCCCCCTGGGCGGAGTTCTCGAACATATAGGCGAGCACATCCTCCCGGCTCCAGTCCTTGGCGTGGAGGCCGGTGTCGACCACGAGGCGGATGGCGCGCCAGAGCTCGGCGTTGAGCGCGCCGAAATACTGGTAGGGGTCGGTGTACAGGCCAAGCTCCTTGCCGATCGATTCGGTGTACAGGGCCCAGCCTTCGATGAAAGCCGTATAGCCGCCGAAGCGGCGGATGCTCGGCAAATCCTCGATCTCCCTTTGCAGCGAAATCTGGTAGTGGTGACCGGGAATCGCCTCGTGGAGGAAGAGCGATTCCATCTCCCATTTCGGCCGCGAGCCGATGTCGTAGGTGTTGGCGTAAAAGATGCCGGGGCGCGAGCCGTCGGGGGTTCCCGCGAGATAGGAGCCGCCGGCGGCGGATTGTTCGCGGAAGGGCTCGACGGCGCGCACCTCGAACTCGGATCGGGGAAAGCGCTCGAACAGCGCGGGCGCCAGGCTCTGCACATGGTCGGACATGGCCCGGTAGCCTTCGATCAGTTGTTCGGGCTCGTCGTAGTAGAAGTCCGGTTCGGTTTTGACATACTCGAAGAACTCGTCGAGCTCGCCTTCGAAGCCGACCTCTTCCATCACCTGCCGCATCTCGCCGTGGATCGACGCCACCTCGTCGAGGCCGATCTGGTGGATTTCCTCGGGGGTCAGGTCGGTGGTGGTGGTTTGGCGCACTAGCGCCGCGTACCAGTCCGCCCCCTGGGGCAGGTCGGAAAGGCCAACGCTCGCGCGGGTCCGCGGCAGATAGTCGTCGCGCAGGAAGTCATGCAGCCTCCGGAGGGCGGGACGGAGCTGTTCCGCGTAGGCTTGGGTGAAATCATCCGTCAGGCTGGCCCGCGCCGCCTCGGGCAAGTCTTGCGGGAAGTTTTCGATGGGTCCGTAAAACACGCTGTCGGGGAAATCCTGGTTGAGGGCGTTGAGTTGGCCGATGGTGCGCTCCATTAGAATCCGCGGCTGGGTTACGCCGCTGTCGAGGCCCACGCGCAGATTGGCGATGGCCTGGTCGGTCAAGACGACGAAATCAGCGATGCGCGCCAGGAAGTCCCGGTAGTCCTTCTCGGTGGCGAAAGGGTGGGCGCTGGTGCCGCTGCCGAGCTGGGCGAACTGGTTGGCGAAGGAGTAGAACTGGTTGATGGCGAGCAGATGCTCGGGAAACCCGCGCATTTCGAAGCTGTTCTCGAGATTGAGCCGGAAAATCTCGAAGGTGAGGCGGTCCTGCCGGTCGAGCGGCTCGGGGTCGATGGCGAGGATGCGGTCGAGATATTCCCGGTCCAGCGCCGCGGAGGCGGCCCGGTGCTCGGCGCCGAGATAGTTCGCGAGCCGGTCATTGAAGCGGCCGTCGCCGAGGTAGGTGGCCCGCAACGGATTCAACTCCAGCGAGGCTTCGAACCAGCCCTCGGCCGCGGCCGCGAGTTCGGCGGAGGCTGTCCCGGATTCCGCGGCTTGCGCGAGAGTGGAACAGCAAGCCCAAAAAATAGTGGATAATGCGAATGATCTGGTCATGGCGGGCCTCTTCAGCCGCTTCGGCGTCCGGCGGGGCGAAGTATGCTAAGTGGGTTTCCGGTGGATGTCCACCCGGTTCCCACCTGGATCGTGGAATCAATGATTGAATGGCCATGCTCATCGAAAAGCCCATCGAAAAAATCGATGACATTTGCCGACAATTCCGGTAACTTTGCCGCTATTGCCTGATCACATGCCATGAGCGGATTCAACAGACGCAAATTCCTCTACTCCGGCCTGCTGGGCGGCTTGGCTTCGCCTTGGCTCGGGCCGCGCCTCGCCCTGGCCCAGCCCATGGCGGACGGCGAATCCTACGAAGGCGTGTCGGACGAGGAAATCGTGCTCGGCACCTCCGCCGCGTTCTCCGGCCCGTCCCAGGGTCTTGGCATCGAGTTGTACCGCGGCGCCCAGGCGTATTTCACCCAGATCAACGCCGAGGGGGGAATCAACGGGCGGCGCATCGTCCTCAAGCTCTACGACGATGGCTACCAGCCGGTTCCCTCGGTGCAGAACACGATGGAGCTGCTGCTGCGCGACCGGGTGTTTGCCCTGTTCGGCTATGTCGGCACGCCAACGGTCACCCGGGTGCTGCCCATCCTGAAGAAGTTCCAGCAGGAGAATGTCTACATCTTCTTTCCGTTCACCGGCGCCCAGCCCCAGCGCGAGCCGCCCTACGGTGAATTCGCCTTCAACCTGCGCGCCTCGTACCTCGAGGAGACCGCCGGGCTGGTGGAGAATTTCCTCTCCATCGGCAGGCGGCGGATCGCGGTTTTCTATCAGGCCGACGCCTACGGGCGCAGCGGCTGGGCCGGCGTTCGCGCCGCCCTCGGCGCCTATGGAGAGAGAATCGTCGCCGAGGCGACCTACACCCGCGGCGCTGCGTTCACCAGCAGCATGCGCGAGCAGGTGGCAATCCTCAGGAACGGCAATCCCGACGCGGTGATCTGCATCGGCGCGTATGGCGCCTGCGCCGCGTTCCTGCGCGACGCGGTGGATGGGGGCATCGAGGCGCCCATCGCCAACCTCTCTTTCGTCGGCAGCGAGAATCTGCTTCAGTTGATTATCGAAAGCGTCGGCGAAAGCGCGCCGTACACGCGCTGGCTCGTCAACTCCCAGGTGGTGCCGAGCTACGAGGATGACTCGATTCCGATCGTGCGGGAATACAGCGCGCTGATGCGCCAGAACAACCCGCAGGTTCCCGAGGCCCTGCGCCAGCCTGGCTACGCGCCTTTCGAGCGCAGCTTCACCAGCCTCGAAGGCTTCGCCAACGCCAAGATGATGGCGGAAATACTCACCCGGCTCGGCGATTCCCCGAACCGGGCGCGGCTGGAGGAAGCGATATTCACGGTGCGGGATTTCGATCTCGGCATTGGCGAGTTGATTTCGTTTTCACCCGAGCGCCGGCAGGGGATGCGCCGGCTCTATTACACGGTGGTCGAGCAGGACCGGTTCGTTCCGCTGGAGGATTGGCAAGCGAGGTTTGGTTGATATGAAAATGGCTGGCTTGGACTTGACCGTGCAGAAACTGTTCCGGGTGCCGCTGTTCGGCATCTTTCTGCTGTTTGGCATCATCGCCGTATCCACTTCCTGGGTATGCATCGCCACGGTGGACTCGCAACTTTCCGAGGAATATGAATCCAACAGCGCGGGCATCGCCCAGACCATCGCCGACGCCAGCGTGGACATCATCCTCAACCGCGATCTCTCCGCCCTGCAATCACTGATCGACCAGTTCCTCGAGATTCAGGGCATCAGCTACATCTATATCGCCGACGAGAACGGCGAATTCCTCGCCCACACTTTCGTGCCCGGCATTCCCGAGGAAATCCTCGCCTCCGACCCGACCAACACCGAAACCGTCGAGCGGCAGTTGTTCGGCGCCGACACCTATGTGGAAGTCGGCAGCCCGATTCTCGCCGGCGTCGCCGGCGCGGTGCATATCGGCATGGACAAGTCGATCATCACCCTGAAGATCCAGCAAGCGGTGGGTCAGCAGATGTATCTTATTTCGTCGATTTTCCTCGTCGGCATCATCGCCGCCGTCGCGCTGATGAATCTCGCCGCCAAGCCGGTGGAGCGGCTGCTCGGCTACGCGGTGCAACTCGCCAGGGCCGAACAAGAGGCCGGCGGGGCGGAGCAGAACCCGCTGCTCGAGCGCGACGACGAGGCCGGACAGCTCGCCCGGCTGCTGCTTTATTTTTCCAAGGTATCCGACCCGAAGAAACTCGGCGACGACCCCTACCCGGAACCTTCCTGAAGCCTGCCGCGAATTTTGCCGCGAATTTTGACCTGTGCAACCTGAAGGGCTAGCCAAGAACAGCATGATCGCGGTGCCGCGGGGCGTCATCGTCCTGCTCTGCACGGGTTTGCAGTTGTGCTTCGGCACGGTCTACGCCTGGAGTTTCTTCCAGACCATGCTCGTGCGCCAGCTTGGCTGGACCAACACCGACACGGCGATGGCCTTCGGCATCACCATATTTTCCCTCGGCATCGCCGCGGCCTGGGCGGGAATGGCCCTGCCCAAACTTGGCCCGCGCAAGCTCGCCCTCGCCGGCAGCACGCTGTTCCCATTGGGCTACCTCATCGCCGCGCTCGCGCTGGAATACAACAATCTGCTGCTGTTCTATTTCGGCTACGGCGTCATCGGCGGCGCCGGCATCGGCTTCGGCTATGTGACGCCGGTGGCCACCGCGGCCAAGTGGTTCCCCGACCGCAAGGGCTTGGCGACTGGTTTGGTGGTGATGGGATTCGGCGTCGGCGCCTTTCTGTTCAGCCAGTTGCTGGCGCCGTTCCTGGTGGTGCAGACGAACGAGGATCTGCCGCAGATCTTCATGTGGCTGGGGATCATCTTCGCCGCCATACTGATCCCCTTCAGCCTGTTCATCGTGGACCCGCCGGAGAGCTTCGCGCCGCCGGCGGGAAGCGCGCCCGCCCCGCCCGAGCCAATCGGCGCCGACCACCCAAGATTCGTCCGCCGCTGCCTGCTCTCCCGGGAGTTCATCATCATCTGGCTAATCTTCTTCTTCAACATCTCCGCGGGCATTTCGGTTATCAGCTTCCAGTCGCCGCTGCTGCAGGATGTCTGGGGGATCGCCGACCCGAATCTCGATCCATTGATCCTCGCCGAATACGGCGCGATGCTGATCGCGGTGAGTTCGCTGTTCAACGGCCTGGGCAGGCTGGTTTGGGGCCTGCTTTCCGACCATATTGGGCGGGTCACGGTGTTCCGCATCCTGCTCGCGAGCCAGATGATCGTGTTCGCGATTTTGATGACCGAGCGCGACCCCTGGGTGTTCTCGGCGCTGGTCTGCTACATCCTGCTCTGTTTCGGCGGCGGCTTCGCCACCATGCCCTCGTTCATCATCGACGTGTTCGGCAGCAAGAACATGTCCGCCATCTACGGCGCCATGCTCACCGCCTGGGCCGCCGCGGGCATCGTCGGCCCGCTCTACGTCGGCTATTACAAGGATTTCCACCCCGACCGCGCCGTGATCTACTGCTTCCTCATCGGCATGCTCATCCTCGGCCTAGGGCTGATCTTTTCCTTCCTGCTGGACGCCGAACGCATCCGCCTCGCCAAACCCTCGATGGAAGGCACCCTCCGCCACTACGGCATCCCCGCCCCGCGCTGACAACCATCCCGCGGGGTCCGCATCAAGAAGATTGCGGAATCCCATGGACGCATCCGCTCATGGGCCGCTCTCCGGTCATGCGCCAGAATGCCGCCGCGCGATCCGAATCCCGCATGCTCGACAGCCGGCGAGTCAACTCAGCAGGATGGTGCCGAGTTCGGCGCCGGTGAAGACGTAGATGGCCATGAAGGGGAAGGAGCCGATCTGGACTGCGATGGCCATTTTGACTACTGGCATTTTGGCGAGGCCGGCGACATAGCAGATCAGGTCGGTGGGGACGAGGGGGAAGGCGGCCCAGCCCATGGTTACCCACCAGGCGCCGCGGCTTTGCATGCGCTCGCGGATCGAGTTGATCTGTTTCGGGTAGCGCGCCTTGAGCCGCTCGTCGTAGCCGCCGATGCCGGGGAAGCTGTAAATCAGCAGCGAACCGCTCAACACGCCCGCCATCGAGGCCGCGAGCACGGCGAAAGGCCAGTCGGGGAAGGCGATGGCGCCGGCGAAGATGAATGGCGTGCTCGGGATCAGCAACAGCGAGCGCGTCAGGCAAAGCAGCACGTAAACGATGAAGGCCACGGTGCCGAAACGCGCCACGAAATCCGCCAGCGCCTCCCGGTCGAGCAGTCCTGGATTGAGAATGACGACCAGCGTCGCCACCGCGACGACGCCGAACCAGATCAGATTCAGGTGCTTGAGCATAGGCGAGTGTTCACGTTGGTCCGCGCGAGGCCGAGGAATGACGGCCCGAGGCGTTGGCCACCAGCAAAACGCAACGGCAAAGTCAGAGTTACGGCATCCGCCCGCGTCCGGTTCATTTTTGGTTCACGCGTACAGGTGGCAGGCCACCAGCCGGTTGGCGTCCCGCAGGGGGGTCAATTCGGGGGTGGATTGGCGGCAGATGTCCATCACTTTCGGGCAGCGGCCGGCGAAGCGGCAGCCGGGCGGAATGTTGACCGGCGAGGGGATTTCTCCCTGCGCCTCGACCGCGCCCCGGGCGCGTTCGGCCTTGGGGTCGGGTTCTGGGTTCGAGCCGACGAGGAGTTCGGTGTAGGGGTGTTTCGGCTCGAAGTAGACCGCGTCGGCGGCGCCGATTTCGACGAGTGAGCCGAGATACATCACCGCCATGCGGTCGCTGACGTGACGCACCATGGACAGGTCGTGGGCGATGAACAGCAGGGTCAGGCCGAGTGATTCCTTCAATTCGCCGAGCAGGTTGACAACCTGGGCCTGAACCGAAACATCGAGCGCCGAAACCGGTTCGTCGCAGACGACGAATTCGGGCTCTAAAATCAGCGCCCTGGCGATGCCGATGCGTTGGCGCTGGCCGCCGGAGAACTCGTGGGGATAGCGCGAGCCGTGGTCGCCGGTGAGCCCAACGCGGTCGAGCCAGGCGGCGACGCGGCGATTGATTTCCGGCTTCGGCAGGTCGGTATGCAGGCGCAGGCCCTCGCCGATGATCTCGCCCACGGTCATGCGCGGGTTCAGGGAGGCGTATGGGTCCTGGAAGATCATCTGCATTTTCTTCGCCAAACGGCGGAAATCCGCCGGCGAATAGCGCCCGGGCAGGGCTTCGCCGCGATAGCGGACCCGGCCGGCGGATTTGGGATACAGGCCGAGCAGGGTCTTGCCGAAAGTCGATTTGCCCGAGCCGCTTTCGCCCACGAGACCGACGATTTCCCGCGGCGCCACGGCCAGGCTGACATCCTCCACCGCGTGAACCCGCTGCCCGCCACCAAGATCGAAATACTTGCTCAATTGTTCAGCTTCGACGAGTGGGGCGTTCGCGCGCTGGGGGCTATTCACGGAAGTGCAGCTCCGGCGGGCGCTGGCGGTTCAACTCGTGGTGCAGCCAGCAGCGGCTGTAATGGGCTGGATCGGGCCGGGTGCGGCCGGGGCCAATCGCGAACTCTGGCGGATGTTCGCGCCCGCACAGTTGCATCGCGTGGGGGCAGCGCGGGGCGTAGCCGCAGCCTGGGGGCGGGGCGAACAAGTCCGGCGGGCGGCCTTCGATGGGCTTGAGTTCGGCGTGCCGCGAGCGGTCGTTGACCGGCATCGCCGAACGCAGGCCGCAGGTGTAGGGATGCGCCGAGCGGTAGAAGATGTCGTCCACCGAGCCGTGTTCGACGATTTTTCCGGCGTACATCACCGCGACTTCATCGGCCATCCGCGCCACCACGCCGAGATCGTGGGTGATGAGGATGATCGCCATGCCGGTCTCGCCCTGCAGTTCGCGCATCAGGTCGAGAATCTGCGACTGGATCGTCACATCGAGCGCCGTGGTGGGCTCGTCGGCGATCAGCAGCGCGGGCTTGCAGGAAATCGCCATGGCGATCATCGCGCGCTGCAACATCCCGCCAGAGAACTCGAACGGGTATTGCCCCGCGCGTTTGCGCGCTTCGGGGATGCGACAGGAATCGAGCAGGCGGATCGCCTCCTCCCGGGCACGGCCGGCACCATAGCCGCGATGCACCCGCAAGGGCTCGGCGATCTGGGCGCCGATGGTCATGGTGGGGTTGAGCGAAGTCATCGGGTCTTGGAAGATCATGCCGATTTCGGCGCCGCGCACATCGCGCCCGTCGATCAAATTATTGCCGAGAATCTCCACACCGCGCAGGCGCGCCGAGCCGGCGCTGATCCGCCCCGGCGGAATGGGAATCAACCCCATCACACTCTGCACGCTGACCGATTTGCCGCAGCCCGACTCGCCGACAATGGCGAGCGTGCGCCCCGCATCCACCGCGAAATTCACCCCGCGCACGGCTTGGACGGTGCCGCCGTGGGTGGAGAATTCCACATGCAGGTCTTCCACGCTCAACAGTGGGGCGGCACTCATCCGGCGTTCCTCATGCGCGCGTCGAGGGCGTCGCGCAGGCCGTCGCCAAGCAGATTGAAGGCGAGCACGGTGATGCTGATGAACAACGCCGGAAAGATCAGCTCATGGGGCGTGGTCAGCATCGTGGCGATGCCCTCGTTCGACATCGAACCCCAGGATGGCGTCGGCGGCGCCACCCCCATGCCGATGAAGGAAAGGAAAGCCTCGACGAAAATCGCCTTGGGAATCTCGAAGGTCAGCGTCACCAGCACCACGCCGAGGGTGTTCGGCAGCATATGGCGCAGCACCAGGTAGTTGGTTCGCGCCCCGAGCAACTGCGAAGCCTGCACATAGGCCGCCTCGCGCAGTTGCAGAATCTGGCCGCGCACGAGCCGCGCGGTGGCCGGCCACAGCAGCACCACCATCGCCACGAGCATCGGCATCACCCCGCTTTCCCCCGGCCCGATGCCGAAGGCGATCTTGAACAGGATCATGAACAGCAGGAAGGGCAGCGCGACGACGAAATCGGCGAAGCGCATCATGAGCTGGTCCACCCTGCCGCCGATGAATCCGGCGGTGGCGCCGAAGGCCACGCCGAACAGCACGAACAGCGCGGGCGCGACGATGCCGATGAACAGCGACACGCGCGCTCCGGCCATGAGCCTGGCGAGCATGTCGCGGCCGAGATAATCGGTGCCGAACGGATGCGGTTGCAGCTCGATGGAATCGCCCACCGCGAGTTCGCCGGTCTGTTCGCCGCTCAGGCCGCGCTCCCGGGCTTCGGCGAGCGTGGTGACCCGCCGCACATCGACCGGTATCGTCTGGTGATTGTCGGTTACCGCGCCATCGGCCCCGAGTGCGACCACCGAGTAGTAATAGCGCCCCGGCCGCAGGTCGAGCCGGTCCTCGTGGTACAGAATCGCATTGTTGTAGAACTCCGCCAGCGGCATGCCGTAGGCGAGCTCGGGGCCGACGGGAAAGACGTTGCGGTACACCCGATGCCCGTTGGCGCCCGGCAGCGCGTCCCATTTCAGCCGCACCGATTGCGAAGTGGCGTCGCCAACCACATGCAGCGGCCCCTCCGGCCCCGACCCGTCCCAGGATTGGTATTCGGGAACGATCAAGGCGGCCCGGTCCACACCCGGCGGCTGGCTCACCTGATCGAGATCCTGGGCGGCCGGATCGATCCGCCAAACCCAGGGCCCGGCGATGGTGAACAGCAACAGCCCAATCACCAGATACAGCGAAACCAGCGCCCGCCGGTTCGCCTTGAGCCGCAGCCAGGCGTCCTCCAGATACGAAAGCGAAGGCCGGCTGATGCCATGCGCGTCGCGCCGCTCCCCGGCCGGCAGAAAATCGGCGGCGCTATACATGAGTTCGCCGCTCCCGCGCATTGAGCCGCTGCCGACCAGGCATATGCGGCGGCTTTGAAGGCAGGGATGCCTGAACAGAGTCTGCAGGGACGTATTCACGGCGTCCGCCGCATAGGCCCGGTCGGCAGCGGCGGGTTGGCGGCACCGCGTATGACGCACCCCCATTCATTGCAGCCTCACCCGGGGGTCGATGACGCCGTAGAGCAGATCGACGACGATCACCATGAACACCAGGAAGGCGCCGTAGAACACCGTGGTGCCCATGATCACCGTGTAATCGAGCTGCTGCACCGCCTCGACGAAGAAGCGCCCGAGGCCGGGAATCGCGAACACCAGCTCCACCACGAATCCGCCGGTGGTGATCACCGCGATCTGGGGGCCGAGCACGGTCACCACGGGCAGGATCGCGTTGCGCAATTGATGGCGCGAGAAGATGAGCGCCGGCGGCACCCCCTTGGACCGCGCCGTGCGGACGAAATCCGAGTCGATGATTTCGAGCATCGAGGAACGCATCAGCCGCGTCAGGTAGGCCATGGTGCTCAAGCCCAGCACCAGCGCCGGGGCGAGCATGTGGTAGACGCTGCCCCAACCCGCCACCGGCAGCAGGCTGCGGCCGGTCAGATTGTTCAAGCTGACCAGGCCCAACTGGCTCAGCGCGGCGACCACGAAACTCGGCACCGAAATGCCGAGAATCACCAGAAACATGATGAGGTAATCGGGCAGCCGGTTGCGGTACAGCGCCGTCAGCGCGCCCCAGAGCACGCCTCCGGCGGCGGCGAACACCACCGCCAGAATCCCCAGGGTGGCGGAGACTGGAAAATGCTCGCGGATGATGTCGTTGACCTGGCGGTTCTCCTGGGTGAAGGAGATGCCGAAATCGCCGCGGGCGAGATTGCCGAGATAAATCAGATACTGGTTCAGCAGCGGCTGGTCGAGGCCATAGCGCGCCTCGAGATTGGCGCGGATCGCCGGCGTCATCGCGCGGTCGTTGAGCAGGGGGTCGCCGGGCACGTTGTGCATGGCGAAGAAGGTGGCGGTGGCGATGAACCAGACCGTCAGCACACCCTGCAGCAGGCGCTTGCAGACATACCAGGCCATGCCGCCGCCTGGCCACATGAGCAGCGTGAACCGCATGCGTTCAGTCAGCCGCCCGGCCGTCGATCCGGGCGTAGGTGTAGTCCACCTCGGGGCCCACGGCCCGGCGCTTGAAGCCTTTCAGCCGCGGATCAACCACAAAGGACCAGCCGCGCTCGTACATCGGCACGATGACCACATCCTCATGCACCAGATCTTGAATCTCGCCGAAGGCCGCCATGCGCTTCACCGGGTCCAACTCCGACTGGGCGATGCGCACGAGGGCGTCCATCTCCGGGCTGGCGTAGCGGCCGCGGTTGTTCAGATTCCAGGAGGAGAACAGGTCGCCGAAGGTCAGCGCGTCATCGTAGTCGGGGCCCCAGCCGCTGACGACGATATCGAACTCGCCGGCGTCCATCTTCGCCAGGCGCTGCTTGAAAATCTGCTTGTCGATGCGCAGCTCGAGGCCGAGATTGCGGGTGTAGACGGCCTGATAGTACTCCGAGGAAATCGAACCAAGCGGGCTGTCGTCCGCGAGCAGGTGGATCGGCGGGAAGGTTTCCAGGCCAAGTTCCCGCCGGGCGAGTTCGAGATGTTCGCGGGCCTTGGCCACGTTGTACTCGTGCGGAGTCGGCGGATGCTCTTGGCGGAAATAGCCTTCGGCGCCGCGAATCCAGAAGGGGAAAAGGCTCACCGCCGGCATATAGCTCGGCTCTTTCAGCGCCTTGTAGACGAATTCCACCGGATCCTGGGCGTACAGCAGCGCTTTGCGGAAATTCTTGTTGGCGGTGAGCCGGCCATCGCGGAAGTTGAGTTGCAGGAAGAACACCGTGCCATCCATCGAACGGTCGATCTGCCAGCGCCGCTCCATCGCCTCGCCGAGCATCTGTGGCACGAGCTGGGTGTCGGCGATCTGGCCATCCTTGAACAGGTTGAGCCGGGCGTTGACGTCCTGGGTGATGTAGCCCACGTGGATCGTGTCGATGAATCCCTTGTGGCCGCCCCAGTAATCGGGGTTGCGGTCCCAGCGCATCGAGGCGCTGTGAATCCACTCGTTCATCACATAGGGGCCGTTGTAGAGGAGCATGTCGGCGGAAGCGCCGAAGCGGCCATCGGTGGATTGGAAGAATGCCTCGTTGACCGGGTAGAAGGTGACGAAGGCGACGAGCTTGTCGAAATACGGCGTGGGCCGCTCGAATTCGACTTCGAGCACGCGGTCGCCGAGGGCGCGCACGCCGAGCGCTTCCGGCGGCAACTCGCCGCGGTTGATCGCCTCGGCGTTCTTCACCGGATACATGATGAAGGCGTAGGCCGAAGCCGTGGCCGGATCCTGCACCCGCCGCCAGGCAAAGACGAAATCGTGGGCGGTGACCGGCTCGCCGTTGCTCCAGCGGGCATCCCCGCGCAGCCAGAAGGTGGCGCCATCCCCGCGGATTTCGTGGCGCTCGGCAACGCCGGGAATCAGCGCCATGTTGTCGTCGTAGGTGAGCAAACCCTCCACGGTGTGGAACAGCACGGTGAGACTGATTGAATCGGTGGCGCGGCCGTAATCGAGTTGTGGCGGCTCGGTGCGCAGGGCGATGGTGATGGCGTTGTTTCCGGTGTCGATGGCCCCGCCGGTCACCGCGCTGCCGGTGCTGCCCGCCGCCAGGCCAAGCAGCCAGACGATCGCCACCAGGCCCGCAACGGTATAGAGCGCATACAGCGCGAGTTGTCCAAGTACCGAAAACCTGGCCGGGGCGGGCTGCGGATTCACGGCTGGCTACATCATCGCGCCGATTACGCCGACAAGGCTGGCGATCAGCAGATAGATCATGGCGAAAAAGCCGAGGGCGAAGCCGAGGCTGCGGCTCTTGGGATCGTTCACATAAGCCCGGTAGTAGAGCAGGCGGCCGGTGATGAACACCAGCCCGGCCACCGCGGCGGCGGTGGTGTTGCTGAACATCCCGCAGAGGATCAGCGCCGGAATGAAGGCGACGAGCTGCTCCAGGGTGTTCTGCTGGGCGCGGAAATGGCGCTCGAAAATCTCGTTGCCCGTCGTCGCCGGCGCGGCGATTTCATACTTCAGCCGCGCCCGGCCCGTCGCCAAGCCAAAACCCATGTACTCGAGAATCGCCAGCGCGGCGACCAGCGCGATCAGTGGATCCATGTTTCACTCCTCCTTTGCGGAACGGTTGGAATTGCGGCGGCGGCTCAGGCCCGCGCCGGCGGTTTCGGCTTGTCCTCGCCCATGTACCGTTGCAGGTATTCCTGCGAGTCGGTCACATCGAATGCCTGAAACGCGTAGCCCGGGTGCATCTCGCGCATGCGCGCGGCGAGCAGCCCATGCGCCGATACTACCAGCGAATCGGCGATAAGGTTATCGGTGTCGCATTCCCGGGCGAGATCGAGCAGCCGCTCGAAACCGGCGATGAAGTTGTCGGTGTGGTTGCGGCGGATTTCGGTGCCGAAGAAAAGTTCCTCCGGCGGTTCCCCGGTTTCGTTGGCGATCATGCTGATCAGCTTGCGCGAGAACAGCTCGGAATCGCCGCGGGCGAACTCGCGCCAGTCCTCCCGCAACTGTTCGTTGTCGTAACTGCCGTTGCCCGTCGGCCCTTGGCTGGAAATGAACAGCATGCCGACAACGGCCCCGAGTTGCCGGCGCGTGCTCTCGGCGATTTTGAAGAAGGTTTCCTGGCGGGCGTTGAGTTCGGTGGCGGCGATGGCCTGGGTTTGTTTTTCGATGTTGAGATTGCTGCGCCGCAGCTCCTCGTTGTTCTCCGCGAGCACCGATTGCTGGATGAACAGGCCGATGACCAGCCAGAGAAAGGCCAGAAAGGCGAAGGCGCCCTCGAGAAAATTCCCCATCTCGGCGATCGGCAGCGCCATGAAGCGCGACCAGCCCACATTCATCTGCACATAGATGCCAAGAAAGGCGAACCAGAACAGCGAAACCAGCAGCCCAAACCGGATGCGCCAGTCGCGTGGCAGGATTTTCCGTTGCATATGTGAATTCCCCGAACACCGGTCGCTTGCCGTCGGTAAGCGGATTCCTTCCCGGCTAGCGCCGGGCCCCTTCCGCTAAGCGCCGCGCTCCCTCAGTGCAGAATTCAAGGCTCTGTTCCCGAGACTGCTCGACGCCTTGCCCCGTCATTCTGCGCA